>NZ_JAMYLQ010000027.1:0-115954 GCF_040318115.1 Mesorhizobium sp. M1312 | reverse complement strand
CCACGGGAGTGGGGGAGAGGTGGCTCGGCGAAGCCGAGACGGAGAGGGGGGAACCGCGCCTTGCGAAAGCCCCCTCTCCGGCCGCTTCGCGTGGGCGAGGAACCCAAGTCTTGAGACCGGCCTTCCTTCGCGCCCCGTCTGTCCCACCGACGTCTCGAAACAATCCATTCAACCCATCATTTCACCCCGCGCCCGCATCGTGCTAACCAGAATCCATGGCACAGAAGAAAGGATACGAGGTCGATTCGTGGTTGGCGCGGCCGGATCCGCGCATCTCGATCGTCCTGCTTTACGGGCCGGACCGCGGGCTCGTCGCCGAGCGGGCGAAGGCCTTTGCCGGGAAAACCGGTCTGCCGCTCGACGATCCGTTCTCGGTGGTCAGGCTGGACGGTTCGGAAGTCGACCGCGACGAGGGCCGCCTGCTCGACGAAGCCCGCACGGTGCCGATGTTTTCGGAGCGGCGCCTGCTGTGGGTGCGCAATGCTTCCGGCCAGAAGGCGCTTGCCGACGACGTCAAGGCGCTGACATCAGAGCCGCCGCGTGACGCCATCATCCTGATCGAGGCCGGCGACCTGAAGAAAGGCGTTGGCCTGCGCGCCATTGTTGAGGCGGCCGACATTGCCATGGCGCTACCGTGCTATGCCGACGAGGCCCGCGACATCGATACGGTCATCGACGAGGAATTGCGCAAGGCCGGCATGTCGATGACGCTGGAGGCCCGCCAGGTGCTGCGCCGCAACCTCGGTGGTGACCGGCTGGCCTCGCGCGGCGAGATCGAAAAGCTGCTGCTCTACGCCCACGGCCAGAGCGAAATCGGCCTCGACGACGTCAAGGCGACGTCGGGTGATGTTTCCGGTCTGTCCTTCGACGACGCCGTCGATGCCGTGCTCGAAGGCAAGGTCGGCGATTTCGACATGGCCTTCACCCGCCACTGCCAGGCCGGCGGCCAGGCTTTTCTGGTGCTTTCATCCGCGATGCGGCAGCTGCAGGCGATGCAGGCGATGCGCGGCCTGATGGACGCCGGCGGCCGCAACGCCGCGGCGGTCGTTGCCGCGGCGCGCCCGCCGGTTTTTTTCGCGCGGCGCAAGTTGGTGGAGAAGGCTCTCGAACGCTGGAACAGCGAGGCGCTTGGCCGCGCCTTGACCAGGCTGCAGACCGCGGTCCTGCAGACGCGCCGTCGGCCGGACCTCTCGGTCGCGCTGGCAAGGCAGGCGCTGCTCGGCATTGCCGTGGAGAGTGCAAGGCTGGCGCAGCGCACCTGATCTCCCCCCATGAGGGGTAGATGTCGCCGAAGGCGAAGAGGGGGTCGCCGAGCGTGGAACGCCGACATCTTCTTCGCTTCCGCAAGGTGCCGTCGCTATATGGGAGACGACCTGCCCCGCCGGCCATCTCCCCCCCAAAACAGGGCTATCGCAGGTGGAAAGCCGAGGCTTTCGCTCTACGATGGATCCCCCACCACTGCCCCCTCCCCACAAGGGTCCCTCAAGGGGGAGATCAGCAGCCCCGGCGATTTCGCCAATCACCAGCGCCCTGAAAAAGGAAGGGCTGGCAATCGCCAGCCCTCTTGTATTACCAGGACGAACATGTCCGCTTAGCCGTGCTTAATCCTAAGCCAGAAGATCATTTGCCGGCTAAAAACATCCGTACCTCAAGCACCTATCGCTCCTGCTTCAAGCGCCGGCAGAGCTCATCGAGCTGGTCCAGTGTCCGATAGCCAACGCGCAGCACGCCGCCGCGCTCCTTATGCTCGATCGTGACGATCATGCCGATCGTGTCGGTCATCAGCTTTTCCAGCGCCAGCGTGTCGGCATCCTTCTGTGCCGGTTCCGCAGGCTGTCGCTTTACGGTTGGAGCGCCGGCCGGCATCTGCGTCAGCGCTTCGGCCTGGCGCACCGAAAGCCCCTCCTCGACGATCCGCTTGGCCAGGCCCGCCGGATCCTGCGCCGTAACCAATGTGCGGGCGTGGCCGGCCGACAGCGCGCCGTCGACCAGCATGTCACGGATCACGTCGGGCAGCTTCAAGAGCCTGAGCGTGTTGGCGACATGGCTGCGGCTCTTGCCGATCACCTGACCGAGATCGGCCTGGGTGTAGCCGTGATCGTCGATCAGCTGCTGATAGCCCATCGCCTCCTCGACCGGATTGAGGTCGGTGCGCTGGACGTTTTCGATGATCGCCAGCTCAAGCGCCGTGCGATCGTTGACATCGCGCACGATGATCGGGATCTCGCTCAGCCCGGCGCGTTGCGCCGCCCGCCAGCGCCGCTCGCCTGCGATAATCTCATACCGGCCAGCTTGCGTCGGCGACGGCCGCGCCACCACCGGCTGCACGACACCATGTTCGCGGATCGACTGGGCAAGATCGGTGAGGTCGGCGTCGCCGAAATGCCGGCGCGGATTTTTAGGATTCGGGCTCAGGAACTCGATCGGCACCTTGCCGTCAGCATTCATGCCCTGCTTTTCCGGCGCCGCCGGACGATCGATTTCGCCGATCAGCGCGGCCAGTCCTCGCCCCAGTCTTTTTCTTGAAAAGTCTTCGCTCATCGTCTGTCCAGATCGTTTCGGTATCGAATCAGCTTCTGCAAGTCGTTATCCCTAGGCGGCGCGCAATTTGCGCTCGCGGCGGATCACCTCGGAGGCAAGCTGCAGATAGGCCTGGCTGCCCGAGCATTTGAGGTCGTAGAGGATCGCCGGCTTGCCATAGGACGGCGCTTCGGAAACACGCACATTGCGCGGGATGACGGTTTCATAGACCTTGTCGCCCATATGCGCCCGCACATCCTGCACCACCTGGTTGGCGAGGTTGTTGCGGCCATCATACATGGTCAGCACGATGCCCTGAATGATCAGATCGGGATTGATCGAGCGGCGCACCTGCTCGACCGTCTCCAGCAACTGGCTCAAGCCTTCAAGCGCGAAGAATTCGCATTGCAGCGGCACGAGGACCGAATCGGCCGCCGCCATCGAGTTCAGCGTCAGCAGATTGAGCGATGGCGGGCAATCGATCAGCACATAGCCGAAGGGCGCGCCACGCTCGCTCGCGGCACGTAGCGCATTGCGCAGCTTGAGCACCCGGTCGGGCGCGGAAGCGATCTCCATCTCGATGCCGAGCAAGTCGAGTGTCGACGGCACGATCGACAGGCCGGGTACGGCCGTCGGGATCGCCGCTGCTTCCAGTTCCAGATCGCCGGTCAGCACGTCATAGGACGAGACGGTACGGTCCTTGCGGTCGATGCCAAGGCCTGTCGAGGCATTGCCTTGCGGATCGAGGTCGACGATCAGCACCTTTTCGCCGATCGCCGCCAGCGCCGTGGCCAGATTGATGGCCGTCGTCGTCTTGCCGACGCCGCCCTTCTGGTTGGCAACGGTGATGATTCGGGGGCCATTCTTCATCATGGGTCTATGCCAGAAATTCATTCCGAGGTCGCCGATCTAGTCAGTTGGCGCAAATCAGACAGTTCGAGTATGACGCCATGAGCGTCGGTCGCGCTGGCATGTTCTACCAGATCGAACGACCATCGTTGAGCGCTTTCTGCCACTTCGGCGCGGTAATCCCGGCCTTTGTGGAACAGGCCGCGCGCGCCCGCCGTCAGCCACGGCGCTGATAGGTCAAGCAACATCGGAAGCGAAGCCAGCGCCCTGGCTGTGACGATTTCAGGTGTCGAAACAAGCGAATAAGCATCGTCGATGCGCCGCGCAATGATTCTCGCGGGCAGATTGAATTGCCCGACGACCGTTTGCAGGAACGATGCTTTTTTCCGGTTGCTTTCAACCAGGTCGATGCTGGCGCCGTCACGGTCGGCGAGCAGAAAGGCAAGCACAAGGCCGGGAAAACCGCCGCCAGAGCCCAGATCGACCCAGCGCTTCGCGCCCGGTTTGATTCGCGCCAGCTGCGCGCTGTCGAGGATGTGGCGGCGCCAGACATCGTCTAGCGTCGATTGCGCCGCCAGGTTTATCCGGCGGTTCCATTTATGGAAGACCGTCTCAAACTCGACCAGGCGTTCGAATGTTTCACGTGAAACGGGACCTGCAGCCTCTTGCAGGCTCGCCCACCAGGCAGCGCTCACGCTACATTCCTTCGCGCAGCAGCCTCGGCGTTGCGGACATGCGCGACGATGATCGCCAGCGCCGCCGGCGTCATGCCTTCCATGCGCTGGGCGTCGGCAATGGAACCCGGCTGCCGCACCAGCATCTTCTGCTTCAGCTCGTTGGACAGGCCGGGAACAGAAGCAAAGTCGAGCGAAGCCGGGATCAGCCGGCTCTCTTCATGCCTGATCTGCGTGACATCAGCCTGCTGGCGATCCAGATAGACCGAATATTTCGCCTCCGTTTCGAGGCGTTCGGCCGTTTTGGCGTCGATTGCCGCGAACTCCGGAGCGATTCGGGTCAGCCAGGCGACATCGACCCCGGGATAAGCCAGCAACTCGTAAGCGGAACGGCGCACACCGTTCCTGTTGATCTCGAGCCCATGGCGCGCCGCTTCGTTGGGAGTCATGGTCGTGCCAAGCGCAATGTCCCTCGCCTTTTCAAGGTCCTGCACGACCTCGCTGAACCGATGCATTCGCTCCGGCGAAGCGATACCGAGCCTCACAGCCAGTGGCGTCAGCCGCTCATCGGCATTGTCGGCCCGCAGCGACAGCCGGAACTCTGCCCGTGAGGTGAACATCCGGTAGGGTTCGGCGATGCCGCGGCTGGTCAAATCGTCGACCATCACCCCGATATAGGCCTCGGTGCGGCTGAGCACGATCTGATCGCTCGCCGACGCTTGACGCGCGGCATTGAGGCCAGCCAGCAGCCCTTGCGCCCCGGCCTCCTCGTAGCCGGTGGTGCCGTTGATCTGTCCAGCAAGGAAAAGAGCGCCGATTCGCTTGGTTTCCAGCGTCGGCTTGAGCTCGCGCGGATCGACATGGTCATATTCGATGGCGTAGCCGGGCTGCAGCATGGTGGCGCGTTCGAGGCCTGGGATGGTTTTTAGAATGTCGAGCTGCACGTCCTCGGGCAGCGAGGTCGAAATGCCGTTGGGGTAAACGGTGTCATCGTCCAGCCCTTCCGGCTCCAGAAAGATCTGGTGGCCTTCGCGGTCGCCGAACTTGACGATCTTGTCCTCGATGGACGGGCAGTAACGCGGCCCCACCCCTTCGATCGAGCCGGAATACATCGCCGAACGGCCCAGATTGGCGCGGATCAGCTCGTGTGTGGCTGCGGTCGTACGCGTGATGCCGCAATGGATCTGCGGGGTGTCGATGCTGTCGGTTAACAGCGAGAACGGCACCGGGTCGTCATCCGCCGCCTGGCTTTCCAGCGAGGCCCAATCGATGGTCCGGCCATCCAGCCGCGGCGGCGTCCCGGTCTTCAGCCGTCCGAGCTTGAAGCCGGCACGGCTCATCGTCGCCGACAGGCCGAGGCTGGCCTGCTCGTTCATGCGGCCGGCAACGATCTTCTTCTCGCCGATATGGATCAGCCCGCGCAGGAAGGTGCCGGTGGTCAGCACCACGGCGCCGCAGGCAAGCCGGCGGTCACCCGCCAGCAGCACGGCCGCTATGCGTCCATTGTCGATTTCGAAATCCAGAACTTCGCCCTCGACCACGTCGAGGTTAGCCTGCTCGCGAATCGCCGCCTGCATGGCGAGCCGGTACAGCTTCCGGTCGGCTTGCGTCCGCGGCCCGCGCACCGCCGGTCCCTTGCGGCGGTTGAGCAAGCGGAATTGGATGCCGGCCGCATCGGCAACGCGCCCCATCAAGCCGTCCATGGCGTCGATCTCGCGAACCAGATGCCCCTTGCCGAGCCCGCCAATCGCTGGGTTGCAGGACATGACGCCGATCGTCTCGAAGCGCAGCGTCACCAGTGCCGTTCTCGCGCTGGCGCGCGCGGCGGCGCTGGCCGCCTCGCAACCAGCATGGCCGCCGCCCACCACAACAACATCATAGTGATCGGCCATTTCAGAATCCCGAATTCAAGTGGACCGACACATGTCCCCGAGAGCCTGCGCTGTCAAGAACGCTCAGTGAATCGTTTCACGTGAAACAATGCAACTGGTGCCTTGGCACCGAGATTTGGCGGGCGGCAACCAAAGTTCATCGCTGAGTTATCGCGAAGCTTTCGAGATTAGCCAAGGCTTCCCCTCCCTTCGTCATCCTAGGGCGGAGCAGGAGCGAAGCGACGCCGCGAAGACCCTAGGATCCATGCCGTTACCTCACGGCAGTGCTCTGTCGGGCTAGAACAGAGCGGGCGGCGGCGGCGTTACGAACGCAAGCGTCATTCCAAGCCGCCGCATTCTTCGGCCGGCGTTACGGCATGGATCCTAGGGTCCATGCTCCCGCTTCGCGTTCGCTCCGCCCTAGGATGACGAAGTGATGGAGGCCTACGCTAGTCGCAGACGTCGAGATTGGCGGCTGGCGGCTGGCCTCCTCCTGCCCGTCAACGCTCAGCGTTTCACGTGAATCATCCGAAGCCTGCCTGCCTGCAATGTTTCACGTGAGTCATTTGCCGATGCAGAACTGCGAAAAAATGACGTCCAGCATGTCCTCGACATCGACTGCCCCGACAATCCGGCCAAGCCTATCCGCTGCCAGTCGCAATTCCTCGGCCCGTAACTCCTGTCCGCGCTCGGTCCCTGTCACTGCTACAAGCAAGTAGCGGTTCGTCTCGTTGAGGAGTTCGACGTGCCTGAGACGCGACGGCAGGATATCGCCGGCCTGGCCGATCTGCGCGGCGGCGCGGCGGCCGATCTCCGCTAGCAATTCCGCCAGCCCGCTGCCGTCCCTGGTCGAGATTACCGCGTCGTAGCGCCTGGCAAGCGCCGGCGGTTTATCTTGCAGCAGATCGACTTTTGTCCCAACCCGCAATGTCGGGATATCGGCCGGAATCGCGCCGATCGGGACCGGCGCCACCAGATCCTCCAGCACGAGCAACAGACCGGCAGTACCGGCCTTGCTCCTCGCCCTTTCAATGCCGATGGCCTCGATCCTGCCGGGCGTCTCGCGCAGGCCGGCGGTATCGGTTACCCTTATACGCATCCCCTCCAGGTCGAGCACCACTTCGAGCAGATCGCGGGTGGTGCCGGGCTCTTCGGTGACGATCGCCGCCTCGCGCCGGGCCAGAGCGTTGAACAGGCTGGATTTGCCGGCATTCGGCGCGCCGAGGATGACGACCTCGAAGCCGTCGCGGATGATTTCGGCGGCCCGGAACCCTTCGACATGACGCTCGATCTCGCCGATCATCGCGCGGACGTCCGACCAGACCGTCTCCGCAACGGAACCCGGCACATCGTCTTCGTCGGCAAAATCGATCTCGGCCTCGATCATCGCCCGTGCATGAATGAGCCGACGGCGCCAGTTGAGATAGAGCTCGCTCTGCGCCCCTTCGGCATTCTGCATGGCAAAGCGCCGCTGCGCCTCCGTCTCGGCATTGACGAGATCGGCCAGCGCCTCGGTCTCGACCAGATCGACCTTGCCGTTGAGAAACGCACGGCGGGTGAATTCACCCGGTTCGGCATGCCTGACGCCGTCGAAGCCGGCGATCGTCTCCAGCATCCGCGCCACCACGGCGCGCCCGCCATGGACATGGAATTCCGCGATATCCTCACCGGTAAAGCTGTTTGGGCCGGCAAAGAAGACGACCAGGCCGCTGTCGAGCACCGATCCGTCCGGCGCCCTGAACTTGCGATAGGCGGCAGCACGATTCTGAACCATTGAACCGGCAATCGTTTCAACGACAAATCGACTTTGCGGGCCGGAAATGCGGATCACGGCAACACCAGCGGGCAGGCGGCCGCTCGACAGGGCAACTATGGAATCACCTGAAATCATTTGCCGACCCAGCACAACCGCCCTAGCTTCGCTTATTCATCGACAATTCGCCGAGTGCCCGACCGTGACCGCGCAAAATCTGCCCGCGCAAAATCTACTTGCCGAAGAGGCCAGCCCCTACCTGCAGCAGCATAGCGGCAACCCGGTGCATTGGCGGGCATGGTCGCCGGCGTCGCTCGCCGAAGCAAAGGCGCTGCAGCGGCCAATCCTGCTCTCGGTCGGCTACGCCGCCTGCCACTGGTGCCATGTCATGGCGCACGAAAGCTTCGAGAACAACGACGTCGCCGCCGTCATGAACCGTCTCTTCGTCAATATCAAGGTCGATCGCGAGGAGCGGCCGGACATCGACCAGATCTATATGGCCGCGCTGTCGTCGATGGGCGAGCAGGGCGGATGGCCGCTGACCATGTTTCTGACACCGGACGGAAAACCTTTCTGGGGCGGCACCTATTTTCCGCGCCAAGCCCGTTACGGCCGCCCGGGCTTCGTCCAGGTGCTGGAGGCGGTCGACAAGGCGTGGCGGGAGAAGAAAGAAAGCGTTAACCAAAGCGCCGACGGCCTCACCACGCATGTCGAGGCGCGGCTGGCGGGCACGCATGCCAAAGCCGTGCTCGATCGCGACACGCTTGCGACGCTCGCCAACGGCATCGACGGCATGATCGACCGGGAGCTGGGCGGCATGCGCGGTGCGCCCAAGTTCCCCAATGCGCCATTCATGCAGACGCTCTGGCTGTCCTGGCTGCGCGACGGCGCCACAGCCCATCGCGACGCCGTCCTGCTCAGCCTAGAAAAGATGCTGGCGGGTGGCATCTATGACCATATCGGCGGCGGTCTCAGCCGCTACTCCACCGATGCCGAATGGCTGGTGCCGCATTTCGAAAAGATGCTCTACGACAACGCCCAGCTCATCCGGCTGTGCAACTGGGCCTATGCGGCATCAGGCAATGAATTGTTCCGGGTGCGAATCGAAGAGGCGATCGACTGGCTCTTGCGCGAGATGCGCGTCGATGGCGGTGCTTTCGCTGCCAGCCTCGACGCCGACAGCGAGGGCGAGGAGGGGTTGTTCTACACCTGGAGCAGGGATGAGATCGAAACCGCTCTCGGCGACGAATCAGGCTTATTTTTCCAACACTTCACACTTTCCAGCCCGCATGGTTGGGAAGGCAAGCCAATCATCCACCAGACCGAAGCCCAGCAAACACAAAGCGTCGCCGATCGCGACCAGCTCATTCCGCTGAAAGAAAAGTTGCAGGCAGCCCGGGAGCAGCGCGTCAGGCCCGGGCGTGACGGCAAAATCCTGACCGATTGGAACGGCCTGGTGATCGCGGCTCTCGCCGAAGCCGGGCGTGCCCTGAAACGGATCGACTGGATCGAGGCGGCGGAACAGGCCTTTGCTGCCATTGCCAGCGCTGGTCGAGACGGCCGGCTGCCGCATTCGATGCTTGGAGCAAAGAAGCTGTTTCCGGCACTGTCGAGCGACTACGCCGCCATGACCAACGCCGCGATCTCATTGTTCGAGGCTACCGGCACATCGAGTTATACCGAGCTGGCCGGCCAATTCATCGCGCAGCTCGATCAATGGCATAGCGATGAGAACACCACCGGCTACTATCTCACCGCGTCGGACAGCAGCGACGTGCCGATCCGCATCAGGGGCGATGTCGACGAGGCCATTCCGTCAGTGGCCGGCCAGATCATCGAGGCCATGGTTCGATTGTCTTCGCTTTCGGGCGATCTCGAATTGCAGGAAAAGACCTTGAAGGTCGCCGAACACGCGGCCGGCCGTGCGGCGCACCAGGCCTATGGCCAAGCGGGTGTCGTCAACGCCTGTGCCTTGGCGATCGAGCCGTTGAAGCTGGTGCTGGTGGAGAACCCGGAGGATCCGGGGCTTGTTCCGGTCGCGAATCGAAATCCGGACCCGCGCCGGATCGACACTATCGTGCCAGTCGGTTCGGCGACAAACCTGCCGATGCTCCCAGGCGGCGTTCTGCCGCCAACGACCGAGCCTGGCGCCTGGCTGTGCACCGGGCAGGTCTGCCTGCCGGTGATAACGGACGCCGAGGAGCTTGAGCGACGGTTGCGGCGCCAGTAGGTGAAGGAGCTGCGCGGCTCTCCCTTCTCCCCTTCTTGTGGTAGAAGGTGGCCGAGCGATAGCTCGGTCGGATGAGGGGTGTTCAGCTTGGCACCAACCGCGTTCCGTCCAGCACCCTCAACCGTCTGGCGCGCCACTCCACCTTCTCCCACAGGGGAGAAGGCAAGAGAGGGCAGCGCCTTTTCCCCTTTACGTATTCATCGAATCGAAGAAATCCGCGTTGGTCTTGGTCTGCTTGAGCTTGTCGATCAGGAACTCGATGGCGTCGGTGGTGCCCATCGGCGCCAGGATGCGGCGCAGCACGAAGATCTTCTGCAGATCCTGGCGGGCTACCAGCAGGTCTTCCTTGCGGGTGCCGGACTTGAGGATGTCCATGGCCGGATAAATGCGCTTGTCCGCCACCTTGCGATCGAGCACGATTTCCGAGTTGCCGGTACCCTTGAACTCTTCGAAGATGACCTCGTCCATGCGGCTGCCGGTATCGATCAGCGCGGTGGCGATGATGGTCAGCGAGCCGCCTTCCTCGATGTTGCGGGCGGCACCGAAGAAGCGCTTCGGCCGCTGCAGCGCATTGGCGTCGACACCGCCGGTCAGCACCTTGCCGGATGACGGCACCACGGTGTTGTAGGCACGGCCGAGGCGGGTGATCGAATCCAGCAGGATGACGACGTCGCGCCCGTGCTCGACAAGGCGCTTGGCCTTCTCGATCACCATTTCGGCGACCTGGACGTGGCGCACCGCCGGTTCGTCGAAGGTCGAGGAGACGACCTCGCCCTTCACCGAACGCTGCATGTCGGTGACTTCCTCCGGCCGCTCGTCGATCAAAAGCACGATCAGATAGCATTCCGGATGATTGGTGGTGATCGAATGGGCGATGTTTTGCAAGAGCACCGTCTTGCCGGTGCGCGGCTGCGCCACGATCAGGGCGCGCTGGCCTTTGCCGAGCGGCGCCACCAGGTCGATGACGCGGGCCGAAATGTCCTTCGAGGTCGGAACATCCATTTCCATCTTCAGCCGCGAGGTCGGGTAAAGCGGCGTCAGATTGTCGAAATGGATCTTGTGGCGGATCTTTTCCGGGTCGTCGAAATTGATCGTGTTGACCTTGAGCAGCGCGAAATAGCGCTCGCCCTCTTTCGGGCTGCGGATCGGGCCTTCGACCGTATCGCCGGTCTTCAGCGAGAACCGGCGGATCTGCGACGGCGAGATGTAGATATCGTCCGGACCCGGCAGATAATTGGCATTGGCCGAGCGCAGGAAGCCAAAACCGTCCTGCAGCACTTCGACAACGCCGTCACCGATGATCTCTATATCCTGGGTCGCCAGCCGCTTCAGGATCGCGAACATCAGCTCCTGCTTGCGCATCACACTGGCGTTCTCGACCTCGAGCGATTCGGCATAAGCGATCAGCTCTGGCGGTTTCTTGTTCTTGAACTCGGTGAGTTTCATTTCTTGCATCATTAGACGGACTCTGAGTGAGTAAGCATGGGGAAAATATCGGCGGGATGCGACAAATGCCGGGCGCGGCCGAAGCGATGAATGGGCGGCGCATGACGGGAAGGAAGACCCGTCTTTTATCGTCGGTCGACTAAAAGAGCAAGCCGCCTTTTGTGGCCGCTGCGCGTCTCTCTTGACGCGCAAAGGGACGCTGTAAGACTTTTTGAGTTCCGCATCGTGCTTTCCGAAAATCAGTTCCGATTTCTGGCCGATGCGGCGGCGTCAAAACGGCTTCACGATGACCAGCACGACGACGACGATCATCAGCAATGTGGGGATCTCGTTGACGATCCGCCAGTGCTTCGCGGGCTTTTCGTTGCGGTCCTCGGCGAATTTACGAACCGCACCGGCCAGATAGCCGTGAACGGCCGACAGGCCAAGCACCGCGGCGATCTTGGCATGCAGCCAGCCGCCCTGAAAACCGAAACCCTTCCAGGCAAGCCAGAGGCCGAACGCCCAGGTGATGATCATGGCCGGATTGATGATGCCGCGCAGCAGCCGGCGCTCCATCACCTTGAAGGTTCCCGACTGGCGGGAGCCTTTCTCGGCGTCGGCATGATAGACCAGCAGCCGCGGCAGATAGAGCATGCCCGCCATCCAGGAGATGACGGCGATGACATGGATCGCCTTCGCCCAGGGATAGAAATCATCCGGCCCGAACAGGAACAGAAGCGCAGCCAGGGCGAGGAAGATGACGATGGCGATCGCTGCTCGACGCATCGCTCCCGCCCCGCTGCTGTCCGCACCACTGTTGGCGTTATTCGTGTCGGTCATCGACGTGCCCGCACCATCTTCACCATCGCCTCGACATGCGCGATCGGCGTCTCCGGCGTGATGCCATGGCCGAGATTGAAGATCAGCGGCCCATCGCCCAATGCTTTCAGGATTGCGTCGACGCCGTCGGCTAGCGCCTTGCCGCCGGCCACCAGCCGCAACGGATCGAGATTGCCCTGTACGGCGCCACCGCGCTGCAGTTCCTTCGCCGTCGTCAACGGCACGGTCCAGTCGAGCCCCAGCCCCGTCACGCCGGTCTTCTGGCGATAGCTGCGATAGTGGGCGCCGGCGCCCTTGGGAAAGCCGATGATCGGAACGTTCGGATGGACGGCCCGAACCTGCCTGACGATCTCCGCCACCGGCCCGACGCAAAAGGCCTCGAACGAAACTTCATCGAGCACGCCGGACCACGAGTCAAATATCTGCACCACATCGGCGCCGGCTTCGATCTGGCTGATCAGATAGGCGGCCGAATGATCGGCAAGGACGTTCAGCAGCTGCAGGAAAGCCGCCGGCTCGCGATAGGCAAACAGCCGCGCCGGCGCCTGGTCTGAGGTGCCGTGGCCGGCGATCATATAGGTCGCCACCGTCCACGGCGCGCCGCAGAAACCGATCAGCGTCGTTTCATCTGGCAGCTTTGCCCGCAAACGTCTGACCGTCTCGTAGACCGGTTCGAGATTCACGTGAAACGTTTCGCCGTCGAGAGCCGCAATCTCCGTTGCCGAGATCGGCGTCAACAGCGGCCCGCGTCCTTCCTCGAAGCGCACGTCGCGGCCCAGCGCATGCGGCACGACAAGGATATCGGAAAACAGGATCGATGCATCGAAGCCGAAGCGTTCGATCGGCTGCAGTGTCACTTCCACGGCAAGATCGGGATCGTAGCAAAGGTCGAGGAACGATCCGGCCCGCCTGCGTGTCTCCCGATATTCCGGCAGATAGCGGCCAGCCTGGCGCATCATCCAGATCGGCGGCGGAAACGCAGCCTTGCCGTTCAACACGTCCAGCATGATCCGGTTTTCAGGCATTCAGCACTCGCCTCTCCAGGCTTCTCTATAATTAAATATTCTATTTCTAGGAATCTTATGATTCTAAGAGTCTGTTGGTATCGGTGGTTGTCTGCTGTCCCGCTTTGCCCCGGAAAAGGCCAGCCAGCATATTGTCGCGTGCTTCTTCTGCCGGATAGGAGGGTTTTGGGGACAGTTGGAAATTTCCGACTGGAGTCAATGCGTTGCCGCCCGCGCAAAGAAAATGGGCCTGTGGATAAGGCCAAGTCAAAAAAGCCCATCCCCGGACTTGTCCCCAGCCGCCCGACGAAGCCGACAGCGCATCGAATTGTGGACAAACTGGCATCTGATACAGTCGCCCCGAACCGGCCGATCTTTCCGACCGACCTTATCCACATCGGCCCACAGCTTGGAACGAACCCCTGTGAACAAACCCCAGAGCTTCTTTCACCTTCACCTGATTTCCGATGCCACCGGTGAAACGCTGCTGGCGGCCGGGCGCGCGGCTTCGGCGCAATATAAGGACGCGCGCGCCATCGAGCATATCTACCCGCTCATCCGCACCGAAAAGCAGGTGACGAAAGTGTTCGAGGACATCGAGGAGGAGCCGGGCATCATCCTCTATACGGTCGTCGACCAGAAGCTCGCCCGCGGCATCGACGAACGCTGCGCCGCCATGGGCCTGCCTTGCGTCTCAGTGCTGGAACCGGTGCTGACCGTGTTCCAGTCATATCTCGGCACGCCGGCCGGCCGCCGCGTCGGCGCCCAGCATGTCCTCGACGCCGAATATTTTCGCCGCATCGACGCGCTCAACTTCACCATGGAGCATGATGACGGCCAGCTGCCGGCCAATATGGACGATGCCGACATCGTGCTCGTCGGCATTTCGCGCACCTCGAAGACGCCGACCAGCATCTATCTCGCCAATCGCGGCATCAAGACCGCCAACATCCCGATCGTGCTCGGCGTGCCGGTGCCGGAAAGCCTGGTCAACGCCACCAAGCCGCTGATCGTCGGGCTGATCGCCACCGCCGAGCGCATCTCGCAGGTCCGCCAGAACCGCATCCTCGGCAATACCAGCGCCTATGAACCGACCGACTATGTCGACCGCGCCGCGATCGCCGAGGAACTCGCCTACGCCCGCCAGATCTGCACCCGGCATGGCTGGCCGATGATCGACGTCAGCCGCCGCTCGATCGAAGAGACGGCGGCGGCCATCGTTGCCCTGCGCGGAAAGACAAGATAATGAGGCCAAGGAGTTGGGCGAGGTGTTGCCCAACCATTCAGCGCTGCGAAGATCGAAGGTCATGGATCCTAGGATCTCCGCTGCGTCGCTTCGCTCCTTGTTTCGCCCTAGGATGACGAAGTGAGGAGCGTTTCAGCCAATTACGAAGGTCTGCGATTTGGCATTAGCCGCCACCCGCTATGCGCGACGCAACTGCCAATCTCGGACATCTGCGATTGGCCTATATCACTATGCCTTCGTCATCCTAGGGCGGAGCAGGAGCGAAGCGACGTAGCGGAGACCCTAGGATCCATGCCGTTACAGTGGCCGAAGGATACTACGATCCAGCAGATGCTTGCACGTCCGTCTCCGGATCTGAATCTCGACACACCCCAGTGAGCGTCAGAAATCGGGAGATAAAAATGACCGAAAAAATCATCCTTGCCTCGGGCAGCCCCTTCCGCAAGGCGCTGCTTGTCAATGCCGGCGTGGCGGTCGAGGCGGTTCCGGCGGAAGTCGACGAGCGCGCGCTCGAAGCACCTTTGCAGGGCAGCGGTATCTCGCCGGAGGATGTTGCCCTGGTGCTCGCCGAGGCGAAGGCCACCGAAGTCAGCGAGCGAAAGCCCGGCGCCCTGGTGCTCGGCTGCGACCAGACGCTGTCGCGCGGCGACGAAGTGTTCCACAAGCCGGCCGACATGGAAGCCGCGCGCCGCCATCTTTTGGCGCTGTCGGGAAAGACCCATCAGCTCAATAGCGCCGTGGTGCTGGCCCGCAACAGTGCGGTTCTGTGGCGGTATGTCGGCATCGCCAGCCTGACCATGCGAAAGCTCGACCCGGCCTTCATCGGCCGCCATCTGGCGCGGGTCGGCGCCAAGGCGCTGTCCAGCGTCGGCGCCTACCAGATCGAAGGCGAGGGCATCCAGCTGTTCGAAAGAATAGAAGGCGACTACTTCACCATCGTCGGCCTGCCGCTTCTGCCCGTTCTGGCCAAGCTGCGTGACCTCGGAGCCATCGATGGCTGAGGCCGAAAAAAAGGCCTTCGTCACCGGCCACCCGGTCGCGCATTCCCGGTCGCCGAAGATCCACTCCTATTGGCTGGCGAAATACGGTATCGACGGCAGTTACCGGGCGATCGACGTCGCGCCGGAGGCGTTTGCCGAATTCGTCAAAACGCTCGAGGCGAATGACTACCGTGGCGGCAACGTCACCATCCCGCACAAGGAGGCCGCCTTCGCGCTGGCGACGCACCGCGACGATGCGGCCGAACAGATCGGCGCCGTCAACACGCTATGGTTCGAAGGTCGAAATTTGTGGGGCGGCAACACCGACGCCCATGGCTTTGCCGCCAATCTCGACGAGCATGCGCCGGGCTGGGCAGACAATGGCCCGGCCGTGGTGCTCGGCGCCGGCGGCGCCTCCCGCGCGGTCATCCATGCGCTGATTGAGCGCGGCATCGGTGACATCCGCATCGTCAACCGGACGCTCGCCCGAGCCGAGGAACTGCGCCACCGCTTCGGCGCCGGTGTTTCCGCCCACGGCACGGCCGCAACCGGCGAGCTGCTTGCCGATGCCGGCCTGCTGGTCAACACGTCAGCGCTCGGCATGCATGGCAATGAAGGCCTGTCCGCCGATCCGGCCAGGCTGCCGGACCATGCCATCGTCACCGACATTGTCTATGTGCCGCTGGAAACGCCGTTGCTGGCCGCGGCCAAGGCGCGGGGCCTGAAACCCGTCGACGGGCTCGGCATGCTGCTGCATCAGGCGGTGCCCGGCTTCGAGCGCTGGTTCGGCATCAGGCCGCAGGTCACTGCCGAATTGCGGCAGATGATCGTCGCCGATCTTGGCGCCCAAGCAATGACCAGGGAATGAAAGGCATGATCGTGCTCGGCCTCACCGGATCGATCGGCATGGGCAAGTCGACCACGGCGAAGATGTTTGCCGAGGCCGGCGTACCCGTCCACGATTCGGACGAGGCGGTGCATCGCCTCTACGCCGGCAAGGCGGCTCCGCTGGTCGAGACGGCGTTTCCCGGAACCACCAGATCCGGCGCGGTCGATCGCACCAAGCTGGCCGAGCGGGTGCTCGGTGATGCAGCCGCGCTGAAGCGGCTGGAAGTGATCATCCACCCGCTGGTCCGCGCCGACGCCGACGCCTTCCTAGCCAGGAACCGCGCCGCCGGCGCGCCGCTTGTCGTTCTCGACATCCCTCTGCTGTTCGAAACCGGCGGCCGCGACCGCGTCGACAAGGTCGTGGTCGTCACCGCGTCGGCCGAAATCCAGCGCGCCCGGGTGCTTGCGAGGCCGGGTATGAGCGACGAGAAACTGGCGTCGATCCTGGCCAGGCAGGTTCCCGACGCGGAAAAGCGCAAGCGCGCCGATTTCATCATCGACACCGGACAAGGTTTTGATGCGGCGCGCGCGGCGGTCAATGCGATCGTCGCCGAACTAGCCGGGGATAAGGCCGGCAAGCCTGCTTAACGACGCTTGCATCCGGCGTAATATGTTGCCAATTTGTTCCCCTCATGATTCGGCTGGAATGACGCCGGAACCAACGGACTGATTCGATGCGCGACATCATCTTCGACACGGAAACCACCGGTCTCGATTTCCGTGATGACCGCGTCATCGAGCTTGGCTGTATCGAGCTGGTCAATCGGTTCCCGACCGGCCGCACCTTCCACCATTACATCAATCCGCAGGGACGACCGATTCATGCGGAGGCGCAGGCCGTTCATGGCATCAGCGCCGCCGACCTCATGGGAAAGCCGACCTTCAGCGATATCGCCGAGGAGTTTCTTGCCTTCATCGACGGCGCCAAGCTGGTCGCCCACAATGCCACTTTCGATATCGCTTTCCTCAATGTCGAGTTCGGCCGGCTTGGCCACCCGCTCGTTGACCCCGGACTTGTCGTCGACACGCTGGCGCTGGCGCGCCGCAAGCATCCGATGGGTCCGAATTCGCTGGACGCGCTGTGCCGGCGCTACGGCATCGACAATGCCCGTCGCACCAAGCACGGCGCGCTGCTCGATTCGGAATTGCTGGCCGAGGTTTATATCGAGCTCATCGGCGGCAAACAGGCGGCGCTCATCCTCGACAGCGCCACGGCGCCGGCCGGCGGCAGGAGAAATGTCGACGATATCGACATCAGCATCGGCGCGCGGCCGATAGCGCTGCCGTCTCGTCTGACCGACGCAGAACGCACCGCGCACGCGAGCATGGTCGGCACCTTAGGCGAAAAGGCGCTCTGGCTGCGCGTCGCCCCGGAAGCGAGTTCCGCGGCATAGCGATTTTTGGCGGGGCGGATGCCGATCGGCGGGCGGACGTCGATGGTTCAGTTCCTGGCAAATCGCAAACCTTCTAGATTAGCTGAAACACCCCTCTCGCTTCGTCATCCCAGGGCGAAGCAAGGAGCGAAGCGACGCGGCGCAGATCCTGGGATCCATGCCGTGACATCAGCCGAAGAATGCAACGGCCCAGAACGGCGCTTGCATCCGCAACTGGCTCGCTACCGTTCCGCCTTGACCGGCTATGCCTATATGACCGCGAGCCAGAAGCGCGGCACGATCTACATCGGCGTCACCAATGATCTTGGCCGCCGCCTGCCGTAGCACAAATCTGGCGAAGGCTCGCGCTTCACCAGCCGCTACGGCGTGCAGCGTCTGGTCTGGTATGAAGAACATTTCGACATTCGCGATGCCATCCAGCGCGAGAAGTCGCTGAAGCGCTGGCCACGCCAATGGAAGATCGAACTATCGAGGAGACCAATCCAGAATGGTTCGAGCTTTTTCGCGGAACGGGGTGGTAGTGTTCGGTTCCGGTCCGCTGCATTCTTCGGCTGAGGTAACGGCATGGATCCCAGGGTCTGCGCCGCGTCGCTTCGCTCCTTGCTCCGCCCTGGGATGACGAAGTGGAAGGGTGTTTCGGCCAATCCTAGATGTTTGCGATTTGCCACTGAATTGGCCGCTGACAGGGCTTATCTACGTTCGCGGCCGATCGGCATCCAACTTGTAGGATCGAGGAGCTCGTCTCAAAACAAAAAAACCCGGCGCGAGGCCGGGTTTTTCAAACCTCACCGAGCACTCGCCTCAGCTCACCTTGACCTTGCTGGCAGCCTGGTCCTCGGCCAGCTTCTGCTGGAACATCTGGGCGAAATCGATCGGGTCGAGCATCAGCGGCGGGAAGCCGCCATTGCGCGTCGCCTCGGCAATGATCTGCCTGGCGAACGGGAACAGCAGCCGCGGGCATTCTATGAACAGCAGCGGCAGCATGTGTTCCTGCGGGAAGCCGCTGATGGCGAACACGCCGCCATAGACCAGCTCGACGTTGAACAGCACTTCCTTATCGAAGGACGCCTTGGCGTTCAGCGTCAGATTGACGTCGAACTGCTTGTCCGAAAGCGGGTTGGCGTTGACATTGACGTTTATGGCGATGCCGGGAGCCTTGTCGCGGCCGCGCAGCGAGTTCGGTGCGCCGGGGCTTTCGAAGGAAAGGTCCTTCACATATTGGGCAAGTACGTTGAGCGAAGGCTGCGTCGCGTCGCCGTTGCCGCTGGCCGCGCCGGTCGGCGCGTCGTCTTTGCTGGCCATAAGCCTTTGTCCTTTTGCCTGGGCAGCGTTGCTGACCGGATTGAAATCGGGCGTTCGCTACCATGGTCGGCATGACAAGACAAGGTTTGCTGACCTAGTCGTCCCTGAAGCGTTTGCCGACCTACTCGTCCTCGAGGCGACCTACTCGTCCTTGAGGCGGCGCCAGGGGGAATTGTGATCCGGCCCGTGATCGTCGCCGCGCGAATAGTCGGTGTCGTCGAGGTCGATGGTCTTGTCACGCTGCCGGGCCCGGAATCCGCCGGTGCCGAAACTGGTCGCCAGCACGATGCGGCCTTTCAGCAGGCGCCAGGCGAGGTCGCGGACCGGCGGCAGGAACAGCAGAATGCCGAAAACGTCGGTGATGAAGCCGGGAATGATGAGCAGGATCGCCGCCAGCACGATCATCGCGCCATGCGCGAGCTGGCGGCTTGGATCACGTCCGGCGTCCATTTCGGCACGGACCCGCCTCATGACGCCGAAACCCTGGTATCGCAACAACAGCGCGCCGGCGATGCTCGAAGCCAGCACCAAGCCGACCGTCGCCAGCGCGCCGACCTGGCGGCCGACAACGACGAAACCGGCGATCTCCAGCAGCGGAAGCGCGAGGAGGAACAGGGGAAGCAGCGAAATGCGCAAATCTTGACCGATCGTTACCGTGTTTTGCCGGCCGGCGGGCAATCGCCGCTGGCACTGGACCTTTTAGATAGGTATGGCTGCCTTTAATTTGAATGATTGCAGCTTGCGTTCTATATGCTTTGGATGTTGAACGCTATGCGACCGCAGCCATTGCCTGGCCGGGCGGTCCGGCCGGAGTAGGGATTGATTGGCGGAAGATATGGGATTCTTCGACTTCGGCACGATTTTCTTTCTGGTTGCGGCGGTTGTGATCTTTTTCCAGCTGCGCAATGTGCTCGGCCGCCGTACCGGCAGCGAACGCCCGCCCTTCGATCCCTATACGGCGGGCCGGACGCGCGACGACGCCCAGAAACCCGAGAATGTTGTCTCGCTGCCGCGCAAGCGAGCGCCGGGAGAGCCGGCAATCGACGCCTATGCGGCGATCGACGCCTTCGCCAAGCCTGACACCGATCTCAACAA
The DNA here is from genome assembly GCF_040318115.1 of Mesorhizobium sp. M1312. Classification (NCBI taxonomy): domain Bacteria; kingdom Pseudomonadati; phylum Pseudomonadota; class Alphaproteobacteria; order Hyphomicrobiales; family Phyllobacteriaceae; genus Mesorhizobium; species Mesorhizobium sp. M1312. The sequence goes on along the minus strand of NZ_JAMYLQ010000027.1, from coordinate 95,880 downwards.
GGGCCTGCGCACGATCAAGGACAATGACCCGTCATTCGACCCGAAGACCTTCGTCGACGGCGCCAAGATGGCGTATGAGATGATCGTCATGGCCTATGCCGATGGCGACCGCAAGACGCTGAAGAACCTGTTGTCGCGCGAGGTCTATGACGGCTTTGTCGCGGCCATCGGCGACCGCGAGGCGAAATCGGAAAAAATCCAGTCCTCCTTCGTCGGCATCGACAAGGCCGACATCGTTTCCGCCGAGATGAAGGGCAGCGAGGCGCATATCACGCTGCGCATCGTCAGCGAGTTGATTTCGGCGACGCGCGACAAGGCCGGCGCCGTCATCGACGGCGATCCCGAGACCGTTGCCGAGGTCAAGGATGTCTGGACTTTCGCCCGCGATACCCGCTCGCGCGACCCGAACTGGAAGCTCGTCGCCACCGAAGAAGAAGACTGAGCCGGACCACGGCGAGGCTCCGGTGCCGCTTTCTCAGGCGTTCAGCGAAAAATCCTTTGACGATCTGCCCGGTTGGGACGAGGACGACCATCTGGCTGCGTTCGCGGCTTTCCGGCGTTCGGCCTTTCATGTCCTGACAAAACCCTATCGCACCGGCGGGCTCGGCGTCGACTTCAAGGCCTTCACCGAAGCCTACGCTGCAGCCCGCACCGTTTCGCCAACGGACCGGCGCCAAGCCCGCGCTTTTTTCGAGCGTCATTTCATCCCGGCGCACATAAGGGCCGAAAACGGCGGCGCCGGCCTCGTCACCGGCTTCTATGAACCAGTGGTCGACGCCTCGCCCGTGCGAACCGAACGATTTACGGTGCCGCTGCTGTCGCGTCCGGCCGATCTCGTCGACATCGACGACGTCAACCGGCCGCCCGGCATGGATCCCTATCTCGCCTTCGGCCGCGCCACGTCGAATGGGCCGGTCGAGTATTTCGACCGCGGCGAGATCGAGCGCGGCGCGTTCATCGGCAACGGTTTGGAAATCGCCTGGCTCGCCGACAAGGTCGACGCCTTCTTCATCCACGTACAGGGTTCTGCGCGGCTCACTATGACCGACGGTCGGCTTTGCCGCGTCACCTATGCCGCCAAATCCGGCCAGCGCTTTACCGGACCGGGCACGATCCTGAGTGAGCTAGGCGAAATCCCGCTCGAAGCGGTGACCATGCAGTCGATCCGCGCCTGGTTCAAGGCGCATCCGGAGCGCATCGACGAGATCCTGTGGCGCAACCGCTCCTATATTTTCTTCCGCGAGACTTCGGTCAGCGAGGCGGGGGGCGACGACCCGGAACTCGGACCGATCGCTGCCGCCAAAGTGCCGCTGACGCCGGGCCGCTCCGTCGCTGTCGACCGTCTGCTGCATACATTCGGCACGCCGTTCTACATCGATGGGCCGTCGCTCACCGCTTTCGACAACAAGCCGTTCCGGCGGCTGATGATCGCGCAAGACACCGGCTCGGCCATCACCGGCCCGGCCCGCGGCGACCTGTTCGCCGGAACGGGAGATGCGGCCGGCGAGATCGCCGGCATCGTCCGCAACCCTGCCGATTTCTACGCGCTGATCCCGCGTCCGCTTGTACCGGGAGCGGGGCAATGACCCGACGCATCGACAGGCTGAGCGAGGACGATCGGGTCCTGTGGAACCTGGTGGCGCGCACCGCCAAGCCGCTGAAGGGCAAGTCCGCCATCTACATCCCGGATATCGGCCCGGAGATCAGTGATGACACGACGCCACCGCCGCGTGTCCAGGCGATGGCTCCGGCTGCGGCGGCGAAAGCCAAGACGCAGCATGTTTCGCATGCGCTCGATGAACCGACGCTGGAAAAACTGTCGAAGGGCCGGTTGCCGATTGAAGGCCGCGTCGACCTGCATGGCCTGAGCCAGGACGAAGCCTATTCGCTGCTGTTTTCCTTCCTGCACCGGGCGCATGCCGGCGGAATCCGCTACGTGCTGGTCATCACCGGCAAAGGCTCGTCGTCGGGCGGCGACGGCATCTTGCGGCGCGCCGTGCCGGCCTGGCTGTCGACACCCGCATTCAGGCCGCTCGTCTCCAGCCACGATCACGCCGCCCGCAACCATGGCGGCTCGGGCGCGCTCTATGTCCGCCTGCGGCGCGCGCGCGGATGACTCCGTTCGGCGAAAAGCTTCGCGCCCTGCGAAGCGAACGCGGCGTCAGTCAGAAGGCGATGGCCGCGGCGATCGGCGTCAGCGCCGCCTATCTGTCGGCGCTGGAGCATGGCCGCCGCGGCGCGCCGACCTGGACGCTGATCCAGAAGATCATCGGCTATTTCAATGTCATATGGGACGATGCCGAAGAACTCGCGCGGCTGGCCGAGACCTCGCATCCACGGGTGAAGCTCGACACGTCGGGCCTCAGCCCCGCCGCCACCGAGCTTGCCAATGTTTTGGCCGAAAACATCGAAAAACTCGACGAAGCAGAGCTTCGCCGCATCACCGCGTCGATCCGCGCCGCGCTGAAGCAGCCAAAGTGACGGACTGCTACTGAACCGCGCCGACCAGAACCGGCTGGCCATCACGGATCGAGACCCAGTGGCCGGTATTGTCGATCGCCTGCCGCTTGAGGAAGCGGTAGCCGGTCCGGTCCCATGAGCGGACCTTTCCGTCCAGATTGTCGAGGATGTAGTCGCCCTTGCTTGTGCGCACCGTCAGCACGGCATGGCCCTCCCCGTCCGGCTTGCGCACGACGGTCATCAGAAGATTGGCGAACGAGACGCCCAAGCGGTTCAATTCGCGGCGCTTTTCCAGGACATAGTCCTCACAGTCGCCAACGCCCTTGACGGGATAGGCCCAGACCTCGTCCTTGCCGTAGATGTCGATGTCGCTTATCGGCTTGACGGCGGTGTTGACCCTGGCATTGACGCTGAGGATCTTGCGCCAGAGCGCACCACTCATGGTGGCCGGGGCGAGATTGCCCGGGTGGATCGAGCATTCGGCCGGACTGGTCTTGCAGAAATCGTAGTGGCCGATCGGCTGCGATGTCGGCCCGCCGGTTGCCATCGGTCCGGCCGCCGATGCCGTCGTCGACCAGCCTCCCGCGAGTGCCAGCCCAAACAGTGCGCACACGCGTAGCGTTCTCGCCAGTGGTGAGGAAATCATTGTCCCCCTCGTCCCTTGTTGTTAACGAAAGGTTAAGGGCGATCTACAGTCCGTGTCAATTATACCAACGGCCAGTTTTGCGACATGGTTACCCGCGCGGCCGAAACAGCGGCTATTGTGCAACAGATCGACTAAGCGGACACGAGACCGCCGTTCCACGGCCGTTCCTTTACTTTCTGGCGGTGCGAACCAGCTTCGGCTTCACCGCAACGCGGGTTTGGCGGCCATAGCTGGTGATGAAGTCGACGATGCGCGGCACGATTTCGGAGCGGAAGCGCGAGCCGTTGAAGACGCCGTAATGGCCGACCGCCGGCTGCACATAGTGAGCGTGCCTGTCAGCGGGGATGTTGATGCAGAGGTCGTGCGCGGCCTGGGTCTGGCCGAGGCCGGAAATGTCATCGTTCTCGCCCTCGACCGTGAACAGGGCGACATTGCGGATATCGGAGGGATCGATGGCCACGCCGCGATGCATCATTTCGCCCTTGGGCAAAGCATGGCGGACAAACACGGTGTCGACCGTCTGCAGGTAGAACTCCGCCGTCAGATCCATCACCGCCAAATATTCATCGTAGAAGTCGCGGTGCTTCTCGGCATTGTCGCCATCATGCTTCACCAGATGCATGAAGAAGTCCTTGTGGGCGATGATGTGGCGGTCGAGATTCATGCTCATGAAGCCCGAAAGCTGCAGGAAGCCGGGATAGACATCACGGCCGAAGCCGGGCACCGGCCACGGCGCCTGCATGATGACGTTGTCGCGGAACCAGTCGATGCCCTTTTCCTCGGCCAGAAGGTTGACCGCGGTCGGATTGCGGCGGGTATCGATCGGCCCGCCCATCAGCGTCATTGTCGAGGGAACGAACGGGTCGCCACGCGTTTCCATCAGCGCCACCGCCGCCAGCACTGGCACCGAGGGCTGGCATACCGCCATGACGTGGGTGTCGGGTCCCAGCGCATGCAGCATATCGACGATGTAGTCGATGTAGTCGTCGAGGTCGAAGCTGCCCTCGCTGAGCGGCACCATGCGGGCGTCGACCCAGTCTGTGATGTGCACATCGGCATGGGGCAGCATCGCCTCGACCGTGCCGCGCAGCAGCGTTGCATAGTGGCCCGACATCGGCGCCACAATCAGCAGCTTCGGATCAGGCCGGCGGCCGGCGGGAACCGCCCGCTCGAAACGGAGGAGATTGCAGAACGGCCGCGACCACACCGTCTTTTCGATGAGATCGACGCTTTTCCAGTCGACCACCGTCTTGGTTAGGCCAAATTGCGGCTTGCTGTAGCGGCGCGTGGTGCGCTCGAACAATTCGGCCGTTGCCGCGATCGAGCGGCCCCAGGACGTGTGCGTGAATGGATTGAGCGGATTGGTGTAGAACATCCGCACCGCATCGGCATAGAGGCGGGCCGGTTGCACGGCGGCGTGATTCAATTCGTAGAACTGGTAGAACATCGAGAACCCCGCTGCTGCGACCGAAGGGACGACAGCAGTGCCGAGCCTTGAATCTCTCGCGCGGAGGTTAACAACAAACTGCTGCGATGCAATACGTCAAGTGCCGTGATTTATGCTGACACTTTCGTCTAAGCTGTTGAAAACCGGCTTGAACGGCGGCAGCCGGCTTATTGTGCGGTTGCGAAGGCGCAACGAGGCAGAGCGTGTCCGGCTCTGGCCGGACACAAGAAGGGTCACACGCGGTCGGTGCACACGGAAGTATGGCCCGAACTGATGAAGCCGAGCCGCCTTGCGGCGCTCTTCGACAGATCGATCACGCGCCCCTTGATGAACGGGCCGCGGTCGTTGATGCGCACGACGACGCTGCGGCCGTTGTTGCGGTTGGTGACCTTCAGCTTTGTGCCAAAAGGCAAGGTACGGTGCGCGGCGGTCAGCGCCGACGGGTTCATCCGCTCGCCGGAAGCGGTCTTCGAGTACAGCGCGTACCAGGATGCGCGGCCGCATTGCGCGGCGGCAGGGGAGGTGGATGCGCCGACCATCAGGCCAGCCGCGATCGTCACCGCGACAAGCGCGGTCTGGTGGGGTTTCTTCATCTGTGGCAAGTGCCTCCGTTTGACTGGCCCCGGCCGTTACGGATCGAATCTGGCACGAAATGCGGCAATCATCTGGCGGTTCCATGACTACAGCACACGTTTGGAGTCGGCGGGAAACAGTCCGTCAGGTAAGTGTTGGGGCTGCGACGATGTATGTCTGGTGTCTTCGAACCAGCACCATGGGTGTTTCCGCCATGACCTGGGCTTACTATGCAAGTAGATGTGAGAGCGATCGGGTCGCTTCCTTTCGCTATGTCGTCGCGGTCATGGCTGAATTGACAATCGACTTGGGAAGGAAATTTCGGCGATGAGATTTATCAAAAATCTGCTGGCGTTGATTGTGCTCGCCATCGGCGCGCTCTGGTCGCTGCAAGGCGTCGGCCTCGTCGGCGGCAGCTTCATGACCGGCCAGCCGCAATGGCTCTATATCGGTATCATCACTGCGCTGGTCGGCCTGGGCGGCCTGGTGTGGGCGAACCGTTCGCGCGGTTGAGCCAATGCATGGCGCTCAAAGCAAGCCCTCGGGCTTGGAGCGGGGTGCGCAGCGGTTTGTTGCAGGGATCAGATCAGATGGCGCGGGAGGCCGGTAGGCGCCACTCACTGTGACCAATACTGCCAGGCCCAGTAGAAGCTTTCGTCGCGCGGCGGCAGGCGGTTGCGCTCGGCGTCCAATCGGACGGGAACTGGCGATCTGGGCTCGTCCTCGGCCGCCTGATTGTCCCTTGTCTGAATCAGGCGAAGCCGGCTGCCTAGAAAGGCAAACAGCGTTGCGGTGGAATGGTCCATCACTGTCTCTCCTTTGTTCACTCCCGTCCTGCCCACGGGACGAGCGCGCGCTCGAGCCTGCGAATGATGAATTCGAGCACGAAGGCGATGGCCGCGATCACCAGGATGCCCATCACCACGACGTCGGTGACGAGGAACTGGGCGGCCGACTGGATCATGAAGCCAAGCCCGCGCGTCGCCGCCACCAACTCGGCGGCGACCAGCGTCGACCAGCCGGCGCCAAGCGCGATGCGCAGGCCGGTCAAGATCGAGGGCAGGGCGCTGGGCAGGATCACATGCCGTATGACCTGCGCCCGCGTCGCGCCAAGCGAGCGGGCCGCGTTGACGCGTTCCTGCGAGACGCCGCGAACGCCCGAAGCCGTCGACAGCGCGACCGGTGCCAACATGGCGATGGCGATTACCAGGATCTTCGACGGCTCGCCGATGCCGAACCAGATGATGACCAGCGGCAGATAGGCGAGCGGCGGGATCGGCCGCAGGAATTCCAGCAGCGGATCGAAGATGCCGCGACCTATCACGCTGATGCCGATGGCCAACCCGACGGGGACGCCGATGATGACGGCCGCGACCAGCGCCGCGGACACGCGGCCCAGGCTGGCGACGATATGCTGGACGAGCGTCGCGTCCACGAAACCGTCGCGGGCGATCGCAATGAACTTGGTCCAAACGGCGGCAGGCGACTGAAGAAAGACCGGCGACACCAGTTGCAGGCGAGCCGACAGCGCCCATGCCGCCAGCACGGCCAGAATGGTGACAGTGCTGACCACGCGTGCCGAAACCCGGCCTCGTTTCGGCCGCGGCCGCGACCACGGCACCGACAAGATATCGGCTTCGTCGGCCTTGGCGCCGGCGTTGGCAATTGGCCGTTCCGTGTAGGAGGTGACGGTCATGCCGCCTCTCCCTCGAAGATCGCGTCGGTCAGCTCGCCTCGGGCCGCCGCGAAGGCCGGATCGGCCTTGATGGCGCGGATGGGCTCGCCGGCCGCATAGCGCCGGCTGAAGCCGGCTTCGAAAGTCCGCACTACCCGGCCCGGCCCGAGCGCCAGCACCACGATACGGGTGGCGAGCACCAGCGCTTCCTCGATGCCGTGCGTGACCATCAGCACGCCGACATGGCTTGCGGTCCACAGATCGAGCAGCGTCGTCTGCATACGCTCGCGCGTCAGCGCATCGAGCGCGCCGAGCGGCTCGTCGAGCAGCAGGAATTGCGGTTCGGCGGCGAGAGCGCGGGCCAGCCCGACGCGCTGACGCATACCACCGGAAAGCTCCCAGATGTGCTTGTCGCCGGCGCCGTCGAGCTTCACCAGCTTGAGCAGTGCGTCGGCGCGCCGCGCCCGCTCAGCAGGCCTGATACCGCGCAGCCTGAGAGCAAAGGCAACATTCTCCCGTGCGGTCAGCCACGGAAACAGCGCGTCGTTCTGGAACACCACGGCGCGGTCCGAGCCGGGCGCGGTGATCGGCCTGCCGCCGATCGAGGCGCTTCCGCGCACCGGCTCGACCAGGCCGGCGGCGACATTGAGCAGCGAGGTCTTGCCGCAGCCGGAGCGGCCGACCAGAACGACGAAGTCGTGCTTGGCGACGTCGATCGACACGCGCTCGACGGCTGACGTCGGCTGGCCGTCATAGTGGACAGAGACTTTGTCGAGCACGAGATGCGTCATGTGGCCTCGCTGATAGTCCGAATCTCCCTGTCCCGAAGCCGCTCCTTGTTAGAGCGACGTGCGTCCGCTTGGACGCACAAAGTACGCTCTAACACTTGAATCTACGCATCGTGCTTTCCGAAAATCGAACCCGATTTTCGGGCCGATGCGTAAAGCGGCTCCGGGACAGGCAGCACGCGGCGTTAGGGAGGAGAACCGCGCGCGTTCTTTTCCGGAACCGACAGTTCCGGACTCATGCACTCAGTTCGAGGCCAGCGCCTCGCTGACATATTTCGACGACACATATTTCGAATAGTCGGGCAGCACGGCGTCGACCTTGCCCTGCTCCTTGAGGAAAGCGGATGTCGCCTCGATCGCCTTGACCGTGCCGCCGCCGAGAAACTCGTCCGAGGCCTGTTCTCCGAGCGTCGGGAAGACATAGCCCTTGAGCAGCAGCGGCACGTCGTCCAGCTTGGCGCCGGTGAGCTTGGCGATCTTGGCCGCTTGTGGCGACGACACCGACCAGGCGTCCGGCTTGGCCAGGAACTCGGCATAGGCGGCGCCCGTCACCTTGACGAAGTCGCGCACCGCTTCTGGATTCTTCTCGGCGAAGTCGGTGCGCACGATCCAGGCGTCGAAGGTCGGCGCGCCCCAGGCGGCGACCTGCGATGAGTCCAGCACGAGCTTGCCGGACGACTTGATCTGGCCGAGCGCCGGATCCCAGACATAGGCCGCGTCGATGTCGCCCCGCGCCCAGGCCGCTGCGATCTCCGGCGGCCTGAGATTGAGGATTTCGACCGACTTTGGATCGACGCCCTCATGCTTCAGCGCGGCAAGCAGGCTGTAATGCGTCGTCGAAACGAAGGGCACGGCCACTTTCTTGCCGGCGAGGTCGGCGACCTTTTCGATGCCGACGCCGTTGCGGGCGACAAGCGCCTCGGACTCACCGATCAGGCCGACGATGAAAATGGTCTGGATCGGAAGCTCGCGGCTGGCGGCCGCCGCCAGCGGGCTCGACCCGACATAGCCGATATCGACCGACCCGGAAGCGACGGCGGCGATCACGTCGGCGCCGGAATCGAACTTCCGCCAGTCTATGGCCGCCTTGGTCGTGCTCTCATAGACGCCGTCTGCCTGCGGCACTTTCGAGGGTTCGACCACCGTCTGGTAGCCGATGGTGATCTTGAGGTCTTGCGCCTGGGCCGGGCCGAGGAAGGCGGCGCCCGCAAGGGCTGCGGACGACAGGAGAACGATGCGTCGCGAAATGGTGGACATGGAAGGCTCCTTGAAAAGAGAAAACCGGACTGCCCTTCATAGTCTGCTAATTCTATCAGTCTTGTAGAGTAAATCCTTCCAACCGCGGCGGGTTCGGCGGAAAAAAGCTGTCGGCGACGGGCTGGCGAGCGGATCGAGCGGCTGCGGCGGGGTCCTCGCAATAGTTGGCGCTAGAACCTTGGAGGTTGGTCGAGGCCTACGAGCTTCGCCATCCAGGGCGTAGCGAACGCGAAGCGGAGCGCAGCGGGATCCATGCCGTGACATCAGTGCGTCGCTATGGTGCGGAACTTTCTTTGATGCCGGGAAGCAAGCGGAAGGGCAGCCTACATTCCCAGGGTCTCCGCGACGTCGCTTCGCTCCTGCTCCGCCCTGGGAGGACGAAGCCATTAAGGCCAACGCTAATGGCAGACCTTGCAGATCAGGCTCAGCGCTAGCCGTTGCGGCCGGCCACACGGCACGCACTGGAATTCCCCATCAGGCCACTGGGCTAAAAATCCCTGCTTCAAACAGCCGGCGAATTGGAACCTATTCCCTGTCTTCGAAGGTAACTATAGTATTCTTATCGACATTAGGGAGTTCAAGACATGAGCGACCATACCCACCGTACCGCGGCGATCGCTCTTGGTATCGGCTCTGGGCCGTGTATGCGAGCCGTGTTTCTGTGTCCTCGGCGTCACAAGCCTGGGCTTAAATCGCCACAGCGGCTTGAAAACCAAACTAAATCAACAATTCTCGGCTTGTATATCATGTCACTAGAAATTATGAGGCATACAAGCTTGGACGCGGTGGGGAGACACGCCAGGGACGCAACCGATGGCCTTGCGCCATCCCATGACAGAGAAACGTTCGGTCTATGCTCACGAAAAAGGGCAAGTACGGCCTTAAGGCGCTCGTCCATCTCGCGCGGCTGCCGGCTGGACAGCTCGCCTTCGTTGGCGATATCGCCACCGGAAACAACATTCCGAAGAAATTTCTCGATGCCATCCTCGGCGAATTGCGCAACGCCGGTTTCGTCCAGAGCCGCAAGGGCAAAGAGGGCGGCTATCGCTTGGCGCGGTCGGCGGATGAAATCAAGATCGGCCATGTCGTGCGCGTGCTCGACGGGCCGCTTGCCCCCATTCCCTGCGCCAGCCGCACCCGTTATCAGCGCTGTGAAGACTGCAACGAGGCGACATGCCAAGTCCGACACCTGATGCTCGAGGTCCGGCAAGCGATCGCCGAGGTGCTGGATCAGCGCAGCCTCGCCGAGATGCGCGATATCGCCGGCGACGACGACCTTTCGGCTGCGTTGAAAATCCAGGCCTGAGCCGGAACCGACGGCTCCTAAGGCAATTGGTGCGCGCATGACCGGCCGCGCAAATTCGATTATCCCAAATTCGATCGTTATCGTCGGCGGCGGCGCCAGCGGCGGCGTCCTTGCCGCGCATCTGTTGAAATCGCCCAATCCCGATCTCCGCGTCACGCTGATCGAAAAGCGCCCGCATTTCGGCCAGGGCATCGCCTATTCCACGCTGCTGTCGGCGCATGTGCTGAATGTCAGCGCGGCCGGCATGAGCGCCTATGCCGACGATCCCGGCAATTTCTGGCGCTGGCTGCTTGAACGCGGCCTGGCAACCCCAGAGCAAGCGCCGGTCTATGCGCCGCGCAGCGTCTATGCCCGCTACCTGAAGGAGCTGCTGGACGAGCTCCAGGCTCGCGAGACGGGGCGTCTTCGCCTGATCCGCGAGGAGAGCCTGTCGATCTCGCCGACCGGGTCCGGGGCCGAGGTGACGCTGGCCAACGGCACCAGCGTCGTCGCCCACCTTGCCGTGCTGGCGACCGGGCACGACGAGGAGCCGGGCGCCGGCCAGGGCCATGCGATCAGGATGGGATCGGAAGCCGACACCGCGCTCGACCCGGAAGCCCGAGTCCTGGTGCTGGGCACCGGCTTGAGCATGGTCGATGCCTTCCTGTCGCTCGAACAACGCGGCCATCGCGGCGAGATTATTGCGGTGTCACGGCGCGGCCTGCTGCCTTCGCCGCACCGCAAGGGCAATCCGATCAAGCTCGACGTTGCCGACATTCCGCTCGGCACCCAGCTTTCCTATTTCGTCGGCTGGTTCCGCGGCCTGATCCGGGAAAACCAGAAGGCCGGCACCGACTGGCGCGACGTTGTCGACGGTCTCAGGCCGTTCAACCAGAAGATCTGGCAGAACTGGCCGCCTTCGGCCAAGCGCCGCTTTGTCGAGCACACCAAGGCGTGGTGGGACATCCACCGCCATCGCATGGCGCCACAGGTTTACGCCCGCGTCACCGAGGCGGTTCAATCGGGCCGCATCCGGCTTGTCGCCGGGCGCGTCGTCGGCATCACGGCGGGCGATGAATTTACGGTCGAGGTCCAGTCGCGGCACACGCAAAACATCGAGACGTTCGACGTCGCCCGCATCTACGACTGCACCGGCATCGCCAGGGACATCTCGACCACCTCGAACAGCGTGGTGCGGTCGCTGGTCGACCGCGGGCTGGCCCGGCCGGATCCGCTGCGCCTTGGCCTCGACGTATCAGACAATTGCGAGGTCATCGCCAGCGACGGTACTGTCTCGGCCAAGATCCTGGCGGTCGGGCCGCTGACGCGCGGCACGTTTTTCGAGATCGACGCCATTCCGGACATCCGCGCCCAGTGCGCGCGGCTGAGCCGGCGGTTGCTGGGCTGAAAAGGATTCCTTTGGTTACCCTCCCTTCCGTCATCCTAGGGCGGAGCAGGAGCGAAGCGACGTCGCGGAGACCCTAGGATCCATTCCGTGACCTGCGAGCGTCACAGTAGTGCAGAAAACTTTGAGGCGGAGACGGTGCATCGACGAAGGTCTGGACCGCCCCATTCCTCGGTATCCGCCACGGCATGGATCCTCGGGTCCAGCCCGAGGATGACGAAGGTGCGAGTTGGAATCCCATTCCTCGTCTGGCCATTGGATTGGCACGATCTATCTTCTTTCAGACTGCAAATGTCTGGAAAAGAGGATAGGCTGACAGCCTGCCAAGGCGGTCGCTTGACCATGGAGCATCTGATATGAGCAAGCATAAGATCGTGGCACGGGACGATGAACTGTCCCGCCTGCGTCCGCCCTATGCATCGGTTCTCGACCTGATCGGGCAGACGCCGGTCGTCGAGCTGACCAAATTCGACATCGGCAAGTGCCGGCTGTTCATCAAGCTCGAAAGCCAGAATCCCGGCGGCTCGATCAAGGACCGCATCGCGCTGTCGATGATTGCCGCCGCCGAAAAACAGGGCAAGCTGAAGCGCGGCGGCACCATCGTCGAAGCGACCGCCGGCAACACCGGTCTTGGCCTTGCCCAGGTCGGCATCCCCAAGGGTTACCGCATCATCCTCGTCGTGCCCGACAAGATGTCGCGCGAAAAAATCCAGCATCTGCGCGCGCTCGGCGCGGAGGTGCGCATGACGCGTTCCGATGTCGGCAAGGGCCACGCCGAATACTATCAGGACATGGCCGAAAAGATCGCCGCCGAGCTACCCGGCGCCTTCTATGCCAACCAGTTCGCCAATCCGGCCAATCCAGACGCCCATGAAACCACGACCGGTCCTGAGATTTATTCGCAGCTCGACGGCGACGTCGACGCGGTGGTCGTCGGCGTCGGCTCGGGCGGCACGCTGACCGGGCTTGCCCGCTATTTCGCAAAGGCCTCGCCGAAGACCGAGATGATTCTCGCCGATCCGGTCGGCTCGGTGCTGGCGCCCCTGATCAAGACCGGCAAGATGATAGAGGCCGGAAGCTGGACCGTGGAAGGCATCGGCGAGGATTTCGTCCCGCCCAATGCCGATCTGTCGCTGGTCAAGAAGGCCTACTCCATCACTGACAAGCAGAGCATGCTGGCGGTCCGCGACCTGCTTTCCAGGGAAGGCATCCTTGCCGGCTCGTCGTCCGGCACGCTGCTTTCGGCAGCACTTCGCTATTGCCGCGAGCAGACCGTCGCAAAACGGGTCGTCACCTTCGTCTGCGACAGCGGCAACAAATATCTGTCGAAAGTGTTCGACGACTTCTGGCTGGCCGAGCAAGGCTTGGCCGAGCAGGAGCAGCATGGCGATCTGCGCGATCTGGTGATGCGCACGCTCCGCACCGGCGACATCGTGTCTGTCGGCCCGGACGAAAGCCTGCTCAACGCCTATGGCCGCATGCGCCGTTCGGATGTCTCGCAACTGCCGGTGCTGGACGACGGCAAGCTGGTCGGCATCGTCGATGAAAGCGATATCCTCGCCCACGTGGAAGGCCCCTATGACAGCCGCTGGGACCGTTTTAAGGCCCCGGTCCGCACGGCGATGACCTCCAATTTGCACACGCTGCAGGCCAGCCAGACGCTGGACGCGCTGCTGCCGGTGTTCGATCGCAACGAAGTCGCCATCGTCTTCGATGGCTACGAGTTCATCGGCCTGATAACCCGCATCGACCTGATCAACCATCTGAGGCGCCGCGCAAAATGACTATCAAAGCCATCGTATCGGGCAGGAACCGTCTGGCCTTCTCGACGCGCACGATCCATGGCGGCCAGAGTCACGACCCGACGACGGGCGCGGTGATGGTGCCGATCTACGCGACCTCGACCTATGGACAGCAGAGCCCGGGCGTGCACAAGGGTTTTGAATATGCGCGCAGCCAGAACCCGACCCGCTTTGCGTTCGAGCGCGCAGTGGCCGATCTCGAAAGCGGCACGGCCGCCTTCGCCTTCGCTTCGGGGCTGGCGGCGATCGCCACCATTTTCGAACTGCTCGATTCGGGCGCCCATGTCGTCGCCACCGACGACATCTATGGCGGCACGTTTCGGCTGCTGGAGCGGGTGCGCAAGCGCTCGGCCAACCTCCAGGTCGACTTCGTCGATTTCACCGATCTGGCCGCGGTCGAAGCGGCGATCCGCCCGGAAACCAAAATGCTCTGGGTCGAGACGCCGACCAACCCGCTGCTGCGTGTCGTCGATCTCGAAGCGGTCGCGGCACTGGCAAAGCGCAAAGGCGTGCTCTCGGTCGCCGACAACACCTTCTGCAGCCCCTACCTGCAGCGGCCGCTGGAGCTCGGCATCGACATATCAGTCCACTCGACGACGAAATACCTTAACGGCCATTCCGACATGGTCGGCGGCGTCGCCGTGGTCGGCGACAACAAGGATCTGGCCGACCAGCTAAAGTTTCTGCAGAACGCCATCGGCGCCATATCAGGGCCGTTCGACAGTTTTCTCGCGCTGCGCGGCCTCAAGACGCTGGCGCTGAGGATGGAGCGCCATTCGTCGAACGGCCAGAAGATCGCGCACTGGCTGAAACGCCGCCCCGACATCCGCCGCGTCATCTATCCCGGTCTCCCCAGCCATCCGCAGCACGCAATCGCCAGGCGGCAGATGCACGCCTTCGGCGGCATGATCACGGTCGAGCTCGACCGCGACCTCACCGGCACCAAACGCTTCCTCGAACACACTCAGCTGTTCACCCTGGCCGAGAGCCTTGGCGGCGTCGAAAGCCTGATCGAGCACCCGGCGCTGATGACGCACGGCTCGATCCCGGCCGGGAAGCGGGCTGAGATCGGGATTTCCGATTCGCTGGTGAGGTTGTCGGCGGGGATCGAGGATGGCGATGATTTGATTGCGGATCTGGATCAGGCGCTGGCGAGTTGAGGGGGGGCAGCTTGGGGCACCCGCTTCTGCCATCGAAAACCGTTCAACCGGTGTTGAGGCCATCAATCACAGATGCCGGCGCTGCCCCTCATCTGCCTGCCGGCACCTTTGTAACTTGTTCTGTGCCGACTCTGCTATGAAAGCAGGTGCGGCGGCGGACGGGAGACCGGAGCATCTTTGGGTGATCGAGCCCGTGGGAGAGCAAGGGTCTTCGTCCGCCGTTCCATCGAACCCGAACAGTCGCTGGGCCGCAAGCGAAGCCCGATTAGGCAAGGATGGGACAGGATGGAAATCATTGTTGGCATCGACGTTTCGAAGGACCGGCTGGACGTGCATGTTTTGAGCATTTTGGGTGACAACGACCACGCCGGGGTGGAGGATCTGGTCGAGCGGCTCGTAGGCCTTTTGCCGCGCTCGCCGGCCTGGCGCCATGGACGAGGCAGTCCGGCAAATGGCGCGGCAAGAGCTTCATCGGTGCGGCAGGAGCCGCGTGCGCGCCGTCCTCTTCATGGCTGCCCTCGTCGCCATCAGACACAACCCCGTCCTCAAGGCCTTCCGCGAGCGCCTTGTCGCGGCCAGCAAGCCGAAAATCGTCGCAGTCGTCGCCACAATGCGAAAACTCCTCACTACCCTCAACGCTATCGTGCGGGACCAAAAACCATGGCAAACCGCTTGACAACCAAGACAGTCGCTCTCCCCGTAAAACGGGGAGAGGGACACTCTCGTCGATGATTTCGCCAATTTCCAGCATTGCAGAAAGAGTGCAGAGGCAGCAGCCAGCGGGCTTCTCCCCGTTAACGGGGAGAAGGTGCCGGCAGGCGGATGAGGGGCAGCGCAAACCTGAAGCGATTTCCCTAGGGCCTGTGCAATAGCTCGTTGACCTCCGCCGCATCCGGCGGAATTGTGGCCATTCCCGCATTTGCCGACAGGGCACGGTTGAAGTCATGAAAATCCTCACGCACGATCAACCAAAACCCACCGACACCCCCCTCACCTTCGCCGTCCTTGTCTTCCCCGGCTTTCCGATGATGGCGTTCAGTTCGGTGATCGAGCCGTTGCGCGCGGCCAACGTGCTGGCGAAGCGGGACTGCTATCGCTGGATCATCGTCGGCGCCGCCAAAGGGCCGGTCGAGGCCTCGAACGGCGTCGTCATCCAGCCCGGCTTTTTCGCCGGCGATGCGCCGAAGGTCGACCGCATCGTCGTCTGTTCGGGCGGTGACGCCGATCATCTCGTCGCCGACCATGCGGTGAGCTGGATCCGCAGGAGCCTGCGCGGCGGCGCCCATATCGGCGCGGTGGCGGATGCCGCCTTCTTTCTGGCGCGAGCCGGCCTGCTCGACGGCCATGCCTGCACCTTGCACTGGACCAGCCAGGCGGCGTTCACGGAGGCGTTCCCGGACATCGAGCTTAGGCGCGATCTCTACGTCATCGACCGCAAGCGCTTCACTTCGGCCGGCGGCGTCGGCAGCCTCGACATGATGCTGGAGATCATCACCAACGACTATGGCCCCGAACTCGCTGCCGGCGTCGCCGAATGGTTCGTGCACAGCCCGCTGCGCTCCAGCGTCGACCGCAAGCTGATGCCCTTGCGGCTGCGCACCGGCGTCCAGAACGAGCTGGTGCTGTCGGCCATCGCCATCATGGAGGATGCGGTGGAGGAGCGGCTGGGCATGGCGGCGCTGGCGGAAAAGCTCGGCGTCTCCTCCGACAAGCTCGAACGAAACTTCCGCTCCGAGCTCGGCATCTCGCCCAATGGCTATTACCGCCGCCTGCGGCTGAAGCGCGCCGCCGATCTCCTGGGGCATTCGACGCTGATGGTGCGGGACGTGGCGCTCGCCTGCGGCTTCGCTTCGATGTCGAGCTTTGCGCGGGCTTTTAGGGAAGAGCATGGACATGCGCCGAAGGTGGCGCGCAGGCATTAGGTCCGAAAAAGCGCAAAGCCTATTAGCCGAAACACCTCCCACTTCGTCATCCCAGGGCGGAGCAAGGAGCGAAGCGACGCGGCGCAGACCCTGGGATCCATGCCGTTACCTCGCGGCAGTGCTCCTGCGGAGCAGAACCGAACGCTACCACCTGGTTCCGCGAAAAAGCTCAAACCATTCTGGATTGGTCTTCTCGATCAGCTCGATCTTCCATTGGCGCGGCCAGCGCTTCAGCGACTTCTCGCGCTGGATGGCGTCGCGAATGTCGAAATGTTCCTCGTACCAGACCAGACGCTGCACGCCGTAGCGGCTGGTGAAGCGCGAGCCTGCGCCGGATTTGTGCTCCGGCATGCGGCGGCCGAGATCATCGGTGACACCGATGTAGATCGTGCCGCGCTTCTGGCTCGCGGTCATGTAGGCATAGCCGGTCATGGCTGAACGGTAACGAGCGCAGTTGCGGATACAAGCGCCATTCTTGGCCGCTGCATTCTTCGGCAGATGTAACGGCATGGATCCCAGGGTCTGCGCCGCGTCGCTTCGCTCCTTGCTCCGCCCTGGGATGACGAAGGCGAGGGATGCTTCGGGCTAATCTTGAAAGTTTGCGACCTGCCACTGAAAGAGGCAGCGGCATTCAGCACGACATTTGCGGGATTCCGCACAAGCTCTTCACGGCGCACAGCTATGTTCAGGGCTTCCAGGAGGCACCCCATGAGCATTGTCGTTTTTGACCCCGACAGCACCGAGGACGTCGACTTCAAAGACCGCATGCGCCACCCGGCGGCGGCCGATCCGGCCGGCGGCATGTGGCTTTCCGACACCGAGCCGTCCTTCATCGATGCGGACGCGCTGCGCAAAGGCCGGCTGGCGAAGCTGCGCGCCTGGATGCGCGAGGCCGGTTATGGCGCCGTCGTGCTGTTCGATCCCTACAACCAGCGCTACGCCACCGGCTCGCGCAACATGTTCGGCTATTTCCTGCGCAACTCGACCCGCTACTTCTTCATCCCTACCGAAGGGCCGATCGTGTTGTTCGAGTATCCGCAGAGCTACCATGTCTCGATGGTGCTCGACACGATCGACGAGGCGCGCCCGTCCAAGCTGGTCTGGTCCTCGGTGTCGGGCCGCGACGACGAAACCGCAGGTCCCTTCGCGGACGAGATCGCCGAACTGCTCAAGGCGCATGGCGGCGGTTCGATGAAGCTCGGCCTCGACCGTTGCGGCCATCTGCAAGCGCTGGCGCTGGAAAAGCGCGGCTGCGAGGTCCGGGATTGTCAAGGTGAAATTCTCGCCGTGCGGGCGGTCAAGACGCCCGAAGAAGTAAAATGCCTGCAGGTCTCGATGGCCGGCGCCGAGGCCGCCGTCTATGCGGTGCGCGAGGCGATCAAGCCCGGTGTGTCCGAAAACGACCTGTTCGCCATCATGTATCACGAGGTGATCCGGCAAGGCGGCGAGTTCATCGAAACCCGCCTGCTGACTTCGGGTCAGCGCACCAACCCATGGTTCAACGAAGCCAGCGGCCGCAAGATCAGGCCGGGCGAACTTTTGGCGCTGGATACCGATACGATCGGCTGCTACGGCTATTATTCGGACTTCTCGCGCACCTTCCGCTGCGGGCCGGGCAGGCCGACGGACTATCAGAAATCACTCTACCGCATGGCCCACGACCAGGTTCAGCACAACATCTCGATAGTCAGGCCGGGCATGGCGTTTCGCGACATCGCCGAAAAGGCCTGGAAAATCCCCGACCGCTTCGTCGACCAGCGCTACACGTCTGTCATGCATGGCGTCGGTATGCATGGCGAGACGCCGTTCATCGCGCACGCCATGGACTACGAGACCTATGGCCGCGACGGGTTTGTCGTGCCCGGCATGGTGGTCAGCGTCGAGAGCTATATCGGCGAGAAAGGCGGCCGCGAGGGTGTCAAGCTCGAGGACGAGATCCTGATCACCGAGACCGGCACCGAGCTTCTGTCGCGATTTCCGTATGAGGACGATTTTGTGGAGAAACAAGTTTGATCCCAGCATCCACCACTGGTCGCAGTGCGGTATCGCAAATCGTCGGGACTAACCGCAGCGCTCATGCTTTCGTCATTCCAGGGTCTTCGCGACGCCACTTCGCGGCTGCTTCGCCCTGGAATGACGAAGTTCAGGTATCCGAATGAGGAGCCCGGTCTCCATCAAACGCGGCACGGTGGCCGCAGTGTTCGTCGACCTCCAGGAGGAGCATCGGCAGGACCAGCGCTACCTGGTCGAGGGTTTCGCCGACATCCTCGCCAACGTCCAGCGGCTGCAGGCGGCGGCACGGGCCAACGATGTGCTGCTCTACCATTCGGCCTATATCGTCGATCTCACCCGGGAGGCGCGGCGGTTCCATCCGGTCGATGCCAATGGCAAGTCGGCCTTCTCCGACAAGGACGATCCGCTGACGGCGATCTGTCCGGAAGTGGCGCCGGTCGACGGCGAGATGATGCTGGTCAAGACCGAGGCCAGCGCCTTCGGTTCGGGCCCTGCCGCGGGCCGGCTCAAGGCCGAAGGGATCGAGTGGCTGGTCGTTGCCGGCGTGTGGACCGAGGCCTGCATCGACGCCACGGTCAGGGATGCCGTATCACTCGGCTTTCGCGTGCTTTTGGTCAAGGACGCCTGCGGCAGCGGCAGCACGGCAATGCACCAGACCGCCATCCTCAATCTTGCCAACCGGCTCTATGGCGGCGCCGTCACCACCACCGACGGCGCCTGCCGGCTGATGGCAGGCGAGACGGTCGATGCATGGCAGGTCGTGGGTTCCGTACCTTTGCGCTTCACCTATGAAAACGCGGCCCGGCTTTACGACGAGCTCTGACGCTTCCAGCGGATTTGGTGGGACCGGATGGCGATGGTCAGTGGCGCCGAACAGCCCGAGACAGCAAAACGGGGGAAATACGCAACTTTGCTCGAGCCGGCGCTGTGGGCCTATATCGACCGCGTCAATGCATGGTATCCGCCCGAAATGGACCTGCCGGTCGACAAGCAGCGGGCGGTCTATGACGCGATGTGCCGGGCGTTCCACGCGGGGACTCCCACAGGCGTCGAGACCAGCGACAACACGGTTGCCGGCGACCATGCGATCCCGATCCGGCGCTACCAGCTGGCAGGCAAGGCGCCGCAGGCGATGGTCGTCTGTTATCACGGCGGCGGCTTCGTGCTTGGCGGGCTCGACAGCCATGACGACATCTGCGCCGAGATCTGCGCCGGCACCGGCTTTGCCGTGCTGTCCGCTGACTACCGGCTGGCGCCCGAACATCTGCATCCGGCCGCCTTCGACGATGCGCTGGCGGTGTTCGAATGGGCGGCGTCGACAGGTGGCCTGCCGGTCGTGCTGTGCGGCGAGAGCGCCGGCGGCAATCTTGCCGCTGGGGTGGCGCACGCGGCGCGCCGCCATCCTCGCCCTGCAATCGGCCAGGTGCTGATCTATCCCGAGCTGGGTGGTGACGAGAGCGCCGGCTCCTATGTCGAGCACGCCGAGGCGCCGCTGCTGACGCTCAGCGACATCGAATTCTATCGCCAGGTCCGCTCCGGCAAGGCAAAGTCACCGGACGACCCGACCTTCCTGCCGCTGCGCGACAGCGATTTCTCCGGCCTGCCGCCGACGGTCGTCGTCACCGCGCAATGCGACCCGCTGTCGTCGGACGGCGAGGCCTATCGCGACCGCATCCTTGCCGCCGGCGGCCGCGCCTGGTGGTACGAGGAGCCGCGCCTCGTGCACAGTTTCCTGCGCGCCCGCAAAACCGTGCCGCGGGCCGCCGAAGCCTTCACCCGCATCGTCGCCGCCATCGCCACGCTCGGCAAGGGCGAGTGGTTGTAGGGAGGCTGCGAATGCCGGACGAGGGGGACCTTCCTCTTGCGGAACAGCGCACAACAACTGCGGAAATCCGAACACTTCACCCGTCAAACCCGCACTATCATCGCCGATGGCTAACGGCGCCCGGCGATCGCATCCGCCCCCGCGACGCGGTCGGCCGGGCGCCGACAGGGAGGATTCGACGATGAAGTTCATGTTGACCGACAGAGCGTTGCATCCGCAGGCTGAGCCCGTCGCGGACGGCTTCAAGAAAGGCGGCATGAACCGGCGCGAATATCTCGCCACCATGGCCGCACTCGGCGTCAGTGCCGCGGGCGCGCTGGCGCTGGGCGGCCTTGCGCCCTCTCCGGCCAAGGCGGCCGAGGAGCCGAAGCGCGGCGGCGTTCTGCGCGTCGCCATGAACGTCAAGGGCTGGAAGGACCCGCGCACCTTCGACGGCGTTGAAATGTCCAATGTCGCACGCCAGTGCAACGAGTATCTGGTGCGCTGGAACCGCGATTTCACCTTCGAGCCGTGGTTGCTCGAGAGCTGGGAGACCAGCGACGACGCCCGCGTGCTCACACTGCATGTCCGCAACGGCATCACTTGGTCGAACGGCGACACCTTCAACGCAGACGATGTCGTCCACAATCTGACGCGCTGGTGCGACGCGAGCGTCGCCGGCAATTCGGTCGCCGAGCGGATGGGAGCGCTGGTCGACGCCGCCACCAAGAAACCGATCGACGGCGGCATCGAGCGTGTCGACGACTTTACCGTCCGGCTCAATCTGCCGAAGCCCGACATTTCACTGATTGCCGGCATGACCGACTATCCGGCGCTGATCATGCATCGCAGCTACGACGGCGACGGCGACCCGCAGAAGGCGCTGGCGATCACCACTGGACCTTGCGAACTGGTGCAATGGGACGCCGAGGTCGGCGCCGAGGTCCGCCGCAAGGACAAGCCGTGGTGGAAAGGCGACTTTTGGCTCGACGGCATCCAATGGGTCGACTACGGCTCCGATCCCAATGCGATGTTCTCGGCCTTCGAATCGGGCGAGATCGACACCAACCACGAAACCGCCGCCGATACCGTCTCGCAGACCGACGCCATGGGTCTGAGCAATTCCGAGCTTGCCACCGGCTCGACCATCGTCGCGCGTTTCAACGTCGGCAATGCGCCCTATGACGACATCAGGCTGCGGCGCGCCGCCCAACTCGCCGTCGACAACGCCGCGATCCTGAAGATCGGCATGGACGACCGCGGCAAGCCGGCCGAGAACCACCATGTCGGGCCGATGCATGCCGAATACGCCGATATCGGTCCGGCCGTCCGCAATATCGATCAAGCCAAGGCGCTGCTTGCCGAGGCCGGTAAATCCGACCACGAATACGACCTCATCTCCGTCGATGTCGACTGGCAGAAGAATACCGGCGACGCCATCGCCGCGCAGATGCGCGACGCCGGGCTGAAGGTCAAACGAACCGTGCTGCCGGCGGCGACGTTCTGGAACGACTGGAGCAAATATCCCTTCTCCTGCACCGAGTGGCTCGGCCGGCCGCTGGGCGTCCAGGTGCTGGCGCTGGCCTACAGATCGGGTGCTGCCTGGAACGAGACCGCTTATGCCAATCCGGAATTCGACGCCCTGCTCGACAAGGCGCTGGCCACACCCGACGCCAGTGCACGCAAGGAGATCATGGCCAAGATCGAACAGAATCTGCGCGATTCCGGCATCATCATCCAGCCCTATTGGCGCTCGGTCTACCGGACGTTCCGCAAGGGCGTGCATGGCTGCGAGCAGCACCAGTCGCTGGAGCAGCATTTCGAGAAGGTTTGGATTGAGGCGTGATGGCGGGTCTTTCCTTCTCCCCTTGCGGGAGAAGGTGGATTGGCGCGTAGCGCCAAGACGGTTGAGGGGTGCTGGCCGGGGCGAGGTCGGTGCCAAGCTGGAACACCCCTCATCCGGCCGCTTCGCGTCCACCTTCTCCCACAAGGGGAGAAGGGAGAGCCACGCCAGGCCTTGAAATCTCTCGTCCAAGCCGCACTATTTCCCGCACCAGCAGGTCCAGGTCCTCGCGCCGGGTGCGGTGGTTATTGATCGCTACCCTGAGGCAATGCTGGCCGTGCACCGTCGTGTCCGATAGGACGGCGATGCCTTCTTCCTGCAGCCTCAGCATGATCTCGGTGTTGAGCGCCTTCAGGGCCTCGCTGGTCAGCCTGTCGCCGCGGTAGCGAAAACACACGATGTTGATGTTCGGTGGCGCGACGAGTTCCAGCAGTGGCTCGGCTTCGATCAGCGTGCTGAGATAATGTCCCTGGGCGATGTTCTGGTCGATCAGGCGGCCGAATTTCTCGATGCCGTGCTCTTTGAGCGCCATCCACACCTTCAGCGCGCGAAAGCCGCGTGACGTTTGCAGGCCGTAATCATGCAGCCATTGTCCGGATGCCAGTCCGCGTGGCGTCGATTCCAGATATTCCGGCGTGACCGCAAACGTATTGCGATGCGATGCTGCGTCCCTGATCAGGGCGCAGCCGACCTCAAACGGGGCGTGCAGCCATTTGTGCGGATCGAGCGCGATGGAGTGGGCGCGTTCGATGCCGGCAACACGGTGGGAATTTTCCGGTGCGATGGCGATCAAGGCGCCGATGCAGCCGTCGACATGGAACCAGAGGTTCTCTTGCGCCGCCAGTTCCGCCAGCGCCCGCAGATCGTCGATCGCTCCGGTATTCACCGTGCCTGCCGTGCCGATCACGCAGGCCGGCTGAAAACCTGCCTTGCGGTCCTCGGCAATCGCCGCCCGCAAGGCGTCGATGTCGATCCGCAATCCGGCATCGCTCGGGATGCGGCGCAGCGCCTGGTTGCCGAGGCCGAGCGCCTCCATCGCCTTGCGGTGGCAGGAGTGAAGCTGATCCGAGCCATAGAAACGCAGCGGCTTGTCGATAGCGGCGACGCCATGCTCGCGCACGTCGATGCCGGCCTTGACGTTGCGCGCCACGGTCAGGCCGATGATGTTGGCCATCGAGCCGCCGCTGACCAGCGTGCCGCTGGCCGATTGGGGAAAGCCCATCATCTGCTTGCACCAGTCGACGACCTGGCTGTCCATCAGCGCGGCGGCATGGTTGCCGCCGCCGAGGTTGGAGCCCTGGATCGCCGCCAGGAAATCACCGAGCGCCCCGGTGAAATTGCTCGACCCCATATACCAGGACCAGAAGCGCGGATGGATGTTGCCCATCGGGTAGGCCATCACCTTCTCGACGACCTCGCCATAGACCTGGGCAAGCGGTTGAGGCGATCGCGGCAGCGGCGCGGCGAAGAAGGCTTTCACTTCTTCGGGCATGTCCTGCCACACTGGACGTTCGCGGACGTCGCGCAGATAGTCGACGGCATCGTCGACGATCCGGTGCGACAGCGCCTGCACACCGGCCCAGTCGACCGGATCGAGCGTTTCTTCGGCAACCACACCGGCCGTGCCGGTGGCCTTCAGCATAGCGTCCATCCGCGTCGCTCCCGATGCGCCGTTATTCAGCCGGGAACTGGCAGCCCGGCGTCGAGCGCGAAAGGGCTGTCTCCTCCGCGTCCATCTCAGCTTCGATGCCGTCGAACAGCGGCGTCGTCATGTAGCGTTCGCCGGTGTCGGGAAGCATGCACAGGATCACCGAGCCGGGTGCAGCTTTTTCCGCGATATGGCGTGCCACGGCAAAAGTGGCTCCGCCGGAGATGCCGGTGAAAATCCCTTCCTTTTGCGCCAGCGCCTTGGCCCATTTGATGCCTTCAGGCCCGGGAACAGGCACGACCTCGTCATAGAGGCTGGCGTCGACCGCCTCCTGGAGGACGTTGGGGATGAAATCCGGGGTCCAGCCCTGGATCGGGTGCGGCTCGAAAGCCGGATGGCTGGCGGCGGGCGCGCCGTCGGCGCCGCGCTCCTGCGCCTTGCCGCTGCCGATAAGCTGGGCGTTGGCGGGTTCGGCCAGCACGATCCGCGTCTCGGGACGCTCGCGGCGCAGCACACGCCCGACACCGACGACGGTGCCGCCGGTTCCGTAGCCGGTGACGAAGCAGTCGAGCCGCGACCCGGCGAAGTCGTTGATGATCTCGCGCGCCGTCGTCGCCTCGTGGATGGCGGCATTGGCCTTGGTCTCGAACTGGCGGGCCAGGAACCAGCCATTGGCCTCGGCGAGCTCGACCGCCTTGTTGTACATGCCAAAACCCTTCTGGGCACGCGGCGTCAGCACCACCTTGGCGCCCAGCATGCGCATAAGCTTGCGGCGCTCGATGGAGAAACTGTCGGCCATCGTCACCACCAGCGGATAGCCTTTCTGCGCGCAGACCATGGCCAGCCCGATGCCGGTGTTGCCGCTGGTCGCCTCGACGACCGTCTGGCCCGGCTTCAGGGCGCCGCTGCGTTCGCCCTCCTCGATGATGTTGAGCGCCAGCCGGTCCTTCACCGACGCCGCCGGATTGAAGAACTCGGCCTTCACATAGATCGTCACATGATCGGGGCCGAGATTGTTGATCCTGATCACCGGCGTGTCGCCGACCGTGTCGATAATGCTGTCGAACAGGCGGCCGCGGCCGGCCGTGGTCCTGATTTTCCGTTGCTGCAACATGTCTGCTCTCCTCTTTTTGTTGTCGTCACGAGCCGGTTACAAACCGGCGGCTTGGGCGGCGAAGTTTCGAGACCTTGCCGCGGTAAGGTGCCTGTGCCGGCAATGCGGCCCGGAAAGACCGCAATGCCGGCGTCCGGCGCGGAAATTCGTTGCCGGATGCACTCTATCGCTTTCGATGGTAGAACAGAGGACAACTGGCCAGCGTGGGAGCAAGCGTGGAAACGCACGTGGAATCCGCTCGATCGAGCCTGGACGGCGCAACGGCCGGGCTGTCCGTGCGGCTGCTCGGACCGCTGACGGTCATCCGCGACGGCGCCACCGTGCAGCTGCCGGCATCGCGCAAGCTGCGCGCGCTCTTCGCCTATCTGGCGCTTGCGCCGCATGCCGTCGGCCGCAGCCGTCTGTGTGAGCTGCTGTGGGATGTGCCGAACGATCCGCGCGGCGAGCTTCGCTGGTGCCTCAGCAAGCTCAGGGGCATTCTCGACGAACCGGATCGCCGCAGGATCGAAACGTCAGGCGACACGATCGCGCTTGATCTGAAAGGTGTTTCCGTCGACGCGATCGACGTCGCCTCGGCCGCCGCTGGAAGAATCGAGACGCTCGATCTGCAGCGGCTGCAGGCGCTGTCCGGACTGTTCGTCGGCGATTTCCTCGATGGGCTGGAGATCGACCGCAGCCCGCATTTCAACAGCTGGCTGATCGCGCAACGCCGCCGCTTCAGCTCCTGGCACGCCGCCATCCTGGAACACCTCGTCAGCAAGCTCCCGGCGGATGCCGACGAAATGTCCGCGCATCTGGAAAAGTGGGTGGAACTCGCTCCCTTCGACGGGCGCGCGCATGTGGCTCTTCTGGCAAGGCTGGCGCAGCGCGGCCAGATCGCCGCGTGCGAGGAACATCTCGCTTCTGCGGCGCAGCTGTTTGCTTCCGAGGATCTGGATTTTGGACCAGTTCGTGAGGCATGGCGGACGATCCGCAGCGAACGAACTGCTGCGACACTCTGGGCGCGACCGGCACTCTTGGCCGCGGCACCGCAAGCGTCAATTGTGCTGCCCGATTCCGAAGTTGCTGCAACGTGCAAGGCCTCGCTCGCGATAATGCCGTTTGTCGAGGAGGCGGCTGTCTCTGGTGTTTGTGGGGACCCTCGCGGCGGCCCCTCTCGCGGTGGATTGGCCGACGGCCTGACCCACGACATCATCACCCGTTTGGCCAAGCTCAGGGATTTCTTCGTCATCGCCCGCGGGTCGGTCTTTGCACTGGCGGAGAAAAACATCGCGCCGGAAGATGCCGGCCGGCGGCTCAACGTCGACTACGTCGCCACTGGCACGGTGCGCAGCCAGGCAGGCCGCGTCGTCGTCTCAGTCGAACTTGTCGAGGTCCGCACGGCCAGGATCGTCTGGGCCGACACGTTCGAACGCAAGCCCGACGATATCTTTGCCGTCCTCGATGATATCGGCAACAGCATCGTCTCGTCGATCTCGGCCGAGATCGAGATGGTCGAGCGCAACCGCGCCATGCTGAAAGCCCCCAACTCGCTGAACGCCTGGGAGGCCTACCATCGCGGCCTCTGGCACATGTATCGCTTCACCCGCACGGAAAACGAGCAGGCCCGGCATTTCTTCGACATGGCCTTGAAGCTGGATCCGACCTTCGCCCGCGCTTATGCCGGCCTGTCCTTCACCCATTGGCAAAACGCCTTTCAGCGCTGGGGAGACCGCGATCAGGAAAGCGCGCTCGCCTTCGAGGCAGCCGGCCAAAGTCTTCTGGTCGACGATCACAATCCGGCCGCCCACTGGGCTATGGGCCGGGCTCTGTGGCTGCGCGGCGAGCAGAACGGCTCTCTCATCGAGCTGGAACGGGCCGTGGATCTCAGCCCGAACTTTGCGCTCGGTCACTACGCGCTTTCGTTCGTGCACTCGCAGGCGGGCGATCCGAACGCGGCGATCGGTTCATCCGACCACTCGCGGCATCTGAGCCCGTTCGATCCGCTGCTGTTCGGCATGCTCGGCGCTAGGGCGATGGCGCATGTCCGCCTCGGCCAGTTCGAAGAGGCCGCCGAATGGGCGCTGAAGGCCGCTGCCCGCCCCAACGCCCATGCCATCATCCTGGCGATCGCAGCCCATTGCCTTGCGCTGGCGGGGCGGCTTGACGAGGCCCGCACTTTCGCGGCCGCCATCCGCAAGACGCTGCCGAACTACTGCGCCGACGATTTTATCGGCACCTTCCGCTTCGAGCCGGACGCGGAGGCCATGTTCCGGCAAGGCGCCAAGCGCATCGGGCTGGCCTGATCCAACCCAGCCCGGGCCTGCTTCAACCGGTCAAGTCCGCGATCCTCAGCGGCCGACAACCGAACAAAAGCCCTGCATCGGCCAAGAAAATCGGCCAGGAAAGCCGCGTTGATCGCAGCTAAATGCCGAGCATCGTCTTGGCTTGGTTGAGGGCAGCCTCTGATCCTGCGTGATCGCCGGCGGCGTGCAATTTCTCGCCCTGGGCGCGCAGTTCCTTGACTTTGGTCTTATCGGCCTCGGCCAGCGTCGCGGTCGGCAACGCCGCGTCGATCGCGGCCATAGTGGTCGGGCATGAATTTGCAAACGCTGTCGCAGGAACGACCGCCAGGAAAACTGCAAGCGAAATTGATCGTAACATGGACGTTTCTCCCTCGCCGGAACACGCCACGTCGACGACCGGCGCAGGAATGGTACAGCTAATGCCCGAATGTGCCAATCACGATGATGGCGCTGGGTTGAGGCAAGCTGCGGTCGGCCGGGCTTTTCTCGGGGTTTCTGAACCTTCACCACGGCTGGTTGTCACCAACGTCGTCACGTACGAAGTCGACGCCAGGTTCGCAGCAATCGTCAGATCGCCGCACAATTCTTCGACCAGAGCGGATCGAGGCCGGCAAAGGCAATAAGCGTCCCCATCTCGCGCACATCGGCATCGATACTTCAAAACGCGGCCGCCGCGTCCAATGTCTAGGATGTCCGCGGTGGCGGTCAAGGCCGCCGAGAATCCGAGATGGTCAATAGCAGTGAAATGATGCAGGTTCTTCTGGACCACGTGGCAAGCAGGCCGCTAAGTAGACGCAGCTTCCTGGTTTCAGCATATGGCCCTCTTGAGTAATACAAATTGAAAATTGCGCCCTCATGTTTCAAAACAGGTCGGTAGGCTCGCGAGGATGGTTTCGTGCGGGTCACCGACGGTCCTCAAGCCGAGAATTCTAAAAGACGTTCAACAATGACCCAGCACGTACCAAACGCTCGAATTCTCATGTACAGCCACGACACGTTCGGGCTCGGCCACTTGCAGCGCTGCCGGACGATCGCGCATTCGCTGGTCGAGGATTTCCGCGGACTTCAGGTGCTTATCATTTCGGGTGCGACTATCGCTGGCGCCTTCGACTACCGCGCCCGTGTCGACTTCGTGAAGATCCCCAGCGTCATCAAGTTGCGCAACGGCGAATACACCTCGCTGGAAAAGGATATCGATCTGCATGAGACGCTAAGGATGCGCCAGTCGATCATCCGCCACACAGCCGAGACCTTCCGGCCGGATATCTTCATCGTCGACAAGGAACCGCTCGGCCTGCGCGGTGAGATCGAGGACACGCTGTCCTACCTCAAGACGCGGGGCACCACGCTCGTGCTTGGCCTGCGCGAGGTGATGGACGCGCCGCATCTGCTCGAAGCAGAGTGGGCACTCAGGGATGTGATGCGCAAGATAGGCCTGCTCTACGACAAGGTCTGGGCCTATGGTCCGCCGGATTTCTACGATCCGTTGACCGGCTTGGATGTGCCGCCGGCCGTCAGGGCAAAGATGAAGTTTGTCGGTTTCCTGCAACGGAGCCTGCAGAAGAACGAGTTGCCCGGCCACCGGCCCGAGGGCGACTATATCCTCGTTACCACCGGTGGCGGCGGTGACGGCGCCGAACTGATCCACAACGTCATTGATGCCTATCAGCAGGATCCGCAATTGCAGCATAGGGCGCTGCTCGTGCTTGGGCCTTACATGCCGGCGCGCAAGCGCAACAAGCTGATCAAGAAGGGGTCCAAGATCCCCTATATCAAGATCATCGAGTTCGACAACCGCATGGAAGAGCTGATTGCCGGCGCCAAAGCGGTAGTGGCGATGGGCGGTTACAACACCTATTGCGAGATACTGTCTTTCGACAAGCCGGCGCTGATCGTGCCGCGCGTCAAGCCCCGCGAGGAACAACTGATCCGAGCACGGCGCGCAGCCGAACTCGGCCTCATCGAGATGCTTTTGCCGGAAGAAGCCGGGGATTCCCAGCGGTTTGCCGATGCACTGAAGGTGCTGCCGGACCGGCCCGGCCCATCGCAGAGCCATCCGCATCTGACGCTGGAAGGGCTGCCTCACATTTCCGAAATCGTCGCGGAACTGTTCGACCGGCGGGCCGGCCATCACCTTTCAGTCATCGAAGGCATGAACTGAGTTGCAACATCGCAAGATCGTCGTGGTTCTGAAGGGCTATCCGCGGCTGTCGGAAACCTTCATCGCGCAGGAACTGCTCGGTCTGGAGCGTGCGGGGTTCGACCTGATACTCGTCGCGCTCCGGCGGCCGACCGACGCAAAACGCCACCCCGTGCATGACGAGATCAAAGCGCCCGTCCATTATCTGCCGGAATATCTGCATGAAGAGCCGCTGCGCGTGGTTCGCTCGCTGTTTGCTTATCTGCTGCGGCCTGGCTTCTGGCGCGCGCTCCGATCGCTGGCTACCGATATCCGCCGCGACTTTACGCGCAATCGCGCGCGCCGCTTCGGGCAAGCGCTGGTACTGGCGGCCGAATGGCCGGAAGGCGCGGGCTGGCTGCATGCACATTTCGCGCACACACCGGCATCGGTGACGCGCTATGCCAGCCAGCTTCGTGGCCTGCCCTGGAGCTGCTCGGCCCATGCCAAGGACATCTGGACTTCGGCGGACTGGGATCTGGCTGGCAAGCTTTCCTCGGCGCGCTGGACGGTCACTTGCACGAAAGCCGGCTTCGACCGTTTAAAAAAACTCGCTAACGGCAGCTCGCCTGTGCACCTGAGCTATCATGGGCTCGACCTTGATCGCTTTGGCAGTTTCGGCGAGGCGCGAAAACAGCATGACGGCTCGGCGCCGGACGAACCGGTTATCGTTCTGAGTGTCGGGCGCGCCGTTGAAAAGAAAGGTTACGATACCTTGCTGGAGGCCTTTGCCCTCTTGCCTGGTGATTTGGCGTGGCGCTTCGAGCATATCGGCGGCGGCGAGGAACTGGAACGGTTCAAGGCGCTGGCGCAAAAGCTCGGACTGGATGGTCGCGTCTCTTGGAAAGGCGCGCTTGCGCAGGAGGAGGTGCTTGAGCACTACCGCTGCGCCGACATCTTCGCCCTGGCCTGCAGGATCACCGCAAATGGCGACCGGGACGGTCTGCCGAATGTTCTGGTGGAGGCTGCTAGCCAGCGGCTTGCCTGCGTATCGACCGATATTTCCGGCGTGCCGGAGCTTTTATCGCCGGATGAAACCGGGCTGCTGGTTCCGACGGAAAACCCGATTGCCCTGGCACAGGCGCTGGAGCGCCTGATCCGTGATCCCGTGTTGCGCGCCCGCCTCGGCGACGCCGCAGAGCGGCGCGTGCGCGGCAATTTCGATCATATGGCAAGCATTGGACAGCTCAAGGAACTGTTCGAGCGGGAGTGGCGGGCCGCCGAATGAAGCGGCTGCGCGCTTTCTTCTATGTCCAGCACCTGCTCGGTATCGGCCATCTCGCGCGCGCCAGCCGCATTGCGGCGGCTCTGGTCGATGACGGGTTTGACGTAACCGTCGTGACCGGCGGAGCGCCGATCGCGGGGTTTCCGGGACTGGGCGTAAAATCTGTAACCCTGCCGCCTGTCACCTCCGGTGATGAAGGATTTTCCGGACTTGTCGATCTGCAGGGCAAACCCATCGACGATGATTTCAAGAAATGGCGTTCAGAGATGCTGCTGCAGGCATTCCGGGATTGCAGGCCTGATATCGTCATTGTCGAGGCGTTTCCATTTGGACGCCGGCAGATGCGTTTCGAACTCCTGCCGCTGATCGAGGCCATCGACGCGACGTCGCCCAGACCGCTGCTGGCGACGTCCGTCCGTGATATCCTTCAGGAGCGCGTCAAGCCGGGCCGAAACGAGGAAACGGTCGATCTGATCAACAGGCATTTCGACCTTGTTATGGTCCACGGCGATCCGGCTTTCGCAACCATCGACAAGACATTTCCACTGGCTGGGGCGATCAGGGCCGAGGTCACCTACACAGGGCTCGTTGCCGCGCCGCCATCGCCCGCGGCCTCCGAGCGCTTCGACGTTCTGGTGTCGGTTGGCGGCGGGGCTGCCGGAAAGAGCCTTGTCAGCTCCACCATCGCAGCGGCGCGGAATGCCAACAACGGTTGGAAATGGTGTTTGATCACCGGCCCAAACCTGCCGAAAGACGAGTTTGACGCGATCGCACGCGATGCCACGCCGGTCCTGTCCATCTTCCGGTTCCGCGAGGATTTCGCCAGCCTGCTGACCGGCGCCCGCCTGTCAGTCTCGCAGGCGGGTTACAACACGGTCTGCGATGTCCTGCGCGCGGGTTGTCGCTCTCTGCTCGTTCCATTTGCAGCCGGCGGGGAAACCGAACAGACGGTTCGCACCCTGATGCTCGAAGAACTCGGTCTTGCAACGGTGCTGATGGAAAAGGACCTAACGCCTGAAGGTTTGGCGCAAGCGATCGAACAGGCGCTTGTGGGACCGACGCCAGCCGCGCATCGTCTCGATCTGGACGGCGCGCGTCGCTCGGCGCAAATCCTGCGCGAGCGGTATCGAACATGGTCCCTAAAAGTGGGGCCCGGTTTGGGAAAAGTTCATGATCAAACAGACGATAGATGCTAACGCGCGTCGCGTCAGGCGAGATTCGTGCGACGCGCTACGCACTTTTGGGCGAAATGCATCAAACAGTTCCAATCAGCATGAAGCGCGTATAATTCTTTGTCGGCAGATCGCCGGAGAACCGCACCTCCCGTAGCGCCGCCATAGCTTCGAAGGCTGCAAGTGAAGCCACGCAGTTGATGTGCGTCGGCTCGCTGAAATAATCGTTCGATTGCAGCAGTACATTCGTGCCCCGCGGAAGCAGAGCAAGCCAAGCGGGCAGATCGGCTATGTGTTCGCAGCTCGTATTGACCATCAGGTCGGGCCGCCCGGCCGCATAGTCGAGTGCGTACATATCTGCCGTCAGAGCCCGGAACCGGTCGCCGGCTTCCCGGTTGAGGGTCCGGGCGACCGGCGCGACTTCGGGATCGATGTCGATGCTATCGACAGCCGCGATGTCGAAGCGGGCATCGTTGAAAAACATCGCCGGCAATACGCCGTACCATCCACCCAGAACCCATATGCGCCCGAACCGGCCGCCGCAGCTTTCGAACAGCCTGTCGAGCGCCCACATCTTGCAGGCGACCTGCTTGTGGTTGAAGGCGTTGGCGATATCGGCCTTCGGATGCTTGGTGATGACGCGGGCCAGCCCTGCCACGAGAGGGCAGTTGACATAGGCAGCAATTCCCCGCGTCAGGTCGAAGGCCTGTTCGTGCCAGTCCAGGCCGGCATTGCGCGGTTGCGTGACATCCATCATATTCGTCTTGTATGTTGGGATTTCGGGCGACACAACGCAATCTTGCCTCCCGGAAGGCTGTTGATTCGCGGACGTGATTATGCAGCAAGCCGCTTCGCCATTGCCCGGTGCCGGAGAGAGCCTGTTGCATCTGTCCGGACCATCGGCGTCCATCCGCCAGCACCAGCGGCGCAGCTGCGGCCTTGTGCTGCTCGGCTATTCGCCAGAACCCTACGGAAGCCGCGAACCGTTTGGCCAGATGCTTTCTTCGCTGATCAACAATGCCCACGGCGTTGTCATCGACCATGCGCCGGAACTGGATCGCGCCGCATCGCAGGTTCCTGCCATCGTCGAGCGCAGGACGATCTCCGTGCGCTGCAGCTTCGAGCTTG
Organism: Mesorhizobium sp. M1312; assembly: GCF_040318115.1. NCBI lineage: Bacteria > Pseudomonadati > Pseudomonadota > Alphaproteobacteria > Hyphomicrobiales > Phyllobacteriaceae > Mesorhizobium > Mesorhizobium sp. M1312. Next base: position 63,049 of record NZ_JAMYLQ010000027.1, on the reverse strand, counting down.
TCGTTGGCGACGAAGAAATTGCCGACACGCCATTCGCCAGCAGGTGCTTTTACATCCTGCCTTATTCCAACTGAAGGGTCCACAGCCGCATATGGAACCCAGCCTAGCCCGCTATATCTGGACACACACCAAGAAGCAGCAGCTCTGGATATTGATGATCGTCGTGCTTTCGATGATCCCGTATTTCATGTCCTTCGACCTGCCGAAGCTGATCGTCAACGGCCCGATCCAAGGTAGCGGCTTCGAGCAACCGGGCGCGACCCAGCCATTCATGAGGCTACACTACAACCTGCCGTTCATCGGAGAGGTCCAGTTCTTCTCCGGATTTCAGCTCGACCGCAAGGAGACGCTGTTTGCCCTGAGCATTGTCTTCCTCTTGCTAGTCGTCATCAACGGCTTGTTCAAACTCTACATCAACACCTACAAGGGCCGCCTCGGCGAACGCATGCTGCGGCGTATCCGCTTTGATCTTCTCGATCGTGTGCTGCGGTTTCCGCCGGGTTACTTCAAGCGGGTGAAATCCGCCGAAGTGGCGACCATGGTGAAGGACGAGGTGGAGCCGCTGGGCGGCTTCATCGGCGATGCCTTCGTGCAGCCGGTGCTGCTCGGCGGCCAGGCGCTGACGGCCATGCTGTTCATCATGATCCAGAACTTCTGGCTCGGAATGATAGCCGCCGTGATCGTGGCGTTCCAGATCGTGCTCATCCCGCGAATGCGGCGGCGGCTGATTGTGCTCGGGCGCCAACGGCAGTTGACGGCACGCGCGCTTTCGGGCCGGATTGGCGAAATCGTCGACGGCATCGGCGCGGTTCACGTCCACGATACATCAAACTACGAGCGGGCCGACATAGCTGCCCGGCTCGGGCTCATCTTCAAGATCCGCTTCGATCTTTACCAATGGAAATTCATGGTGAAGTTCCTCAACAATTTTCTCGCGCAGATCACGCCTTTTCTGTTCTACATGATCGGCGGGTACCTGGTTATCCAGGGGCGGCTGGACGTCGGCCAGCTCGTGGCCGTGATCAGCGCCTACAAGGAACTGCCCGGGCCGATGAAGGAACTGATCGACTGGGATCAGGCGCGGCAGGATGTCCAGGTCAAATATCAGCAGGTCGTTGAACAGTTCACCGTCGAGGATCTCATTGCGCCGAGAATCGGGGCATTGACGATCGACGCTCCCGAGCCGATGACCAAACCCCTGTCCGCGATCGGTCTGTCCATAGCAGACGATGGCGGTGCAATGCTCCTCGACCGTATCTCCCTCCAGGTCAAGCCGGGTGAGACGGTGGCGCTGGTCAGTACCGCAACAGGTGGAGCCGAGGCGCTTGCAGAAGCCTTCGCGCGGCTGAACTGGCCGGATAGCGGAAGGGTCGTTTCGGGCGCCGACGACCTGCTTGAACTCCCCGAAGCAGTGACCGGCCGGCGCATGTCCTATGCCTCATCGGATGTTTTCCTGTTCCAGGCAAGCCTCCGCGATAACCTGCTCTACGGGTTGAAGCATGCGCCGCTGACATCGGTGACTTATGACGGTGCCGCGGCAGACCAGCACCGCTGGAACATCCACGAGGCGCGCCGGTCGGGCAATCCGGAGCTTGATATCCACAGCGACTGGATCGACTATGCTGCCGCCGGCGCTACCGGCCCGCACGACCTTTTTGAAGCCGTGCGCCGGGTGCTCGACGCGGTTGTTCTGTCGCGCGACATCCTGGATCTCGGCTTGCGCTCTTCGGCCGACCTCACGCGCCATACGGAGCTTGCAAGGCGGATCGTCGAACTGCGTGCGGCGCTGCGAACCCGGCTGGAACGCGAAGGGCTGAGCGGACTGGTGGTTCCTTTCGAACCAGGCGCCTACAACAAGGAAGCAACGATCGGCCAAAACCTGCTCTTCGGCGCTGCCGCCGGCCCCGAACTGGCCGACAGGGCTCTAGCGGCCAATCCCTATTTTGCTTCTGTGCTGAGGCAAGCCGGCCTCGACCGCACGCTCTACGAAATGGGCATGGAGATCGCCGAACAGGCGATCGAGCTATTTGCCGACCTGCCGCCCGATCACCAGTTCTTCCAGCAGCTCGCCTTCATGAGCGCCGAGGAGATCCCCACCTACGAAACCTTGCTGCAACGGCTCAAGAACCGTGCCTACGAGGCGGTTTCGGAGAGCGACCGCGCCATGATCGTCTCCTTGAGCTTTGCCTATATCGAGCCCCGGCACCGTTTCGGACTGCTGAGCGACGAACTGATGAGCAAGATCGTCGCTGCACGCAACCGGTTCTATGAAAACCTGCCGCCCGAGCTGCAAAATGCGATCGAACGGTACGATCCTGCCAAATACATTGCCGCGGCCACCGTCATGGATAATGTCCTGTTCGGGCGTGTGGGCAACAACCATCCCGACGCGCCGGACCGCATACGGACCATCGTCTATGACATTCTTGACGAACTGGGGCTTTATGCCGAACTTCTGGATGTCGGCCTGGACTTCAACGTCGGAGCCGGCGGCAGGCGGCTGACCGGTGGACAGCGACAGAAGCTCGATGTTGCCCGAGCCCTGCTCAAGCGTCCCGATTTTCTCATTCTTAACCGGCCGCTGTCGGCGCTCGACCAGCGCATGCAGGATAAGGTGCTGCGAAACGTCCTCGAGGAAGCCAGGCGCGACGGCCATTCGCCGGCAATTGTGTGGGTCCTGACGAATCCGGCAATGGCGATGATGTTCGATCGCGTTATCGTCTTCGACTCGGGTCAATTGGTGGAAGACGGAACACACGAGACACTTTTGGCAGGGAACGGTATCTTCAAGGAACTGCTGTCATAGAGCAACGAACATTCAGATGGGATCATTCTGCCGGTGGGAATTTGCTGCAAGGTCAAGGGATTCGGCGAAGGGCGTAGCGGCCGCAAATTCACCCGGCTCTTCGGGTTTCCGGCTGGCGGACGCCATTTTGTCAGGCGGCATCGCCCGATCGCTCGACATCGGGCTCGCCACCTTTCGCGTGGTTCGTCTCGCCACCGGAAACAGAATTCCATCTGGGCGGCCGTTGCTCTAGTCTGGCAAAGGCGAAGTTGGGAAGGTTTGCGACAATGCTGCTCAAGGACGAAGTTGGAATGCTGCAACGCGTTCCCTTGTTCTCTGCCATCGAGCCGACAAAGCTCAAGCTGCTTGCGTTCACATCCGATCGCGTGAGCTACAGCGCCGGCCAGATCCTTTTCCGGCAGGGCGACGAGGGAGACGCCGCCTATGTCATCCTTTCAGGCAGGGCGGATATTCTGGTCGATTCCGACCGCGGACCGATAAAAGTTGCCGAACTGCAGCCAAATTCGATTGTTGGCGAGATCGCCATATTGTGCAACAGCTCCCGCACTGCCACCGTCAGAGCGGCAAGTCAGCTGGAAGCCTTGAGAATCCGCAAGGATCATTTCCTGAGGCTTATGAGGGAGTTCCCGGAAATGACCATCGAAATACTGCGGGTTCTTGCCGATCGCCTAAGCCATACGACCGCGGATCTGATCGACGCACGAAGCGCCAAATAACGAATGACGTGCGCTCGATCCTCGCCGTCGTGATGGCACTGTCCTCTTGCTGAGAAGGTCACCCGGAGAAAACCTGTCTCGCCTGTTTGTTTTGACGCAATTCCCGACGGAAAACCGTTTCACACTTTTCCTGGAATTGCTCTAGCAGCAGTTGTTTGGCTACTATGGGCGGCGGGGACTGCGAAGGGCTAGCATGAACGACGACGTTTTCCTGGTCAGGTTTTGGGGCGTTCGCGGCAGCATTTCGGTATCGGGGCCAGAATTCTCTCGCTATGGCGGCAACACAATCTGCGTTGAGATGCGATGCGGTGAGCATACGCTTCTGTTCGACGCGGGCACTGGCCTACGGCCTGCCGGCGGGGCGCTTCGGGCGTCGGGCGTGACCGATTTCGACCTGCTTTTCACCCATTGCCATTACGATCACATCATCGGGTTGCCGTCTTTTGCGCCGATCTATGACCGGAGCGTTAAGGTTACGCTTTGGTCCGGGCATCTTGCAGGACACATGACGACCCGGCAGATGGTCGATGAGTTCATGCGGCCGCCATGGTTTCCGATGAAACTGGAGTTCTGCAAGGCAAGGCTCGACTATCGCGATTTCGTATCCGGAGACGTGCTTCGGCCGCGCGAAGGGGTGGTCGTCCGAACCGGCAGTCTTATCCATCCGGGCGGCTGCATAGGCTACCGGGTCGAATGGGGCGGCCGCGTCGTGGCGGTGATCACAGACACTGAGCACGAGCCGGACAAACTCGATCTGGCGGTGCTTGGCCTGATCGAAGATGCCGACCTCGTCATTTACGATTGCACCTACACCGAGGAGGAAATGGAACACCGCCGCGGTTACGGGCACTCGACATGGCAACAGGGCGTCAAGCTCTGTGAGGCGGCCGGCGCGCGGGGGCTTGCGCTGTTTCACCACGATCCGACACGAACCGACGCGGAACTGGACGAGATCGAGAAACTGGCCAAAGACAGGTTTACCGGCGCTTTTGCCGCGCGGGATGGCCAGACGCTCAAATTTCCAGTCTCATTGCGCAAAAAGCGCTGAGCTATTTTCCTCACCGGCGCTGCGCCCGATCAATGTCCTAATCGGAAGCCATGCGCAGGCTTCACTCTGTGCGGTGACTGTGAACAGCCGTTCGAGGAAAAGCCAGGCCGATTCATCATGTACGAGATGGTGGGTGAGCAGGCCGACCGGTTCGCCGCCGTCGAATGCATGCTGCAATTGCGCGATGATAGCCTGAACCAATAGGCCATGATCGCGGCAGCCGCGCGTGCCATGCCAATCCATGATGTCGACATTGCTGTTGATGACCGCCATTGACGCCGGCTTCGGCGGCCCATAGACCGACAATGCTGCGAATCCTATCGACCCAAGGTCGGATACCAAGCCAGCGTCGATCCTGTTCCAGGGTGGCACCAGCATCGGAACGGCACGTGCGCCGTGCAGGTCGGTTAGGTGCGACAGCCCGCGAGCCAGATCATCGAGCACCGCCTCGCGTGGCCGATGCGCGCCGAGCTCCTGCTTTTTCTGGTGCTCGGGCGCATGATTTCGGTGCGCCCAGCCATGGATGGCGACCGTGGCATGCGGCGCCTCGTCAAGCCGGGCGACAAGCTTTTCATCAGTCAGGGCCGGAATGACGGCCAGAGTGACCGGAACCGCGAACTCACCGGTGAGGTCGAGCAGCCGATCAAGCGCAGGCGTCGGATCCACGGCGTCATCGTCACGCAGCCAAAACTCTGCCTTACGGTCCGCCCGTTGCCGGCACGCCAGTTCTTCCACCAAAGGCTGCCATATCTGATCGGATGTCATGAAACCGGGATCTTCGCAAGAAGTTCGGCCAGACGCGCCGCTGCAACGCCGAGGGAGCGTTCTTCGAGGATGAAACGTCTGGCTTCCGCGGCCATGATGGTTCTTTCGTCGTTACGGGCCAGAAGCCTTTCAATGGCAGAAGCGAACGCCGCCACATCGCCCGGCGGGGTGAGAAACCCGGTCTGGCCATCCCGCACGACCTCCGGCACGCCGGCGATGTCCTGAGCCACCACCGGAAGGCCGGCTGCCTGTGCTTCAAGATAGGCAACGCCATAGGCCTCGCCGCAACCCGGCCAGACGTAAATTCCCCCACTGTAGAGGACATCCGGCACGGCGGCCGGCTCAATCGCGCCAAGCCATTCGATACGGTCGGCGGGCAAGCCGGCGAATTGCGCTTTGACCTCGTCACGGGCAGGCCCATCCCCGACGACCGACATGGTCCAGGGCAGGTGGCCGATCGGACCGAGCGCCTGCGCCAGCATGCGATAGCTTTCGACTTTGTCGCCCGGGCGCATCATGGCGACGGTAACGAGGCGCGTCGGACAACCCCGTGCCGGCATTTCCCGGAATACCGATGTGTCGATGAAGGGCGAAAGCATACCGAGAGCGGCGTCGGGAATTGCATCTGTCAGTCCCTGACGATCCCTTTGCGTGAAGCAGATGTTCAGCGCTGCCTGTTCGACGGCTCGCGCCACCAACGCTTGCGTATCGGCCCACAAACAGGCGTTGCGCCGCCTCGAATAGGAGGCTTCCGCTGTCACATAGGGGATAGCAAAAGCCGACGCCAGCTCGGGTCCGATCAGGTCGGGCGCCTTGTAATAGAGATGATAGGAGAACCAGAGATCGGGCTTGCCGTCACGATCCCAAAGCTTTGTCAGCCGCGCGGCTTCCTCCCGAGCCTCGAGCTTGAGCGCATCGAAACTTTTCGACTCCGGTTCGCGTAGATAGAAGCGCAATTCGGATGCTAGTTCGACGCTATGCCCTCCATGCTCCAGCGCCTTGACCAGCATCCGTGCCATCTGGCGGTCGCCGGAGGCAACGGGATGATTGGGCGACTTCAGCGGCGCGTAGAAGGCAATTCGCATCGCCGGACCCTATCATCGGAAACCCTGCGCAAGTCAATTTCGAAGCATGATCGACTTCACCCTCAAGCAGTGGAATGTGCTATCTGATGCTCATGGAAAAAGCTGCCGCGTCCGACCCGTTTGTCGCTTCTTTGCCGGTCTTCGCAAAGTTCGAAAGCGTTGCCGATATCGATAACTATCGGCCTCTCCCGGATGGCTGGGCGCTGGCCACCGCAGACATCGTCGGCTCGACCAAGGCGATTGAGGCGGGGCACTATAAAACCGTCAATATGGCCGGCGCCAGCGTCATTTCGGCGCTGCTCAATGCGCTGGGTCGGCAAGATCTTCCCTTTATCTTCGGCGGCGACGGCGCGCTCGTGGCGTTTCCTGGCTCGGCGCTGGAGATCACCCGCAACGCGCTGGCGGCTGTCCAGAGATGGGTGGCGGACGAACTGGATCTGACCTTGCGTGCCGCTATCGTGCCGATAAAGGATATTAGAGCGCAAGGCCTCGACGTTCGCGTGGCGAGGTTCCGGGCCTCTGAAGCGGTCTTCTATGCTATGTTCGCCGGCGGTGGCGGCAGTTGGGCGGAAGCTGAGATGAAAGCGGGGCGCTACCGCATCGATCCTGCGCCAGCTGGCGCGCGGCCGGATCTGACCGGCCTCTCCTGCCGCTGGAACCCGATCGAAGCCCGGCATGGCGAAATCGTCTCGATCATAGCCATACCGGGGGCGTCGCGCGACTTGCGCGGTTTTCAGTTTCTGGCTTCCGACATCATCGCCCTTGCCGGCAGGCAGGAACGCGATGGCCACCCGGTGCCGGTGAACGGGCCGCGCTACAGTTTTCCGCCCGCCGGCCTCGATATCGAGGCGCGCGCCATGGCGCCGGTAGGACGGCGATGGCTGTCGAAGCTGTGGATATTGTTTCTGATGACGCTTACGGCTGTCACCGATAGATATGGCTGGACGATCGGCAGTTTCGATCCGAAGGTCTACAAACGCGACGTGGCCAGCAATTCGGATTTCCGGAAGTTCGACGACGGTTTGAAGATGACTATCGACGTTGACGCGGATGTGTTCCAACGGATCGAGAATCGGCTGAAACAGGCGGAAGAGGCGGGCATCTGCAACTATGGCCTGCACCGCCAGAAATCGGCCTTGATGACATGCCTGGTCGCCTCGCCGCTGCAGCGCGATCACGTTCATTTCATCGACGGCGCGGCCGGCGGCTATGCGATGGCCGCCGCAAGCCTGAAGGCGAAGGTGCCGGCCTGACGACGGCTTGCGGAAATCGATTTTCCGCAATATGCCTCGGGTTCTTGGGGAACTAGGTGAGCCTCGCCATGGGAGCGGACGGCCTGTCGGAATTGACGGAAAGCAGATTTTTGGACGCCTCACGATCGGCATATGACCGTCTTCTGACCCGGATTTCGACGCGCGCCGCGCAAGTCGGCGTGATCGGACTGGGCTATGTCGGATTGCCGCTGGCGGTTGCGATCGCACGCGCCGGCTTTCCGGTTTCCGGCTTCGACATCGAAGCCCAGAAGGTCGAGAGCCTGAACAACGGCCAATCCTACATTGAGGCGGTGACGTCGACAGCCCTTGCCGGCCAGGTGGCGAGCGGACGGTTCCGCGCCACTGCGGATTTTGCCGAACTGGCCGTCTGCGATGTCATCATCGTCTGCGTCCCGACACCGCTGACGAAAAACCGTGAGCCGGACCTCTCCTTTGTCAGGAACACGGCAGGCACCATCGCGAAGCATCTGCGTTCCGGCCAGCTGATCGTGCTGGAATCGACCACCTATCCCGGCACCACCGACGACGTGATCAAGCCCATACTGGAAGAAACCGGCTTGCAGTCGAAGATAGACTTCTTCCTCGGCTACTCGCCCGAACGCGAGGATCCCGGCAACCGCAGCTTTGAAGTCGCGACGATCCCCAAGGTCGTGGCAGGCGACGGCATTGAATCGGCGACGCTGGTGCAGGCTTTCTACCAGGGCGTGGTCAAGACCGTCGTTCCGGTTTCCACCACGGCGACCGCCGAGGCGGTCAAGCTGACGGAAAACATCTTCCGCTCGGTCAACATAGCCCTGGTCAACGAGTTGAAGGTCGTGCTCGGTGCGATGGGCATCGACATCTGGGAGGTGATCGAGGCGGCAAAGAGCAAGCCCTTCGGCTACATGCCTTTCTATCCTGGCCCCGGACTTGGCGGGCACTGCGTTCCGATCGATCCCTTCTACCTGACGTGGAAGGCGCGCGAATACGAACTGCCGACCCGCTTCATCGAACTGGCGGCAGAGATCAACACGGCCATGCCGCGTCATGTGGTCGATGAACTGGCGAAGGCGCTGGACCGGCGCTGCGGCAAGGCGCTCAGCCGCTCGCGCATTCTCATCATCGGGCTGGCCTATAAGAAGAATGTGCCCGACATCCGCGAAAGCCCCTCATTGCGGCTCATTGAACTCATCGAGGAATGGGGCGGCAAGGCGGAATTCCACGATCCGCATGTCATCGAGATCCCGGCCACACGCGAGCATATGGCGATCAAGGGGCGTCGCTCGGTCGAATTGACCGAGGCGGCCTTGAAGGATTTCGACGCTGTCGTCGTCGCAACCGACCACGACGCTATCGACTATCAGGCGATCGCTGATCACGCTCTTCTGATCGTCGACACACGCAATGTTTTTGGCCGCCTCGGGCTGGCCCGAGAAACGGTGGTGAAGGCCTGACCGCGTCTCAGCCGGCGATTTTTTACCTGATGTCAGGATCATGATTGCACTCCGCCGGCAGCCTCGCCACATAATGCCCCTTCGCCGGCTTTTGCCGCCGAAGCGGCATTATTGACTTCGAGGGTCTTATCTCTGGGTCGTTAGTGGACCGTGTTGTGGCGGATCAAAGGAGAATGGCTCGTCTTCGACGGGTCTCAAGATAGCATGAGCACAGCGCAAGCAGAAATTTCTACCATTCTCATGGATAGGGTTGCCGATTGGCTGACCCAATCGGCACTGGCGGGCAACGACCTGGAAACATTGGTAAAAGGCTTTTGTGAACGGCTGGCTGCTGCGGGCCTGCCGCTGAAGCGGGTGCATTTGAGCTTTTCGATGCTTCATCCGCTTTATGACGCGCTTGGCTTCACTTGGCTTCGCGGCCAGGGCATGGAAGTGGAAGGCTTCCGCAAAGAGGACGGCGTTCATTCTGACAGATTCCTGACCAGCCCATACTACCATCTGCTCAGCAACAAGCTCGACCATCTGCGGCGCCGGCTCGACCCGTCGGTCCCATCGGAATTTCCTGTTTTCGATGAATTCAGGCTTATGGGCGTGACCGATTACATGGCTTTCGTCCATCCCTTCAACGGCAATACCAGCCAGGGCATGATGGGGTCCTGGTCCACCGACAGTGCTTCAGGCTTCAGCGACAGCATGATTTCAGCGCTGCTGCGCATCCAGAACCATCTCGCTATCGCAACCAAGATGGCGGTGCTCACCAAGCTGGCCGACAACATGATGACCACTTATCTCGGCGGCGACGCCGGCAGGCGCGTGCTGGACGGCCAGATCAAGCGCGGCGAGGGCGATACAATCCGGGCTGCACTGGTCATGGCGGATATGCGCGGGTCGACAAGGCTTGCCGAAACTTCCGGCCGCGAAATCTACATCGATACGCTGAACCAGTTTTTCGATGCCATTGCTGCACCTTTCAATCGCGGAGGCGGGCAGATCATGAGTTTCCTGGGCGATGGCTTCATTGCCGTCTACCCTTGCGAAAGGCACCGCTCGCAGTCCGAGATCGCCTGCCGGGCTGCTCTTGCGGCAGCGCACAAGGCCACAGCGCGCATGATAGATCTCAATCTGCGCAGAAAGGAGCAGGGGTTGGGCGACATAAACTTTGGCATCGGCCTGCATGTCGGCAATGTCATGTTCGGCAATGTCGGGCTTACAGACCGGCTCACATTCTCTGTCTTCGGCTCGGCTGTAAACGAGGTCCAGCGCCTCCAGACCCTGACCAAGAAATATCCGCACAGCGTTCTCGCCAGCAAAGACTTCGCCAGCTATTGCGGCGCCAACAGCTGGCTGACGCTCGGCAACGAGGAACTGGCGGGCATCAAGCAGAAGCTGACGGTGCTTTCACCCGATCTGTCGGGTGCTCTCGCACTCGATGAGGACGGTGCGCTGGAGCCGATTTACGACCGAATATCGGACGCCGAACAGGTCATGCTGCTTCATCGCGATGCCGCGCGGCTGTCGGCGGGCGACCCGAGAAAGCTCCAGTAACCGCCACGATGATCCGAACGCCTTTGGTATGCAGTCGGGTCGCCGGTTCCGCCAGGGAACTGGCGACCGATTCGAATCCAAGTTGCTCTAGGCTGGCAATGCGCTAGTCTCGCTTTCTGGTCTGCCGCCCGGCAGGCTGCCAGAGTGGGGCTGGTGTGAGAATGAATTCGGGTGTTGATCTGCTGCGGATCGAGGATGTTGGCATCTCTTTTGCCATTATCGGGGGACCGTTGCATGCCGTCAGGCGTGCAAATCTTCGCGTCCTGCCCGGCAAGGTTACCGCGCTTGTGGGCGAGTCCGGTTCCGGAAAATCGGTTATCAGCCAGGCAGTGATGGGCATTTTGCCGAACACGGCCCATGTTCGCGGCCGTATCCTGTTTTCCGATCCTGAAAAGCCAGGCACGACGCAGGATATCCTGCAGATGCCGCGTGACGGACCCGAGATCCGGGCGTTGAGAGGCAGCCGGATCGGCAAGATCTTTCAGGAGCCGATGACATCGCTGTCGCCGCTGCACACGATCGGCAACCAGGTCAGCGAATCCCTGCAGATTCATACGCCCATGGCTCGGGCGGAGCGCAAGGCGCGGACCGAGGAAATGCTCGGCCTTGTCGGCTTTCCCAATCCCAAGCGCGCCTATGACATGTATCCCTTTGAACTTTCGGGAGGATTGCGTCAACGCGCCATGATCGCGATGGCGCTTATCTGCCGGCCCGCCTTGTTGATCGCCGACGAGCCGACGACGGCGCTGGACGTCACCATCCAGGCGCAAATCCTGCAATTGCTACGCGAGCTTCAGACCAAGCTGAACATGGCGATGCTGCTGATCACGCACGACCTTGGGGTGGTCGCCAATGTCGCCGACGAGGTGGTGGTCATCTACCATGGCGAGATCATGGAAGCGGGACCTGTCGAGGCGATATTCCGCCGGCCAGGTCACCCTTACCTGAAGGGCCTTATGGCAGCCGTTCCGCATTTCGATCTGAAGCCTGGCGAAAGGCTAAAAGCGCTCCGCGAGGTGCCAGTGAATGTCGAGAACCTGCTCGGCAAGCAGACGGCGCCGGCATCGAAGGGGCCGGACGACATCCTGCTGTCGGTCAGGGATCTGAAAAAGACCTTCACCACCCGCAAGTCCGGATGGTTCGGCGGGGATCATCAAACCTCTGTTCGCGCCGTGGACAGCGTGAGCTTCGATATCAGGCGGGGTGAGTGCCTGGGTCTGGTCGGCGAAAGCGGCTCCGGTAAAACCACTGTCAGCAAGATCCTCATGCGGGCTGTCACCCCTAGCGGCGGCTCTGTGATCTTCAACGGCCGCGATGGACCGATCGACGTCTTGGAAGCCGAGGGAAACGCCCTGCGCATGCTGCGCGCGAAAATCCAGATGGTCTTCCAGGATCCGGTTTCGTCGCTTTCACCTCGCATGACGGTGGAGAACATTTTGAGCGAGCCGCTGGAAATCCATCAGCGTGGCAATGCCGCGTCCCGACTCGCCACGGTCAAGAGCCTGATGCAGGCAATCGGGCTCGATCCGCGCTTCATCAAGCGTTATCCGCACAGTTTCTCCGGCGGGCAGCGTCAGCGTATCGGCATCGCGCGCGCGTTGGCGCTGGGGCCTGAACTCCTGATCTGCGACGAGCCGGTTTCGGCACTCGATGTCTCTGTCCAGGCGCAGATACTGAACCTTCTGAAGGACCTGCAGAAAGAACTGGGCCTGACCTACCTGTTCATATCCCACAACCTGGCGGTGGTGGACTACATGGCAGACCGCATCGCGGTGATGTGCGGCGGGCGTATCGTCGAGCTCGCGCCGCGCGAAATTCTGCTTAGGAAACCGGTCCACCCCTACACGCGCTCACTGGTCGCCGCAGTACCTTTCCCCGATCTCGACAGGCTAATGGATTTCAAGACGCTGAAGGTCAGCGGCGGTTCCGACACCAGCGCATGGGGACCGCAATTCCGCGACGAGGGCGACGAGGATATGCTGTCGCCGCTCGAACTTGGCGGCGGCCACCTCGTGCTGGCCCGGCGTACGGCCGATGTCAGCGAGTTACGCCATTGATCACCCGGCGCACCGTCCTTGGCCTTATGGCTTCGGCATTTCTGCCGGGCACGTCGCGCGCCGGCGATCTGGAGCCGGAATTTCTTCAGCCGCAGCTGAAGGCCAGGGCGCTGCCGGCACTCACCGAACGCTTGCCCAAGAGTCCGCGCGCGTTGAACCTCGCCGCGATGGGCCGGCAGCCCGGCCAGTATGGCGGCACGCTGCGCACGATCATCGGCAGCCAGAAAGATATCCGGATGATGACGATCTACGGGTATGCTCGCCTGGTCGGCTATGACGAAAAGCTTAACTTGCAACCCGACATTCTCGAAAGTTTCGACGTAGCGGATGATCGCGTCTTCACTTTCAAGATTCGGGAAGGGCATAAATGGTCTGACGGTAGCCTGCTGACGCCGGAGGATTTTCGCTATTGCTGGGAAGATGTCTGGCTGAACGATGAGCTGTCGCAAGGCGGGCTTGCCCCCGCCCTGCTGGCGGACGGCAAGCCGCCACGCTTCGAGACCGTCGATCCGTCGACGGTCCGCTATAGTTGGGATGCGCCCAATCCCGACTTCCTGCCCAAGCTTGCTGCTGCTTCGCCGCTATCGCTTGTTCTGCCGGCCGCCTATCTCAAGCAGTTCCACAAGAAATACCAGGATCCATTCCGGCTCGCCGGCCTAATGAAGGAGAACCGGGCCAAGAAATGGACGCTCCTGCATATCCGCATGTCGCGGCAGTATCGCCCGGAGAACCCGGAACTGCCGACGCTCGATCCCTGGCGGAACCGGACCAAGCCGCCGGCCGAGCAATTCGTCTTCGAGCGCAACCCGTTCTTTCATCGAATAGACGAGAATGGCCGGCAACTGCCCTATGTTGACCGGATCGTCATGAATGTCAGCTCGTCGGCGATCATCTCCGCCAAGGCCGGTGCCGGCGAGAGCGACCTGCAAAGCATGGGAATTGACTTCAGCGATTACTCCTTCCTGAAGGACGCGGAGAAGCGCTACCCGGTGAAGATGCATCTCTGGAAACGCACACAGGGTTCGCGGCTGGCGCTGCTGCCCAATCTGAATTGTTCCGACCAGGTGTGGCGTGGCCTTCTTCGTGACGTGCGCGTGCGCCGCGCCCTTTCGCTCGCTGTGGACAGGCGCGAGATCAATTTGGCCGTGTTCTACGGATTGGCGCAGGAAAGTGCCGATACGGTCCTGCCGGAGAGCCCGCTCTACCGGCCGGAATTCGCGAAAGCCTGGGTCGCCCATGATCCCGACCAGGCCAATGCCCTGCTCGACGAGGTCGGGCTTCAGACGCGTGACGATGACGGCCTGCGGATACTTCCCGATGGACGCCCTGCGCAGATCATAGTGGAAACGGCCGGCGAAAGCACGCTGGAAACCGACGCGCTCGAACTCATCACCGATCACTGGCGCAAGATCGGGATCGCCCTGTTCATCCGGACTTCGCAGCGCGATATCTTCCGCAGCCGCGCGCTTGGCGGCCAGATCATGATGTCGATGTGGTCGGGCATCGACAATGGCGTGCCGACCGCCGACATGAACCCGTACCAGCTGGCTCCCACCATCGACGACCAGCTGCAATGGCCGCTCTGGGGTGCTCACTACCTGTCTCATGGCAAGGTCGGTGAGGCGCCCGATCTTCCGCCTGTGGTCGAGCTGATGGCTTTACTCAAGCGCTGGAACGCATCGACCGAAGCCACGGAGCGCGCCGAAATCTGGAATTCAATGCTGTCGATCTACACCGATCAGGTGTTTTCGATCGGCACGGTGAACGGAACGCATCAGCCGGTTCTGGCGTCCTCGCGGCTGCGCAATCTGCCTGACGAGGCGCTCTACGGCTACGACCCGACCGCCTATTTCGGTGTCTACATGCCGGATACATTCTGGCTTGGAGAGTCCTGAGCGTGCTTCGATATTTTGTCTGGCGCATCGCCGTGATGGTTCCAACGCTGCTGGTCATATCGGCACTGGTGTTCGCGATCATCGAACTTCCCCCAGGCGACTATTTCGACAGCTATGTTGCTGAGCTTCGGGCTCAGGGCGAAGCGGTGGATTCCGATCGCATCGAGATGATGCGCAAGGACTATGGTTTCGACCAGCCACCGGTCATTCGCTACTTCTACTGGGTCGGGGGGATGCTGCACGGCGATTTCGGCTATTCCTTCGAATATGAGATGCCGGTTCGCGACGTCGTCGGGGACCGAATGTGGCTGACCGTGCTGGTTTCCTTCGTCACGATCATCTTCACCTGGCTCATCGCCTTTCCGATCGGCATGTACTCCGCCACGCATCAATACAGCTGGGGCGACTACGGCCTGACTTTCTTCGGCCTTCTCGGCCTTGCCATTCCGAACTTCATGCTGGCGCTGATCCTGATGTATTTCGCCAACATCTGGTTCGGCACATCCATCGGCCATCTCATGGACCAGCAATATCTCGGCGAGCCGATGAGCTGGGCCAAGGCGAAGTCGATCCTCGCCCATCTCTGGATTCCGGTCTTGATCATCGGCACCGGGGGCACGGCAAGCATGATCCGGCGGCTGCGCGCCAACCTTCTCGATGAGCTACACAAGCAATATGTCGTGACCGCGCGCGCCAAAGGACTTCATCCGTTCAAGGCGCTGGTCAAATATCCGCTGCGCATGGCGCTCAATTTCTTCATTTCCGACATCGGCTCTATCCTGCCGGCCATCATCTCCGGCGCCGAAATCACGGCGATCGTGCTGTCTTTGGAAACGACCGGGCCGATGCTGATCAAGGCGCTGCAAAGCCAGGACATGTATCTGGCAGGGTCGTTCCTGATGTTCCTCGCCTTCCTGACGGTCATCGGTGTCCTGATTTCCGACCTGGCGCTGGCGCTGCTTGATCCACGAATTCGTTTGCAAGGCGGAAGCACCAAATGAGCACGCATTCGCCGCTGCCCGCTCCGGGTGCTCCTCTGCAACACTACGTCTCCACCGCGCCCATTGACCTGCAGTCGGTCGAAGCGATGACGCCGGAGCAGTCGAAGGTCTTTCAGGCGTCGCAGTTACGGCTGATGTGGTGGAAATTCCGGATGCACCGGCTTGCCGTTATATCCGGCATATTCCTGGCAGCGCTTTATTTCGGGATACTGATCTGCGAGTTCCTGGCGCCCTACAATCTGCACACGCGCAACATGGACTACATCTATTCGCCGCCGCAGCGGGTGCACCTGTTCCACAACGGCCAGCTCGTCGGGCCGTTCGTCTATGGCCGCCAGATGACGCTGGATATGGACACGCTCAAGCGGAACTACATCGAGAATCAGGATGATGTTCAGCGGATCCGTTTCTTCTGCAAGGGCGACAGTTATCAGTTCTGGGGCCTGATCGAAGGTGACAGGCATTTTGTCTGCCCTGCCGAAAACGGCCAGCTCTTTCTAGCCGGCACTGACAGGCTGGGGCGCGATGTGCTCTCGCGCATCATCTATGGCGCACGCATTTCACTGACGATAGGCCTCGTCGGCATCAGTTTCAGCTTCCTGCTCGGCATTGTCATCGGCGGACTGGCCGGCTATCACGGCGGTATCTTCGACTTGATCGTTCAACGGATAATCGAAGTTCTGCAATCGATCCCCAGCATTCCGCTATGGCTGGCTCTGGCGGCGATCATGCCGATAACCTGGAGTCCGATCCTGATCTATTTCGGCATCACCGTCATCCTCGGGCTGCTCGACTGGACCGGATTGGCGCGGGCCGTGCGTTCAAAGCTTCTAGCCTTGCGAGAGGAGGATTACGTTCTGGCCGCGCAATTGATGGGCGCCAGAAGCAGCCGCATCATCGGGCGGCATCTCATTCCCGGCTTCATGTCGCATCTGATCGCGACGGCGACGATCTCCATACCCGGCATGATCCTGGGCGAGACGGCGCTGAGCTTCCTGGGGCTCGGCCTGAGGGCGCCGATAACCAGCTGGGGCATCCTCCTCACCGAGGCGCGCAGCGTCAGCGTCATCGCGTTCTATCCATGGCTGCTTTTGCCGATGCTCCCCGTCATTCTCGTCATCTTGGCGTTCAACTTCCTCGGCGACGGCCTGCGGGACGCCGCCGACCCCTACAAGTGAGATCACTATTCCGCCGCGCGCCGGGCCGCCGACTCCACCCGGTATGATCCTTGTCGGCGACCTGTCCGGTTATTGCAGCGTTCATCGTTCGCCTCTATACGTGGCGAGACGCGATCGGGGTTTAATACGTCGCCCTCGGTTTCACCCGTGAACCGTTTCTGGTCGCGGGCATTGCCGATCTTTGAGCTGGTTCAGGACACACAAACGCATATGACTCGCCTCGAGAATTTCATCGGCAGGATGACCGCACAGCGCGACATTCTCGATCAAGTTTGCCCCGAGGTGGCGAAGATGGAAGGGCTGGTGCTCGAGCTCGGCCTCGGCAATGGCAGGACGTTCCACCATCTGCGCGAGCGCCTTCCCGGACGCCGGATCGTGGTGTTCGACCGCGAAGTTGGCGCACACGCCAGCTCAATTCCCGAAGCTGAAAACCTCGTGCTCGGCGAAATACGCGAGACGGCGAAGAGGTTCATTGGAATCGACGCGGCTCTTGTCCATGCCGACATCGGCACCGGCTATGACGATCGCGATGCAGTGACCTCTACCTGGCTTCCCGATCTGATCGCGCGCCTGCTTCGCGTCGGTGGCATCGCGGTCAGCGGCACGTCGCTCGATCACCCGCTGTTGCAACCCCTCCCGCCGCCGCCTTCGGTGCCCCCCGGTCGGTATTTTGTCTCCAGACGCGTCTGAGTGGGACGAGACGACCCTTCAGGGGCCAAGTTTTCAGGGGATCGTATAGACTGCTATCTCCCGCTCAATGCCGCGCAGCGAGACCTCGTGGGGCACGGGCGTCAGCGCGTTCCTGTGCAACAGATCGGCGGTGAGATTGTCGTCGACCACCGCACGAGTGGCGAAGATCGCCCGTGTGTTGGCAAGGTTCTGGACCCGCGAAGCAATGTTGACCGTCTGGCCGAAATAGTCCTGTCGCTCGTTCATAGACACGGCGATGCAGGGGCCGGCATGGACTCCGATCTTGAGCAGCAGATCCTCGCGCCCGCTCTTGTCGTTGAGCTCACGCATGGCATCGCGCATTCTGAGGGCCGCGGCAATCGCACGATCAGGCGTCGCGAAGGTTGCCATCACCGCATCACCGATCGTCTTCACCACCGCGCCTGCCTCCGCCGCGACGATCTCATGCAGAACCTGGAAATGCTCGCGCACGAGATCGAAGGCTGAAAGGTCGCCCACCCGCTCGTAGAGCTCGGTCGATCCGCGCAGGTCGGTGAACAGGAAGGTCAGGCTGGTGATCTTCAGGCGCTGGTCGATGTCGAGCGTATCCGTGCGATAGAGATCGCGAAACGTCTGGTTGGTGAGCAGGCGCTTGGCGGTCAGGAAGGGCCGGCGTTTGCCCAGGAAATCATGCAATACCGGGCAGGCGATGAAGACCGTCGGCAGCACGCGGGTGTCGGTCCTGTTTTCCAGCGAAATACGCAGCGGGCCGGGTTGCATTTCCAGCGTCTGGCTCTGGACATGGTCGCGGTCGAAGACCAAGGAGAGGCTTCGCCGCTCTTTTGCTGGTTCGCCCTTCGCGTCGATGAACTGGGCTGAATGGGTGACCGGCTCGAAGACGATGACGAATTGGGGCGGAAGCTGTATGTGCAGAACCGCCTTTTCACCGGGCGCAAGCTCGATATCCTCCAGCGAGAACGCTTCCATCTTTTGGGCCAAATCCTCGTCCGGCAGATCGGCGCCGGACGCCCAGTAGATCTGTCGGTAATATTCCACCAACGGCAGTTCGTGTGGATTGTGGGCGGCAATCCTGCGCACGCGGGGACTGACGGTGAATGTCACCTCGACCATCTCGTCGAGGGTCGGCGAATAGCCCTGGGAGCACAATGCGCAGGTGTATTCGTCCTTCTGCATGGTTTTCAGCGTGGCGTTTGTGTCGAGCACGCCGCCACAGCCGGGGCACAGAACATTCCAGGAAATATCAAAGATGCCCACCCGCGCCGCATGGAGAAAGGCGCTTATGGCGCGTTCCTCATCGAGGCCATGCTTGCTGGCGAAGGCTGGCACGTTGATGCGGCAAAGTTCGTGGTCCTTGCCCTCTTCGATGGTTCGCTTGATTGCGTCGATTGCCTGCGAATCGACATCGGTCGATTGCCGCAGAAGTGAGAACAGATCCTGAGCTTCGTTCATCATGCAGGCTCCGGAAAATGCACCCCAAGGCGTCTTGGCCGGACCGGTCTTTGGTCCCAGTGCTCCATCTTACTTCGAAACGGGCCGTACGGCCATCCGAATGGACAAGCCTGATGACAGTTCAATTTCCATTCGGCGGATTTTCACCGGCCACAAGCGGCACTATAATGGTCCATGAGGCATTCATCTTTGGGCCTTTCTCCCATGCCGGCATCCGACAACCCGCCATTTCCCGCGGCCCTGCGCCATTTCCCGCGGCCCTGCGCCTTCTCTGTCGTGGTCATCATCGTCCTGATCGTAGGCGCCGGCCTGTTTTCGCGCCTGTGCTGGTCAAGCCGCGCTGGCCTTGGCCGTCACGCCGTTCAATGCCCGCTTCCTCGGCGGCTTCTACACCGCCGAAATGGTCGTGATGGCGGCGCTGCTGGTCTGGAATCGCTGGTCGCCCGGCAGGCTCGTGCTCGTCATGGCCTTCATTTTCACCGCCATCGCCTCGGTGGCTTCGTTCATCAATCTCAGCTATTTCAACTTCGAGCGCAAAGCGCCCTGGCTCTGGTTTTTGGTCTATCTCGCTTCGGTCGCGGTATCCGGGCTGTTCCTGTGGCGGGCCAGGGCCCGTCCTTCTGCAGAATGCGTGACCTGAAACCCCGCATGGCGCGGCTACATGCCGGTGGAATTGGCGATCCTTGGGCTCTATGGCGTCGGACTGTTGCTGTTTCCCCTGACATTCGGCAGCATCTGGCCATGGCCGATCGATGCCTTCCACGCTCAGGTCTACAGCGCCATCCGGGCGGTATATATCTCGCCTGGAGAAGCGCGCCGCGCGAGGAACTGCTGGTGCTCGGCTTGGCCCAGTTTCTGATTGGCCTGCTTGCCATCCTTGGCGTCGTCATCACCGACGCTGCGGTGCACCGGATCGACTGGACGGCGACCGGGACATTGTGCTGGCTCGCCCTTTTCGGCTGGATCGGCATCAGCGGCGTCTTCAAACTCTACGCCGCCTCCCGGTATTTTAGCTCGCAATCGGCATTATAGGTTGCAGAGACGGCTGGATTTTCGGGTGACGTCCGGTGCATCGTGCCGGGCCGATTGCCTTCGCCGGGAACGCCATGACCAGCACGACCTCGCCATCCTCGGAGAAAATCCAGCCGCAGCTCCGGTCCGTCCGGCTAAGCGATGCGGAGGCGCTTTGCGCTATCTTCAACATGCCGGGCTTCCGCTGGGGCACGCTGAGGATGCCTTTCGAGATGGTGGAGCAGGTGGAGCGGCGCATCGCCAAGTCCGGCCAGGAAACCACCTGGATCGTTGCCGAGTTGGACGGCAAGGTCGTCGGCCATGGCAGCCTGGTCGTGCAGGGTTCGCCGCGCCGTTCGCATATCGGCGAGATCAATATCGGCCTTGACGATGCCTTTGTCGGTAAGGGTATCGGCTCTGCCATACTTGGCGCGCTGCTTGACGTGGCCGACAACTGGCGCGCCCTGAAGCGGGTCGAATTGACTGTGTATGCCGACAACGAACCGGCCGTCCGTCTCTACACAAGCCACGGCTTTGAGGTCGAAGGCCGGCATGCGAAGGCCGGTTTTACCGACGGGCAGTACCACGACCTCCTGAGCATGGCCCGGCTGCGGTTCTGAGATCCGCTGTTTGGCCTTAACTGTTTAGTCAATCCAACAAATCGCGCCGAGTCGGCGAACAGGCGATTGATCATGGAGAACTCCGTTGGATACGGTCAATTTCGTCTCACACCGTCTTGATCGAGTTGACAATCTATGTGTGGGCCGGTCGCATCCAGCAAGTCTGGTCTCCCTTGGCGTTTGCACCGCAAGCGGCTAGACGGGACCAATGACCGCCGTCTTTGACCCAACCCCTACGCCTCCGGCGGAAATTCTGGCTGTGCTGTCGCTGCTCTGCCCGGAAGTCGTGCGTGACATCGAGCAGAACTGGAACGCGCCGGTTTCCGATTACGCCCGCCATCTGTGGCGGCCGGTGGCAAGGCCTGCATCGGGCCCGGCGATCGCTGCCCGTTCGATCTTGCGCGAAGTCCTGCATCAGCGCCTTGGTGCGATCATGCAGCCTCAAGAGATCGGCAAGGCCCTTGACGAGTTCGAGCACAGACCGGTGATTCAGTCCGGCCTGCACTGCCTGCTTCTGATGGACCGGATCACCTTCGATGCCCTCCTGCTTGCCTGGCTCGGCGCGGTCGAAAACGGGCTGTCGGCCTTCTTCGGCTTCATGGGAACGACGATGACCATGGAAACAATTGGGCGGGAGGGGCCGGGATGGCTCAATGTCGGAGACGACAAGGTCAACCTGTTCGGCATGGGGCGCCACAAACTGTGCCGCAAAAGCGCCTGCGTGGCCGGTCCCGTCACCCTCAACAAGCGCGCGCTCGAAGCCGTGGGCGACGAAACGGATGCCAGCCGCTGGCTAGGCACACTGCTTGCCAGCCAGGACAAAGTGTTTGGGACCGCCGCCGATGCGCTGACAGCCCTCAACGAGGATCTGGTCGCCGATTGGGATCGTTCCGGCATGGCCCTGCCGGTTTTCATCGACGATCGGCTCGCCGCTTCTGCCATGGCGCGGCATCTAGAATATGACGGCAGCCTTCTTTCCAGGCTGCTCATTGAGCCCGCAAGGCGCCAGCGTCTCGAACGGGCCTTGCAAGAGGCCGCATCGAGCCCATTTGGCAGATTCCTGCCCAATGCCACGGCCTATTTCTGGGGCATCCGCGAGGAGCGCGTGCGCAAGCTCGTCCTCGAGAACGGGCACCTGATCGAGTCAGACAGGCCGCATGGTCTTTCCATCCCGTTTGAGCGGCCGCATCTCAGGCAGGCGCTGCTGGACGGCGTGCTGCTGCCGAACTTGTTCCTGATGTTCCTCGTCCTTGCCATATTGCCGCGCGTGCGGGTTGTGGGCGGCCTGAGACAGATTGGTTACGTAGCGCTTTTCCACTCGATCCTGCTGGCTGCGCTAGATGAAAACGCGCCGGAAGAGCGCGATCTGGCTGCGGAGCTGCAGGTTCGGGAAAATGCCTGGGGCATGCGGGTCATCGACGAAAACATCTCGGTCCGCGAGCAGCTTGCCGGCCTGCCGGAAGGGGCGCTCTTCCCGGACCTGCTCCGGCAATACCGTTTGCGGACATTTGCCGAGACGACCGACGACCTGAAGCTGGTTCGCGAAAACGCCCGATGGCGCAAGATCGGCCAGGCAGAGATCAAGGCGAGCTGAGCCTTACTTCAGGTCGACTTTCTGGTGCGCAACCGCAAGCGACGGCGATCTATCGGTGAGCCTCTGGCGTCTGATCCGGCCGCGTCCTTGACGCTGATGCCTTTCGGGATTTCGACGACGGCTTCCGCCCGAATCGGCAGCGCTCTGCCACCGGACCCACACGGATCGCTCGATGCCCATTTGCGCGGCCGCTTGCCGGTCGACGGCTATCGGTGCATCCTTGTGAATAGCCTAGCCGTGAAGTGCGTGGCGAGATCACGACGTCACGGCCTCTAGTGAGGTCTTGTTCGATGGACTGCTCGGGCTGCGGTTTCGAGGTCGAGGGCGGTTACGCCTTCTGTCCGAGGTGTGGCAGACGCCAGCCCGTGCCATGCGCCAGTTGCGGCTACCCCTGCGCACCTGATTTCGAGTTCTGTCCGAAATGTGGGGCAAGCGTCGCTGCGCCCGCAAAAGCCGTCGAACGGACTGCTCCGACGCCAAGCCGGACCATTGTGCCGCCGTCGCGAACTCCGTCGCTGCTTCCGAACATCGAAAGCGACGATGGGCTGCATCCCGTCTCCGACGCCGATCGCCGGACGGTAACGGTCCTGTTCGCCGACCTTTGCGGCTTCACGACACTCAGCGAGCAGCTCGACCCCGAGGTCATGCAAGCGCTGCAGAACGAACTGTTCAAGGAATTGACGGCGGCCGTGCGAAACTTTGGTGGTTTCGTCGACAAATTCATCGGCGATGCACTGCTCGCTTTGTTCGGTGCGCCGGTCGCGCATGAGGACGATCCGGAACGTGCGCTTCGCGCCGCTCTCGACATGATCGCCCGGACGGCGCGGCTCGGCGAAAGCACCCCCCACTCCGGCTCGCCTCTGTTACTCCACATCGGCATAAACACTGGTCCGGTCGTTACCGGCGGATTGGGCATCGGCACCGCCAAATCCTATTCGGTGACCGGCGACACAGTGAATACGGCGCAACGCCTGCAATCGCTGGCCGCACCGGGTGAGGTGCTGGTAGGCGAGCTCACTTACCGGCTGACCCGGCATGCCTTCTCTTACGAGTCGCTGGGTGATGTCGTGTTTCGCGGCAAGGCTGGCAGTGTGCTCGTCCATCGACTGGATGCACCGCTTGCGGCGCCGCGTGCAGCGCGTGGGCTCGAGGCGCTCGGCCTCAGTGCGTCGATGATAGGTCGTGGTGCGGAGCTCAATAGAATGCTGGCGAGCCTTGACCAGGCGTGCAGCGGCTCGGCCCAACTTGTCCGCCTCGTCGGAGAAGCCGGTATCGGGAAATCGCGGCTGGTGAAGGAGTTTGTCGCCCGCGTCGGCGACGAGGATCGTTTTCGCAACGTCGCCGTGCGGCTGGCCACGTGCTCACCGCTGGGCGAACAATCATTTGGCGCCTTGGGCGCAGTGGTGCGCAGCGCTGCCGGGATGATGCAAAACGACAATGGGGAGGAAATGCGGGGAAAGCTCGCAGGCTTGCTTACCGATCTCGGCCTGCAGGGCGAGGAGGCGAAGCGGCTGATGCCTTTGCTCTACCATGTGCTCGGCCTTGGCGACCCCGATGCCACCTTGCAGCATGTCGAGCCCGAGCAGCTGCGGCGGCAAATTCTCTACGCAGTCCGCACAATCATCGAACGGCGGCTTGCGTTGTCGCCGCTGCTGATTGTCGTCGAAGACCTGCACTGGGCCGACGCCGTGTCGCTCGAGGCACTGCGTTTTGTGATGGACAGATTGGAACGCACGCGGTTGATGTTGCTGGTCACGCACCGTCCCGCGCCGGACAACGGACAGCTCGACTCAAGTCGGGTCAGTCACACAGCGCTCAGGCTTTCGCCGCTCAACAATGATGACGGACGCAGCCTGCTGGCGGCGCTTTTCGGCGAGAGCTGGGTAAACTCCGCAGGAGGGCTTCTCGACCAGATACTTGAGCGCGCGGGCGGCAACCCCCTTTTTTTAGAGGAGATCGTCCGCGGCCTTATCGATCGCGGTGTACTGATGCGCGAGGACCAGCGATGGCGGACTGTGGCAGGCGAAGTCGCAACCGGCATTCCCGCCACTATCCAGGCAATGTTGCTTGCTCGCGTCGACCGGCTGCCCCAAGAGGTGCGCCGGCTGGCCCAGGAAGCCGCGGTAATCGGCCCGCGTTTCGATGCCACACTTCTGAAAGCCGTGGCAGCCGACCCCGGCCGGCTAGAAGCCGGCTGCGAACTGCTTTGCGATGCGGAAATCATCGAGGAAGTTGCCGGATCGGGCTCGGTCTCGTCGCAAAGCTACCGCTTTACGCAAACATTGCTGCAGGACGTGATCTACCAGAATATGCTCCTGCAACGCCGGACCGACATCCACGGGCGGGTCGGTGCTGCCTTGGAGCAACTGTGCGGCGACAAGCCGGAACGGCTCGAGGATTTGACCGTGCTCGGTCATCATTTCGCACAGAGCGCCGAGCGGGAGAGGGGTGCGCATTACCTGCAGGCGGCGGGCGATCGCGCTCGCATGATATACGCCAACGACGACGCCCTTCGTTTCTACGAGCGAGCACTGACTGCGTTGGGCGCGATCGGGCACACACCGCTCAAACTGGCAATTGCAGAGCGCATTGCCGATCTGAGCGGCCCGGTAGGCCGCCGCGAGATCGCGCACCATCACTACGAGACGGTGTTGCAGGCATACCGCGAGTCAGCCAATCGTGTCGCGTCGGCGCGAGTTTTGCGTAAGATCGGTCGGCTGCTCTGGGACGTCGGCAAGCGGGACGACGCAGAATCCCGCTATGCTGAAGCTGCAGCGCTCCTCGATGGAGCGGATGCCCCGATCGAGCAGGCGCATCTCTGGCAAGAACGTGGCCGACAGGCGTTCCGTAGCGGAGATCACGCCCTCGCGGCAAATTGGGCAGACGCGGCGCTGGATTGCGTACGCTCTCTGACAACGGAGCATGTCTCCGAGGTGGGGTGTGATGCCATCCTTGTGACCGCCGAGGCGCTTAATACGAAGGCTGTTGCGCTGGCTCGCCTTGGGCGGAACCGTGAAGCGGTGCATCAGGTTGAGCGTAGCATTGAGTTGGCCGAAGCCGCCGGTCTACTGGGCGCGGCGTGCCGCGGCTACACCAATCTCGGCGTGCTTTACACGACCATCGATCCGGCACAGGCGATGGAGGTCTGTCGGCGCGGTCTTGAAGTGGCGCGCCATATTGGTGATTTGGGTTTCCAGGCGCGCCTCCTCGCCAACCTCGCGGTCGCTTGTTGCACTTTCACGGATCGCTGTCCAACGGAGGGCGTGCCTGCTGCCGAGAAGGCCATCGAGATCGACCGGGCGCTCGATCAGCGCGAGCACCTGCCGGTGCCGTTGATCGTGCTTGGGCAGATCCACCAGTGCAACGGCCGTCCGGAACTGGCGGTTGGCTTGTTCCAGGAAGCACTGGACGTAGCCCGCGAAACGGGCGAGCCCCAACTGCTGTTTCCGTGCTATGATGGTCTCGCAACGCTTAATCTCGACCTCGACAATCTCGCCGAGGCCGAACGCTACTTTTCCCTGGCGCAGGGTATATGCGCCCAGCACGGGCTCGACCCGGAAGCGCTTGTGGTGCTGCCTTTTCTCGATTAGCCGGGTTGGAGGTTGGAAATGTCCGCGCGTAGTGACTTGGTACCGCTTCAACCGGGCGACCGTGCGCCGAACGTGGTACTCGACGCCATTACCCAGGAAGGCAAGATCGCGCTTGACGACTTTCGCGGACAAAAACCGGTGCTGGTCGGCCTGTTTCGAGGCCTGCATTGTGCGTTTTGCCGGCGCCATATCGCTGCCCAGGCTCGGCTTGATCCGGAGCTGCGCGAAAAGGGCGTGGAGAGCCTGACGGTGGTCAACACGCCGATTGAACGGGCGCGTCTCTATTTCCGTTACCACCCGATACCGAATCTGCTTGCGGCCTCCGACCCTGAACGCGCTTCACATCGTGCTTTTGGACTGCCCAATCTCGAATTCACCCAAAACGAGACGATCTGGCCGTACAAGGTCTCGATGGCAGCGGCAAGGGACATGCGGGTCGACATACCAGGCGAGTTGTCCGGTCCGATGGACCCATTTGCGGCCACCGAAATTCTCAACAAGAAGGACAAGTACGAAGTGACCGAAGCCGACGAGCAGATGATGGCAACGGGACACGGACAACTGGTCGGTCAATTCCTGCTGGACCGGCAGGGGATCGTCCGCTGGAGCTTCACGGAGTTTCCAGAGGGTGGGCGATACATGTTTGGGGCGCCAAACCCGCAGGAGCTGATGTCAGCGGTATCCCAAGTCGCCCAATAGACTTGCGAACGAGGTAAACGGGCGGGACACTGACAAGTTCACCGTTCATTCGAGCACGGCCTCGACCTTGGCAACAAAGTCATCGAGCGAGCGATCCCCGCGAATCTCGATGCGCGGAAGGTCGATGGGATCGCAATCGAGGTCCGCCGGCCCGTGTCTGCCGCCGAAGCCGATTCGATAGCCGCACTCGTTGGCCAGCCGGCCAAGCCGTCGGTCGGTGACAGAAAAGGGTGCCGCGAACGCCGTGGTTGGCTGACCGGTCCACCGTTCGATGAACATTCGAGAGCGCAGGAGCTCGGCGGCCAGGTCAGAGCTCGACAGACCATCGATCGCGCGATGCGTCGCCAGATGGCTTCCGAAGAACGCACCTTCGGCGGCGAGGCGTCGCACCGTCCCGGCGTCCATTAACTGTGTCGGCGGACCGCTGTCGGCGTCCCACAGTGCACTTTCTCCCACCAGGTCCGTCACCAGGAACACTTCCGCGGTCAGGTCGTTCGCACGCACGATCGGCCAGGCATGGTCGGCAAAGTTCTGGAAGCCGTCGTCGAAGGTGATGAGCACTGGGCGGCCAACGAAAGGTTGACGGTTGGCGATGAACCATTCCAGCTGCTCGGACCTAATCGCGTGAAAGCCATTGGCGCGCAGCCATGCCATCTGGCTGTGGAATGCGGCGGGCGTGAGCCGAAAACGGGCGAGCGCGGCCGGACCTTCATCGGAGACGCTGTGATACATGAGGACAGGGATACGCTGCCGCCGCTCGCTGCGCGCAACGTCCCGGCGCAAGGCCCGCGCCCCGCCCCAGACGATATTTCGCGCGACCCCGATTTCGAGGGGCCCGCGGATTGGCACTTGATCAATCATCGGTTCCGTCGCCACGTCGTCCGGTGACAGGCGGCGAAAGCGGTCTATGCGATAGAGCTCGGTCTGGATCGATTGATCGAGGACGAGGCCTTCGGTCGCTGCCAGCGTCTCCGAGATCGCTTGTGCACCGAATGTGTTCCAGTCGAAACCGGTCCTTTCAACATTGTCACGTAACACGAATGCGTGTGCGTTGATGAAACTCCCGCCAGGCGCCAATGCCTCAACGATTTTTTTGGCGATGCGCCGCAACTCGGCGAGATCTTCCAGGTAGTAGAGTACTTCCGAACAGACGATCAGGTCCATCTCACCAGGCAGCGTGTCGGCCGAGAAATCCAGTACGCCGAATTTAATATTCGGCTGATCGCTGCATCGCGCGCGGGCCCGCTCGATGGCTATGGCGGAGATGTCGGTTGCGGTCAGATGGCCCACATGCGGCGCCAGCTGCCGCGTGAAGTGGCCCTCCGCGCAGGCCAGCTCAAGCGCCCGTCCGATAGGACCGGTCGGCAGAATTTCGACCTGCCGCTCGTACTTTTCCTGCTCATAGGAGGAACCGTAGTTCCAGGGATCCTCGGTCGCGAAATAGCCATTCCAGAACGACGTGCGATCCTTGTCGTGCCTGGGCCGTGCGCGGCGCGGCGCCGCAGGAGGCTCCGCAGGTTCGGCGCTCGACCGAACCAGCTCCCGCGCTTGCGCGGCCAATTGCGCGAGTTTGCCAAAGTGGCTGTCCGGATCAGGCCCGCGTTCGGCTGTGGCTGACAATGCCTCGGCTGCGAGCGTGTTTGACGTGTCGGGGCCGGCGGCCTGTTGCGGTACAGGTGATCGTCCCGCAAACCTTGCCGCACTGTCTACAAGCCGCTCAGCGGGCACGACATTCTGGATCAATGCAATCCAATGATCCCTTGTCACCGTCCCGAGTACGCCGAACTGCACGACAGCCTCGATCTGGCCATCGATCATCAGATAGGCATAGATTTGATCGATTCCTTGCGGCAGTTC
Organism: Mesorhizobium sp. M1312; assembly: GCF_040318115.1. Lineage (NCBI taxonomy): Bacteria > Pseudomonadati > Pseudomonadota > Alphaproteobacteria > Hyphomicrobiales > Phyllobacteriaceae > Mesorhizobium > Mesorhizobium sp. M1312. Next base: position 34,736 of record NZ_JAMYLQ010000027.1, on the reverse strand, counting down.
GATCGAATCCGGATTTCGAGCATCGACGCGAATTCCGAGTGTCCGCGCCAGTCTGCGCGGCGCGGCAAGATCGTCGAAGTCGAGAAGCATTTGCTCAAGGTGATACTGGACGCGGCGACCCGCGACGGGATTGTCCCAGACCTTGCCGAGTTCGGTGATCAACTCGGTGAGGGAGCCGCCGAACCTGTCCCACCTGGCAGCCAATTGCGCTGGCACCGATAGGCTTCCTACCATAAGGCCATCGAAGGCCACCTTGGCGATGTCATGCGCCCACTTACGTCCTGCCGGGAGCGCGCGCAGGGCCTGCGGGCTGATCGAGCGTGAGCCGCAGCCGCAATCCGACGCGGCGTTCCACAACGCGAACCACGCGAGTGCCTCGGAAGCGGTGCGGCCGTTCGCCTCGATCGCTCCATTGGCGTGAGCCGATGCTGGCTGTTTGACCCTGGGATCAGCAGAAAAGCCGCGGGCGATCACGATTTCCGCATCGGCCAGCATCTGCGTCGAATGGCGGGTGAGCGAGTTGGGGCTGGCCCGATAGAAAGCGAGCGGCTCGTCGACCATCACCCAACGTTTGCCTAGACGTGCCAGGCGCTGCCACAGATCCCAGTCCTCGCAGGTGCTCAGCGACACATCGAAACCGCCCAATTCGACAATTGTCTCCCGGTCGACGAGCAGCGCGTGAGTGCGGATGGCACACCGGCGCGCGAATGTTTCGAAGGGCTGGATCGCAACCTCCGTCGGGATGCTCGACGGGGTGAGTTCGCCATCCGGCATCACGCGCCGGGAACCGCAATAGGCGGCGACTGCATTGGGCGCGGTTTCAAGGGCGGCCAGCATTTTCGCAAGGAAGCCGGCGTCCACCCAATCGTCCGCATCCAGGAACATGAGCCAGCGTCCGCGCGCTGTCGAAATCCCGCTGTTGCGCGCGCCGGCGGCGCTATACGCGCAAGAGCTCAACGTCCGAAACCGGGCATCGCGCTCCACATAACCGGCGATGATCGCGGAGGTGCGGTCAGTGGAGGCGTCGTCGATGACGATCGCCTCCCAATCCACTATTTCCTGATCGAGAAGGCAATCGAGTGCGCGCGCCAGCGTTACCTCCGCGTTGTGCGCAGGAACCACGATTGAAACCAAGGGATTATGCGCCACGCCGTCTTACCCGCGCCTGGCTCGGAGGTAGAACAAGAGCCCCGAAACATAGCCGGCGATTTCCTGCCAAAGGAAACGGTCCTTAGGAACGCTGTGTCCAAATAGTGTTCTGCGAATTCTTCCGAGCCGCCGCGACGCCACTATTGGGCTGCAAAGGGAACTTGCTCCTGTCGTGGTACCGATGCTGGAAGCCTGACGCAGCATTCGCATCCGTGCCGCCGAGCTTGGGCGCCAGCTGTCGCAGATGCACGTCAAAGCAAGCACGCCGCATACTCATGTCGATCCCCGGAATCGGCGCCATGACCACAAGCTGCGGTCCCTGGCGCCGTACGAGTGAAATAGCTATGGCAAACTGACGTCCTTTGCAATCGGGGCGCAATAAAGCAAGCCACTGAAGCTTTGATGTGAATGACTGCAGTTATCGGGACTACTGCTCCCCTCCTATCGACCGAAATGCCTCGATACCGAGGTGCACTCTCGAACAGCCATTCTCCGTGCGAAAGAACACCTTCCTTCTACCGTTGGGCCCGCATCCGAAGCTGATCGTCGCAGTATACAGCCCGATGCGAGGCAGTATGTGTACCGCCATGTCATCTAATTTAGATATTTCTAATGAGTCCGCGCTACTTAACTGCGCTCCAGTAGCTATAGCCTGATATTGTATTGCTCATTTCGATAGTAGATTTCATCCAATGGTTGATTAGACTAGCCGATTATGGCCTCTATAAAAAGAGATACGAAAGCTACACCAGTCGGAACTCGTTTATTTGCTGCTAGTCCAAGAGATGTAAAAGGGACGCACGAATTGGCTTAAGTCAAGAAGATTCCGGCTTGCGAGCCGGGTATTTTGCTGACATTCTTGTCCGTTTCTGAGTTTCGCACTGTGGCAGTTGTTCAAAAGAAGGGGCACAAGGATGGCCAAGGAATCTTCGAATAGCGCTTCTCCAGCAAATAAAGCGGACGTAAATCTGATAGGTAATGCAGACGGAAACGGGCTGGCCTTCATGGCGGCCCAGGCTCGCGAGAGCGGAGGCCCCGGCGACGCTGTAGGTGTCGACAAGATACGTGATCTGCTGTTCGGCAACCAGATGCAGGACTATGACCGCCGTTTTTCCAAGCTTGAAGAACGGTTCTTGCAGCGCTTCAAGGATGTCGAATCCGAGGCCAAGCGCAATCTTGAAATGTACGAGTCAAATGCAAAGAAGCAGGTCGAATCGCTTGCGGGGCAATTGCGGAACGAAAAAGACGCACGAGCCGAGGCCGACAAGGAGATCGACCGGAATCTTCGCGAGCAAAATCAGGCGCTTGAAAAGCAGGTGCGCGCGTTGTCGGATCAATTGAGCGAGCTTGAGCGCGAAGTTGCGGACCGGATAAATCGAAGCGATCAATCGCTGCGTGAGGAAATCAAGCAAAAGAATGAAACCATTCAGATGGTAATGGAGAAGATGTTTTCCGATCTCAGCAACGTCAAGACCGACCGAAATCTTTTGGCTGGCCTGTTTGTCGAGGTTGCAAAATGTCTAAATCAGGATCCCGTAGGCAGCAAGAGCAACTCGGAACGTAGTTGGAAAGTGAGTTGATCGGAACTTGACGTCGACCGTCGACCCAATCAGCCTTGCTCAAAAAGCAGCTTCGAACGATACAGAGATTGATCGCGAGGCTCTGGCTAGTCTTTTGGTCGAAATTGCCCGGAACGTTGATCCGGACTATCGTGCGCGTTTCGACGGAGTTCCAACCGCCGATCCTCGCATGGCAACGCTGCGCCAGTTGCTGGTCGGCCGCGAGATTTCGGAGCTTTCACGAGTTACGCACCTGCTCGACGAACCTGAGCAGCTTGCGTCTGCAGTTGGGGGTGTTCTCCCCAGTGCAGCCGCACGTGCGCCTTATGCGCAACTCGGAGAGGCACTTGCGCCAGCTGTCGAGAGGGCCGTGCAACGGTCCATCCAGAAGAGCCCGCGTACGCTTACGGATATATTGTACCCGGTGTTTCTGCCGGCAATTCGCAAGTCGATCGGGGAAAAGATCGATCAGACCTTTCAGTCGCTGAATGAAACTTTAAGACATATATTTACCTGGCATGGGCTCAAGTGGAGATTTGAAGCTTGGAGAACGGGGGCAAGCTTCTCAGAAGTTGTTCTTAAGCATTCTCTTGTCTATCGTGTAGAGCATGTCTTTCTGATTAACCGCAATTCTGGGCTTTTGATAGCGCATGTAACTGCCGATAATGCAACGAGCGAAGACCCGCAACTCATTTCTTCGATGCTTAGTGCAATTCAAGATTTTGTGAAAGACTCATTTAACGAGAAAGAACAGAGCGGCCTGGACACTATCCGTTTTGGGGAGCTTCGTCTCTGGTCAGAAGTTGGACCGTTTGCGACCTTGGTCGCGGTGATCCGGGGAAATCCGCCAGAGGATTTACATGAAATATTTCGCGATGTGTTGTTTCGCATCCATGATGAATGCTCACAGGCTTTAGAGCAGTTTGACGGCGACAGTTCGCAGTTGGCCGGCGTAGAGACGCTGTTGCAGACCTGCGTTGAATTGAAGCAGGAGGACTCTAACCAGGGATTTCCTTGGCTGGTGGTGGCTGCAGTCCTGCTGGTTTTGATTCCGGCAGGCGGTTGGTTCTTTCTTTCCTGGCAATCCGGGCAGCGTTGGCAGGCTTATGTGTCGCGGCTGAGTACCCAGCCGGGCATCATCGTTGCCGAACAAAAGGTGCGCGATGGCCAATTCTATATTGCCGGCCTGAGAGATCCGCTTGCCGCTGACCCGCAGTCGTTGTTGTCCGGAACGCAGGTCGATCCCGCCCGCGTTCATTCACACTGGCAATTCTATCAGAGCCTTGAGCCGGAGTTCGTGCTGAAGCGGCTAACGGCGTCGCTGACCCCGCCGGATTCAGTAGGACTTTCGATCGTCAATGATCGCATCATTGCCGAGGGTGAGGCTCCCGACACCTGGATAGATCGGGCACGCGCAGCGGCCCGACAGCTTTCGGCAGGCGGACCGGTATTCGACATCTCCAAGGTTCGTGATGTGAGCCCCGAAGCACGCGCGGCGGAGCACTGGCAGGCCTATGTGTCGCGGCTGAGTACCCAGCCGGGCATTATCGTTGCCGAACAAAAGGTGCGCGATGGCCAATTCTATATTGCCGGCCTGAGAGACCCGCTTGCCGCCGACCCGCAGTCGCTGTTGTCCGGAACGCAGGTCGATCCCGCCCGCGTTCATTCGCAGTGGCAATTCTATCAGAGCCTTGAGCCGGAGTTCGTGCTGAAGCGGCTAACGGCATCGCTGACCCCGCCGGATTCAGTACGACTTTCGATCGTCAATGATCGCATCGTTGCCGAGGGTGAGGCTCCCGACACCTGGATAGATCGGGCGCGCGCAGCGGCCCGACAGCTTTCGGCAGGCGGACCGGTATTCGACATCTCCAAGGTTCGTGATGTGAGCCCCGAAGCACGCGCGGCGGAGCACTGGCAGGCCTATGTGTCGCGGCTGAGTACCCAGCCGGGCATCATCGTTGCCGAACAAAAGGTGCGCGATGGCCAATTCTATATTGCCGGCTTGAGGGACCCGCTTGCCGCCGACCCGCAGGCTTTGCTGTCCGGAACGCAGATTGATCCTGCCCGCGTTCATTCGCAGTGGCAATTCTATCAGAGCCTTGATCCGAAGTTCGTGTTGAAGCGGCTAACGGCGTCGCTGACCCCGCCGAAATCGGTTCGGCTTTCGATCGTCGAGGATCGCATCGTTGCCGAGGGTGAGGCTCCCGACACCTGGATAGATCGGGCGCGCGCAGCGGCCCGACAGCTTTCGGTTGGCGGACCGGAATTCGACATCTCCAAGGTTCGTGATGTGAGCCCCGAAGCACGCGCGGCGGAGCACTGGCAGCATTATGTGTCGCGACTTGAGGCCCAACCGGGGATCATCGTCGCCCAACAAACGGCGAGGGGCGGACATTTCTACATTTCCGGCCTGAGAGACCCGCAGGCCGCCGACCCGCAGGCTCTGCTGTCCGGAACAGGGGTTGATCCGGCTCGCGTTCATTCGCAGTGGCAATTCTATCAGAGCCTTGATCCAAAGTTCGTGGTGAAGCGGCTGATGGCGTCGCTGACTCCGCCGGATTCAGTACGATTTTCGATCATCAAGGATCGCATCGTTGTCGTGGGTGAGGCTCCTGCCGCCTGGATAGATCGGGCGCGGGTCGCCGCCCAACAACTGGCCGCGGACGGACTCTCTCTAGAAATTTCCGAGCTGCGCGAGTTGACCCCTCAGAAACTCACTCATTTGAGGGAGGCTATTCAAGCGGTCGACATTCTCTTCGATTCTGGCAAGGCTGTACCGGGACCAGAGCAACTGCCAGTTCTCGACAAATTGGCGAATCAGTTGAAGGAATTGGCCAAGGACGCCCGCAAGGCAGGCGTAACAGCACAGTTCATGTTGACTGGCCATTCGGACGCCGTGGGCCGTGAGACGGCCAACGCGTCGATCAGCGCCGCCCGCGCCGAGACAGTTCGTGCGCTTCTCAAGAAGCGCGGCGTCGCTCCGGAATCGCTTTTGGTTCGCGGCGCGGGCACCTTTGAGCCGGCGGAGACTGAGAATAGCCGAACCGGGAGCTCCGCCAATCGCAGAGTTTCGGTTACGGTAAACTTCCACTAGGGCGGAGCCCAGGATATTGCAAAAAAAGATCTGCATGTTGGGGGGGTTCGCTGTCGGAAAGACGAGTCTGGTTCGCAGGTTTGTGCAAAGCATCTTTTCAGAAACTTACTTGACCACGGTGGGAGTGAAAATCGACAAGAAGAGTGTCGCATTCCCGGACAAAACCGTGGATCTGATTTTGTGGGATTTGGCCGGCGAAGACGATATCGGCTCATTCCGCGTCAGCTATGTGCGAGGCGCGAGCGGGCTCGTGCTTGTCGTCGATGGAACCCGCGCCGCCACTCTTGCCGTGGCGCTCACGCTGCGCGAGCGGGCCGAGGCCGAATTCGGCGCTATGCCGTTCGTAATGCTGTTCAACAAATCCGATCTGGCCGATCGGTGGGCAATATCGGATAGTGAGATTAACGAACTGAGGCAACTTGGATGGGAAATCTATCTAACAAGTGCGCTTTCGGGTGAACATGTTGACGATGCGTTTCGTCAGCTTGCTTCGATGGTCACCAAATAGACTATGCAAGCGTTGCCAAGAGAAGTCAGAGGCTGGATTTACAATTTCTTCTACAACGAGCACTCTGTCGCATATCTGAAAATTGACGCCCAGCTTTGCATAGCTGCGAAGGGCGGTAGTGTTGAACATTACGGCCTATCATCACTTTGCATTGGTAAGCCTGTTGCCGAGCAGCTTGAATTCATGGAAGGCTTGCTGCCTTGCCCGGAGCTTCCATATCATATCGCCATGATCGAACTGCCCAACGGGCGTGTTGCGGACCTTCATCTTTTTGCTGACAATGCCTGCGTATGGCTGCTCTTTCTTGACGCCACTGCCGAACGCGACAATAGGCAGCGGCTTCAACAGAAGGCGTATGAAATGACACTCCTGCAAGAGAGGGAGCGTCAACTCAACGAAAAGTTACAATTGACGAACGAGGCGTTGAGGCAGAGCCAAGAGGGTCTGTCGCGTGAATACCAGCGCGCCGAAAGCCTACTCCTCAACATTCTTCCGGGGTCGATCGCGGAGCGGTTAAAAGCGGACGAGCAAATTGCAGACAACCACGCCGAGGTGAGTGTACTTTTTGCCGACATCGTCGGCTTTACGGAAAGAGCGCGGCGCGTCGGAGCCGAGACAACGCTCGCTATTTTAAATTACTTCTTCAAAGCGGCGGATCTGCTCTCGGAAGGATACGGCTGCGAAAAGATCAAGACAATCGGCGATTGTGTGATGGTGGTCGCTGGCCTGCCCGCCGCGCGATCCGATCATGCAGAAGCCCTTGCGCACTATGCACTTGAACTGCGGAAGGCGGTTAAGCGCGAACGCTTCGCAGGAGAACCGATAAGACTCAGAATTGGAATTCACTCAGGACCAATCGTCGCGGGCGTCATAGGCAAAAGGCGGTTTGCCTATGACCTGTGGGGCGAGACCGTTAATCTCGCCGCACGTATTCAAACGTCAGCGGAGCCCGATGAAATCCGTATTTCGGATGCAACTCGCAAACTGCTTGGACCAAATTTTGCTTGCGACCCACTCGCGGAAACGGAATTGCGTGGTACAGGTCGTGTGCGAATGTGGCGGCTCCCGGCCTGATTTGCCGCTTGGCAGTGCCGACCCTGGAGCGCATTGCATCTCAAGCTAGTCAAACATCATGGTTTCGAATGTCCGCAGAGGTGCAGTTGGCCACCGAGCGCCCGCCAAAGGTCTGTCCTGGGTCAAATTCGGCAATAAAAAGTGCCGCTGCGCGTCATCATCCGTTCGGGCAATTTCGCCATCCGATTCGAGCCCCGACTATAACAGTCACTGTTACAACTGGGCCGAACTGGAAAAGCGAATCAGAACCTGAATGAAATCTGGTACTTACAAGATGATGGTGCCCAGAAGAGGACTCGAACCTCCACTCCTTGCGGAACACGGACCTGAACCGTGCGCGTCTACCAATTCCGCCATCTGGGCTGGTGCGGGCTCTTTAGGCGGGCAAGGGGTGAGTGTCAACGCGCTTTTTTGCTCAATCAAGAAACACGCCCCGCTCGCCGGCTAGTGTCGTTTTGAATCTGCGCATGATCCTTTCCGAACCTGCGGTTCGGGGTCATGCGCCCTCCAGCACTTCCTTCGATGCCACCGTCGAATCGGCGTTGAGCTTGTAGATGACCGGCACGCCGGTGCCGAGCTCCAGTCTGACGATCTCCTCGCCCGACTTGCCGTCCAGCGCCATGATCAGCGCGCGCAGCGAATTGCCGTGCGCCGCCACCAGCACGGTGCCGCCCCGGAGCACATGCGGCTGCAGGTCGTGCAGATAATAGGGCCAGACGCGCGCGCCGGTGTCCTTCAGGCTTTCGCCGCCGGGCGGCGGCACGTCGTAGGAGCGGCGCCAGACATGCACCTGCTCCTCGCCCCACTTCTTGCGCGCGTCGTCCTTGTTGAGGCCGGAGAGGTCGCCATAGTCACGCTCGTTCAGCGCCTGGTCGCGGATGGTCTCGAGATCGCTCTGGCCGACGGCGTCGAGAATGTGCTGGCAGGTCTTCTGCGCCCTGATCAGCGACGACGTGAAGGCGATGTCGAATTTCATGCCGCGCGCCTTCAGTTTGGCGCCCGCCTCCTTGGCCTCGGCGTGGCCCAGTTCGGTCAGGTCGACATCGCGCCAGCCGGTGAAGAGGTTCTTCAGGTTCCATTCGCTCTGGCCATGGCGCACGAGCACGAGAGTTCCCGACATTTTTGCTCCTTCAGTTTTGTGGATCAGATCGTCTCAGGCGAGTCCAAGCACATCGCGCATCGAATACAGTCCCGGCTTCCTGCCGCGCGCCCAAAGTGCTGCCTTGACCGCGCCGCGGGCGAAGATCGCCCGGTCCTCGGCATGATGGGCGAGCGTGATGCGCTCGCCGGTGCCGGCCAGCACCACGGAGTGGTCGCCGACCACCGAGCCGGCGCGCAGCGTGGCGAAGCCGATCGAGCCTGCCTTTCGCACGCCGGTGTGGCCATCGCGCGACCGCACGCTGTTCCCGTCAAGATCGATGCCGCGCCCGGTGGCCGCGGCCTCACCGAGCAGCAGCGCCGTGCCCGAGGGCGCATCGACCTTGTGCCGGTGATGCATTTCCAGGATCTCGATGTCGAAATCGTCGGCATCGAGCGCGCGCGCCGCCTGCTCGACCAGCACCGCCAGCAGATTGACGCCGAGGCTCATATTACCTGACTTGACCACCGTCGCGTGGCGCGCCGCCGCCGCGATCTTGGCATTGTCGTCGGCCGAGCAGCCGGTGGTGCCGATGACATGGGCGATGCGCGCCTGCGCCGCATAGCCGGCGAATTCGACCGTCGCTGCCGGGCTCGTGAAATCGAGCACGCCGTCGGCCTTGGCGAAGGCCGGCAGCGGGTCGTTGCCGATCGCCACGCCGATATTGCCGATGCCGGCAAGCTCGCCGGCATCCTTGCCGAGATGCGGCGAACCGGCCCGCTCGATCGCGCCGGCGACGCGGGCGCTCGGTATCGTGTGGATGGCGCGGATCAGCGCCTGGCCCATGCGGCCGGCCGCGCCGACCACCACCAGGCCCATTTCATTGACGGGGGGGTCGTTTGTGGGTGTGCCGCTCATAAAGTTCTCCCGATCGTCTTTTTCGCGCGCCGCACCGGAGTTTGGATTGGCTTGCCGTCGTCGGCAAGCCCCAGCCCCTTGTTGCCCTGCACCCGGTGGAACCGGGCATAGGCGCTGTGCGGGTCGGCCATCAGCGAGGCATGCGTGCCTTGCTCGACCAACCGGCCCTGTTCCAGCACGATGATATGGTCGGCATTGACCACGGTCGACAGCCGGTGCGCGATGACGATGGTCGTGCGCCCTTGCATCACCTTGGTCAGGGCCTGCTGGACGCGCGCTTCGGCCTCGTTGTCGAGCGCCGAGGTCGCCTCGTCGAGCAGCAGGATCGGCGCCTGTCGCACGATGGCGCGGGCGATCGACAGGCGCTGGCGCTGGCCGCCCGACAGCGTCAGGCCGCCTTCACCGACAGGGGTGTCATAGCCCTGGGGCTGCTGGCAGATGAAGCCATCGGCCTCGGCCTGTTGTGCAGCCAGCTCGATTTCGGTGTCGCTGGCGCTTAACCGCCCGTAGCGAATGTTGTCGCGAATGGTACCTTCGAACAGATAAGGCTGCTGTGAGACATAGGCGATGGAGCGGCGCAGCGACTGCTTGATGACTTTCGAAATGTCCTGGCCGTCGACCTCGATGCTGCCCGCCTCGACATCATAGAAACGCTGCAGCAGCGCCACCAGCGTCGACTTGCCGGCACCCGAGGCGCCGACGATGGCCGTCATCTTGCCGGCGGCGGCAACGAAGCTGAGATCCTGCAGCACCGGAGCGCCGGCGACATAGCCGAACGACACATTGTTGAAACGCACCTCGCCCCTGGTGATCTTCGCTTCGGCCGCTCCGGGTACGTCGCCTTGCTGCGGCTCGAGGTCGAGCAGTTCGTAGATCATGCGCGCATTGACCAGCGCCCGTTCCATGCCGACCTGCATGCGTGCTAGCCGCCGGGCCGGATCATAGGCGAGCAGCAATGCGGTGATAAAGGCAAAGACGGCGCCCGGCGGCTGGCCGCCGACGGCTGCCCGGTAGCCGGAATAGGCGATAACGCCGGCGACGGCGAAGCCGGCCAGCATTTCGGAGATCGGCGTCAATCGTTCCGACACGCGGGCGATGCGGTTTGCCCGCTGCTCAGCACCGGCGACAAGACCGCTGATGCGGCGCGACAGCTCGTCCTCCAGCGTAAAGGCCTTGACGATGGCAATGCCTTGCGTCGCTTCCTGCATGGCGCCGATCAGCCGCGAGTTGATCTGCACGGCTTCGCGCGTGGCGCGCCTGATTCTGCGGGTCAGGTAGATCACCGTGTAGATCAGCGGCGGCCCGATCAGCAGCGACATCAGGGACAGCATCGGATCCTGCCAGATCATGACGCCGATCAGCGCGATCAGCGATACGGCGTCGCGTGCCACTGAGGTCAGCGTCATCGACAGCAGGTCGCGGATGCCGTTGACGTTCTCGTTGATCTGGGCGGCCAGCCGCCCCGAGCGCGTGTCGTTGAAGAAACCGATGCCGAGCTTCATCAAATGAGCGAAGATGCGGCGCTGGTAGCGTGCCACCAGATTGTTGCCGATCCTGGCCAGCGTTACCGCCTGGCCGTAAGTGGCCAGCCCGCGCAGCATGAAGGCGCCCAGGATCGATAGACAGATCAGTGCGATGAGATCGCCGCGCTGCTCATAGAAGATCTGGTCGACGACATCCTTCATGATCCAGGCGGTGAAAGCGGTCGTGGCCGCAACCGTCACCAGGCACAAAACGGCCAGAACATAATACCAGCGATAGTCGCGGCTGTTCTCGGCGATGATGCGGCGGATCACCGCCACGATCTCGCCGGGCCGGGCTTTGGCTTGGTGCCAGGCTTTCGCTTGGTGTTTGGGCGACTGGTTCAAGTCGGGATCGTTCCGTGATGTCGGTTCGGCTCCGCGGCCGGGCTAATTCGGCAATCCTCTTAGCGCCCCGGTGGCGGCTTGCCTATGGCCGCGGCCGGCAAAACGTCGTGGGGTCAGGCGCGCCAGCGCCGTCCCGCCGTCTGGACGCCGAACAGCGACGGGTTTCTGGCATAGGCGGCAAGCCCGGAAAGCGCTGCCAGCGGATGGGTGATCACATAGACGGGCATGGTGCGCATCAGTTCGCTGTGCGGCGCCTTGTCCTCGAAGGCGGCGCGGAAATTGCCGGTTTTCAGCGCCGGCAAGATTTTCTGCGCAATGCCGCCGGTCAGGAAGACGCCGCCGCGGCTCATGAACACCAGCGCAAGGTCGCCGGCGGTGCGCCCCAGGCAGGTGACGAACATCGACAGTGCTTCCTCGGCCACCGGATCTGACTTCGCCAGTGCCGCGGCGGTGACTTCGGCCGGCGTGGTGAAGGGCGCCGGTCTGCCGTCCGCCTTGGCTACAGCCCGATAGGCATTGACCAGGCCGCGTCCGGACAGGATCTGTTCGCCGGAGATCCTGCCCTCGAGCTTCTCGATATGCTGAAAGACCTGGAAATCGCGCGGCGAGCGCGGCCCGATGTCCATGTGTCCCCCCTCGCCGGGCACCGGTATCCAGTGGTTCAGCGCGTGGACCAGGCCGGCAACGCCAAGCCCGGTTCCGGGACCGAGCACCACCCGTCCGGCATTGGGCTCCGGCGCATCGCCGCCGATCTTTTCCATATGCTCTTCGCCGAGCGCCACGACGGCCAGCGCCTGCGCCTCGAAATCATTGAGCACAACGACGTCGCTCAGGCCGAGGCTGGCAAACATCTTTCTCGGCTTGACGATCCACGGGCAGTTGGTGAGCGGGATCTCGTCGCTGTCGACCGGGCCGGCCACCGCCAGCACGGCGGAGTTGGGCCGGACCGACGAGCGGTCGAGCACCGCCGCCTGGATCCCCTCGTCGATCGTGTTGAAATTGGCGGTCTGGACGATCTGCGGTTCGGTTGGTTCCGAGTTCGCGTCGAGCACGATCGAAAGGCGTGCATTGGTGCCGCCAATGTCGCCGATCAGGACCGGAAACTGCAGCGCTGTGTCGTCGTCGCCTGGCATGCTCTCGTCCGTCCCGGTTCCCAGTGGCGTTCCGCCGTTCTTCGTTGACTAGCGCATGACCCGGGAAAGGGAAATCGGTTTTCGACGTTGAACGAGATGGCAGCACTTCACCAGGCGCTTTACCCCGTCCCTCGCGGAGCACGCTTCGCGCAGGTAGGGCCACAAGCGCGATCGACCCCCTTCCCAATATCGCGTCAGTTCCCCGGCCGCGGTCGCGGCCGTGGCAGCGGAATGCCAATCTCGGGCGTTGCCGCGAAGGCGTTGACCGAGGCCGGGAGCGCTGCCGCGCCGCTTGCGGATGCCTGCGCCGGCGCCGGAGCCTTCGTGAGAACGGGTGCCGTCGCCACCGGCACGCCGTCGCCATAATAGGTGACCGCCTCCGCCGAAGCCGGATCTGGCCCGTCGAGCACGGCCTGGCATGCCGCGGGCAGGCTCGCCATCGTCATCAGGTCGCGCGCTTTCGGTCTATCCGGGTTCTTGTTGGGGCGCCACGGTTCCTCGGTGAACCACCATGCCAGCGACTGGTCGCAGCCGTCGCCGGGCGCCGTGTTTTCCTGTGCTTTGCATTTGGGCGAGCCGGGCTGGCAGCCGATGCGGATGTGGAAGTGATAGTCGTGGCCCCAGAACGGCCTGACCTTGCGCAGCCATGCGCGGTCGCCTTTCACCGTGTCGCAGAGCTTCTTCTTGATGCCGGGATTGACCAGGATGCGCTCGACTTCCGCGTAGCTTGCCGCGCGCTTCAGGAGCCGGGTATGCGCCGGTACCCAGAGCGCATCCTTCACCAGGTGGGTCTTTTCGTCGACAAGCAAGGTGGCGCTCATGTTTTCGCGCTGCTCGGTCGAAAGCCTGCGGTCGGGCATCGGCGTCAGCCAGATGTCGGCGTCGAGGCCGATCTGGTGCGAGGCATGGCCGGTCAGCATCGGGCCGCCGCGCGGCTGCGAAATGTCGCCGACCAACAGGCCGGGCCAGCCATCCGCCGCGGCGTCGCGCGACAGTTTCTCGATCAGCGCGATCATCGTCGGATGGCCCCAGCGGCGGTTGCGCGAAGGCCGCATCACCTCCCATTTCGGGCCGTCCAGGGGAATGGCGACGCCGCCGGCAAAGCAGCCCTTGGAATAAAAACCAATCGATTGCGGCGCAGCCACGGCCGGCAGCTTCTTGGCACCGAACAGGTTTTTCGCCAGCTCTTCGGCCGCTGCAGGTCGCGCTGCAAGCCCCGCTATGGCGAGAACGGCGAGTGCTGCCAATGCATGTCGCCCAAAAGTGCGCAGCGGTTTTGGGACAACGACATGCATAAACAGAGATCTAAAGCGCGTTGCGACGCGCTTTAGCAGCAGCGTTCTACCTGGCAATGACCGCTTCAACGTTTTCATGAAGCAGAACCCCTCTGCGATTTAAGTCGAATCATATCACGCCCGGCGCGCGGTTTCGATCACGACCGCTTCATCGGGGTGCGCGCCTCGCCGTCGCGCCAGTTGCCGTCAGCCCACATATGGTCGAAGGCCGACCGGTAGTCGGGAAAGCGGAAGCGATAGCCGGCCGCCTTGATCGCCGCATTGGCGACACGCTTGTTCTCGCCATAGAAGGACCGCGCCATCGGCGAAAGTTGGGCGGTCTCGAACGGAATTTCGGTCGGCGGCTCGATGCCCATCAGCCCCGCGGCATAGGAGACGACGTCCTGCGGCGGCGCCGGCAGGTGGTCGGTGACGTTGAAGATGCCGCCGCGATTGTCTCCGATTAGATGCCAAAGCGCCCCGGCAATGTCGTCGCAATGGATGCGGTTGAACACCTGGCCCGGCTTGATCAGCCGCCGCGCTGTGCCGTTTTCCAGATTGACCAGGGCATTGCGGCCCGGTCCGTAAATGCCGGACAGCCGCAGGATCGCCACCGGCCGGCCGATGTCCCGACCCAGCTTCAGCCAGTCCCGCTCGGCGGCGACACGCATCATCGAGCGCTTCGACACCGGCCGGCATTCGGCGGTCTCGTCGACCCAGCCGCCGCCATGGTCGCCGTAGACGCCGACGGTGGAGAGATAGGCGATCCATTCTAGCGCCGGCATCTCCGCCACGATTGTCTCGCGCGCCGCATTCAGCACCGGGTCGCCGGCCTCTTCCGGTGCCACCGAGACGACGAGATGGGTTGTTTTCTCAAGCGCGTCGCTGACTTGGGGTGTCAGCGCGCCATCGACAAGCAGCGGCTGGATTCCGGCTTGCTGCAGCGCTTCGAATTTCTGGGGCGCGCGCGTCGTGCCGAAGATCGTGCCGGCATCCCTGTTGGCGCGGGCAAATGCCTTGCCTGAATAGCCGGCGCCGAAAATGAAGATCTGTTTCTCGCTCATGTATGCGCCTCGATTTGATCTGCCAGCGCCAGGCGCCATTCGCTTTGCACGGCCTCGTCGCTTTCTGCTTTCAGTGCAGCGGTGGCACGTTTGGCGAATTCAGTCTCATGTACAAGCCGTGACAGCGTCCATACCGCCGCCCCGCGCACCAGGGGTGAGGCATCGCCAAGCAGCGCACGCACGGCGTTGCCGAGCGAGGAATCCCCGGAATTGCCGGCGGCGATCAGCACATTGCGGACGAAGCGGTCGCGACCGATGCGCTTGATCGGCGAACCGGTGAAGAACGACCGGAAAGCAGCGTCGTCGAGCGCCAAGAGATCGGCGAGCGGCGGCTCGCGCAAGTCCGCGCGGGCGACGAGCTTTGCCTCAGACGCCGCCTGGGCAAACTTGTTCCACGGGCAGGCGGCGAGGCAGTCGTCGCAGCCATATATCCGGTTGCCGATTTGTTCCCGGAATTCATGCGGGATCGGGCCCTTGTTCTCGATGGTGAGATAGGAGATGCAGCGTCGCGCATCGAGCCGGTAGGGCGCCGGAAAGGCGTCGGTCGGGCAAACGTCGAGACAGGCGCGGCACGAGCCGCAATGGTTGTCCTCGGGCGTATCGGGTGCAAGCTCGGCCGTCGTGAAGATGGTGCCGAGGAACAGCCAGGAGCCGTGCTCGCGGCTGACCAGATTGGTGTGCTTGCCTTGCCAGCCAAGGCCGGCGGCTTCAGCCAGCGGCTTTTCCATCACCGGGGCGGTGTCGACGAACACTTTAACGTCGCCGCCGGCGCGGGCCACGATCTTGCCGGCGATCTCTTTCAGCCGGCCTTTCATCACGTCGTGGTAGTCGCGGTTCTGCGCATAGACAGAGATCGCGCCGCGCTTGCGCTTCGCCAGCACCGCGCGCGGGTCGTGGTCAGGCCCGTAGTTCATGGCCAGCACGATGATCGAGCGAACCTCGGGCCAAAGTGCCGTCGGCTCGCCGCGGCTCTCGAGCGTCTCGGCGATCCAGCCCATTGAGCCATGGAAACCGTCGGCGACGAATTCGGCCAGCCGGGCCGGCGCCTGCGGGATGGCATTTGGCGTGGTGACGGCAACGGCATCGAAACCGGCGCGCCGCGCCTCGCGCTCGATCAGCGCGCGCAGGTTTTGCGCTCTAGAAATCGAGGTCCGCATAATGTGACACCGGCGATAGGCCGCGCACCCGGTCGGACAAAAGTGGCCGGAACGATGGCCGTGATTTCACCCGTGCGTACCATTCGCGCGCAGCAGCGTGTTCGCGCCAGTCGATCTCGCCGAGATAGTCGAGCACGGACAGGGCAGCCGCAGCCGCGAGGTCGGCATAGGTGACCTTGTTGCCGGCCAGCCAATGGCGTGTGCCGGCCAGCCAGTTGGTGTATTTCATGTGCTGGCGGATATTGGCGCGCGCGGCACGGATCGCCGCCGAATCGGGCGAACCGCCGCCCGCCGTTTCCGGCATGACCGGCTTCAGCACGCGCTCGCGCACGAGGTGCCGGGTCACCTCGCTATCGGCCTTGTTGAGATACCAGTCGGTCAGCCGGCGGATTTCGGCGCGCCCCATCGGGTCCTCGGCGAACAGCCGCTTGTCGCGCTTGAGCACGCCGCGCGTCTCGTCGAGATACTCGCCGATGACCATGGCGCCAACGATCGGCACATCGCCCTCGGCAAGCAGGATCGGCAGCGTGCCGGCCGGGTTCAGCGCCAGGAACTCCTTGCGCCGCATCCACGGCTTTTCCTCGATCAGCGCCAGCTCCTCGCCATACTCGCCGAAAGCGAGGCGAACGAAGCGGCAGGTGGCGAACATCGGGTGGTGGAAAAGCGTCAGCATGGTCCCGCGATAATAGAGCGCACTGGCAAATCGCCGGCTGCGCCGGTAAGTCTTGGCCGCCCCGATTCAGGTGGCCGTCAGGGTGCTGCGACCTATAGGAGGAGTTCCGCGCCATGACAAGCAAGCCGTTCTTCAAAGCCCCACTCGAACGCCGAGGTTTCCATGGAAAGCCAGACCATTGTCGAAGCGCTGTTGCTCGGCATGATCGAGGGCATGACCGAGTTCATTCCGGTCTCGTCGACCGGCCATATCCTGCTTGCCGGCCATTTTCTCGGCTTCCATTCGACTGGCAAGGCCTTCGAGATCCTGATCCAGCTTGGCGCCATACTGGCGATCCTCAGCGTCTATTTCCATCGTCTGTGGCAGATGCTGGTCGATCTGCCGCGTGATCGGGTGACGCGGCATTTCGTCCTCGGCATCCTCGTCGCCTTTCTGCCGGCGGCCGTCATCGGCGCGCTGGCCCATGGCTTCATCAAGACGGTGCTGTTTGAATCGCCGAGGCTGATCTGCATCATGCTGATCATCGGCGGCGTCGTCCTGCTGTGGGTGGATCGCTTCAAGCCGAAGCCGCTCTACCATGACGTCGAGCGGTTTCCGCTCCGGCTCTATCTGCAGATCGGACTGTTCCAGTGCCTTTCGCTGATCCCCGGCACGTCGCGCTCCGGCTCGACGATCGTCGGCGCGCTGCTTTTGGGCGTCGACAAACGGGCGGCTGCGGAATTCTCCTTCTTCCTCGCCATGCCGACGATGGTCGGCGCCTTCGCCTTCGACCTCTTCAAGAACCGCAATGTCCTGACCAGCGCCGATCTGCCCATCATCGCCGCCGGTTTCGTCGCCGCCTTCGTCGCGGCGCTTATCGTCGTACGCTTCCTGCTCAACTACGTCTCGCGCCACGGCTATTCGCTGTTCGGCTGGTGGCGGCTGGTCATCGGCACCGTCGGCCTGGCGGGGCTGTTCGTCTGGGGGTGAGGCGGCACACTTAATTCCGCCCAAGGCCCTGTTCGTTTGGCCTAGCAATGCCGGCTAATGCTGGGGAGGCGACCAGCGTAGACCTGCCCTCCAACCCAAGCCGACCTCGCAGAGTCGGTCCTCGCGGCTTGAGTGCATTCCGTAGCCGAAATCGACTGCGTTCATCACTCTTCAGAACTTTTTCACGCCGATTTCAGGACTTCGAACGACCCCTCGCGTTCTCTCTCGCACGCCGTCCCCACACGCTTCGGACGTCGAACTGAGGAGATATAGGGATGATCAACCGCATCTTGGGAATTCTTGTGATCGGCGCGGCGACCACCGCGTCCGCTGGGGCCAGTCTGAACCGTCACATTCTTGAACGAGCAGCAAGCTGCTGGCCTACGCAGACGGCGATGCGCGGGATCAGTTTCAGCGCAAATGTCCACGTCAGCTTCACGCGCGAAGGGCACGTCGGTGCCATCGAAATCGTCGACGTTGCGCCACAGACCGAGACGTTCAAGGCCTTAGCCAAGGACTTCGCGGACTCATTGAAGCGCTGTGGCCCGTACGGAACCGAAGGCGTGAGCGAAATGAACCTCAATCTCTCATGGCCGCTGTAGGCGCAGCGAAGTTGCTGCTACTTCGTCACCGAGAATTCGTAACGCTTGAAGCGAGACAGAAGTATGTATTCGTTCGTGGCTCCAGATGTGTCGCTCAGGTTGCGGAACACAGCGGCACAGCCCGTCAGCTTACGCGGATATGCGCTGCACAGGCTGTCGCCCTGCACCCACATCCGACCGGTCACGACCTCCTCACCAACTGTTCTGGTCACGCTGCCGTCTGCCGCAATCACAGCATGGTAGGCTGAGACATTGGGCAGAATCTGGCGTCCCGTCAGCTCGTGTCCGATTATGAGATTGCCGATGTCGATGCCGCTCATCCGTTCAGCGGATTCCGGTTCCATTCCGGCGGGAAGCTCGGAAACCCCCGCCTTCCTCAAGCCGTCGAGAAGGCGAGCGATGTCCTCCGGTCGCTTGTAGACGAAGAACTGCTGCGCGATCAGCAGGTTCGGCTGACCCTACTGCCTTTCCGACAGCACGCTTCGGAGCTGCTCCAGGGCCGAGGCCGTTTCCGGCAGGCGATCGAGATAAGCAAGCGCCGCGACAAGAACATGCAGGCCGTAGAACTTCGTCCACGGATTGGGCGCCCGGACATCGACCTGCTCAAGCTGCGCGCCCGCCTCCTCGTAGCGGCCTTGGCCGAACGCCGCCAAGCCAGCCTGGTAGTGTCGCCACTCCGTCCATCCGGGGTCGACGCGTAAGGCCGCATCGAGAAAGGTTCGCCCCTGCCGGCCTGCCGTTGAAGTTGAGGGCCTGGCTCAGCCCTTCGTAGGTCCAGGTAGCGCTCGGGTCGAGCGCTACCGCCTTTTGCAGGGCAGCCACCGCCTCGTCGGACTTATGCTTCCGGACCAGAAGCTCGGAAATCAGTTGATAGTAACCGGGAGACGGATTTCCGGCAGCGATGGCCAGACTGCCGTAGAGCTCGTTGTCGATTTCTGCCCAACTGAGCCCGAGAGCCTGTCTCCTCGCGTCGTCGGCATCCCAGTGAAGCCATGCCAATTCCGCGGCCGCCGCGCCGAAATCGGCGTCCAGCGCCAAGGCCTGGCGAAGGTAACCCGATGCTTCCACCGTGCCCGACAGTGTTTCCGTACGTCGCGCCTCGATAGCGCGTCGAAACGCCTGGTAAGCTTCCGGATCGTCAGTGTCACCGGACACAGCGAGGTTTGCTTTTCCCGGGACGAGCTTCAGCTGCAGCGCGGCGACAATTTCACCGATCACCTGATCCTGGAGCTTGAACACGTCGGTGAATGGACCTTCGAACCGCTCGGCCCAGATCTGCCCAACCGTCGAGGCATCGACCAAATGCGCATTGATGCGCACCTCATCGCCGAGCCGTCGAACGGAGCCCTCCAGCAGATAGCGGACGCCGAGCTCTTTCGCGATCTTCGCCGGCGGCAGGCCGCTGTTGCGATATGCACGAGCGGCATTGCGCGAGACGACGAACAGGCCGGGAACGCGCGCCAGCTCTGTCGTCAGATCGTCCGCGAACCCGTTGGCAAGATAGGCCTGCTCCTCGGCCTCACTGAGATTTGCGAACGGCAGAACCGCGATGGAGAGGGAGGTCGGCACTTTCGTGTCAAATGTGGGCCTCCAGATGAACACCGCGACTGCGGCAACGATCGCCAATACAACAGTTACAAACATCACGCTGGCCGGCCTTTAATCTCGCGCGGGTCAGGAGAGGCAGTGCCGTAAATCTGCGGGTAGCGGTCGTGAGGTATGCCAGGCGCTTCGGCTTCGGGGACAAAGCGATATCCCCGTCGCGCGACTGTCTTGAGCAGGCTCTGCTTCTCGTCGCCGATGGCTTTCCTGATTTCGCTGATGCACTGGGAAAGGCTGTTTTCCGTCACCGCGATGCCGGGCCAGACGGTGTCCAGGAGCTCCTCCTTGGTCACAACACGGTTGGCGTTTGCGACCAGATGCTTCAGAACCGCGAGCGACTGGGGCCTCAGCGGGACATCTTCACCATGCTCGCCGTGCAGGAGACCGGCGTCGAAGTCGAACTCGACACCGTTTAGAACAAGGCTCGGCTGATTGACCAGGGTCAAAGCTGCTCTCGATCATCGTGCTGATCGTTCGGGAGGCATGTTGGTCGGCAGGTCGCCTTGAACTTGAGAATCCGCGCCTGTCGCCGAAAGTCAACTGGAGTTTGAAAGTCGGCATTGTCTCCCAGGACGAAAACCTTCACGCTGCGATCGCAAAAGTCCGGAAATGGCGCACCGACAAGCGGTAGCGCCCGCACGTTCTTCTCGGCGTTGCGGCTACCGTTATATTCTGGCGCCGACCAATGAGGCCTGAGCCTAGTTCCGCCCGTAAAAAACATTCTCGACATGCACCGGCCAGCGCCACGGCAGCACCGCGACCATGTCGAAGCGCACCGACAATCTTCCATAATCGGATTGGCGCGACAGCCAGAGATCGGCGGCGCTTTCGATGCGGCGCTCTGATTCGTAAGCGATAGCCTCCATGGCTTCCATCAGTGTGCGGCGCGCCTTCACCTCGACGATCAGCACCAGGTCGCCGCGCCGCGCGATCAGGTCGATCTCGCCAAACCGCGTGCGGTGGCGGCGCGCCAGGATCCGATAGCCTTTCACCATCAACGCCGCGCCCGCCAGCCACTCGCTGCGGTGGCCGCGCCGATAGGCCCGTTGGCGGCTGGCGACCGGGCGTTCAGCCATCGTCGTCTTTCCCGGTGTCCCGGTCCTGCCCAGTATCCTTGAGTTCGAGCAGCCGCCGGTAAAGCGCCTGTTTCTGTCCGCCGGTCATCTTGGCGGCTTCAGCCGCCGCCTTTGAGGCCGGCATCTCGGCGGCAAGCGAAAGCAGAAGCCGGTCGATGTCGGCTGGTTCGTCGGCGGTTGCTTCCGACGGGCCGACGCAGATGACGATCTCGCCTTTCGGCGTGTCGGCTGCCGCGTAATAGTCGGCGAGCGACTGTAAGGTGCCGGTCCGCAGTTCCTCGAAGGTTTTGGTCAGCTCGCGGCCGATCGCAGCTTTCCGGGCGCCGCCCAGCGCCTCGACCATGGCACCGAGCGTCTCGGCCAGCCGGCGCGGCGATTCGAAGAAGATCAGGGTCGCCGGCACGGCTTTCAGCGCTTCCAGCCGCGCCAGCCGCTGCCCGGTCTTCACCGGCAGGAAACCGGCAAACAGAAACGCGTCGGATGGCAGGCCTGACGCCGTCAGTGCTGCTAGGGCCGCTGAGGGGCCGGGGATCGGCACGACGCGTATGCCCTGGTCGAGCGCTTCGCCGACAAGCCGGTAGCCGGGATCGGAGATCAGCGGCGTGCCGGCGTCCGAGATCAGCGCCACGCTCTGCCCGGCCAGCAAGGCTGCGATCAGCTTCGGCCCGGCCTCGGCGGCATTGTGCTCGTGATAGGCAGTGGTGCGGCGGCGGATGCCATAGCGGTCGAGCAGCACGCGGCTCACACGCGTGTCCTCGCAGGCGACGATGTCGGCGGCGGCCAGCGTTTCAAGCGCGCGTAATGTGATATCGGCGAGATTGCCGATCGGCGTCGCCACCAGGTAGAGCGCCGGCTCGAGCGGCCGGGCCGATATCTCGGTCTGGCCGATCACGTAGCTGCGTTTTGCCAACTCGCCGGTCACCGGTGTTCCCCGTCAGGCTCTGACACTGAATGCATTCGGCCCTGTTTGGCACGGCTCACGCCCGGTTGCAAAACCCATGCCGAAGTGAAGCGGCTGTCATGCCTTTGTCACAGTACGGAACGAAACCGTGCCCGGCGGATTTATGCCTGATCTCGGGAGGAGCAGGATGGACAGCCTCAAGATACAGGACGTTTTCGAACCCTACTATGAGGGGCGCAAGCGCTTTGCCGCGCGAAAGGACAAGAGCCTGCCTGCCAAAGCCGGCGCCGGCTTGGCTAAAAAGCCGCGAAAGCGCCGTCCGTCAAAGGCAACCAAGCTGGAAATCGAGCCCTCGACCGGCACCGGCAGCACGATGGAGCACTGACCAGACGATGCCCAATCGCTTCGACATTTTCATCACCCGCCTTGAAACGAAAAGCTCCCGCAATGGAGCGCCCCCACATCCGACAAGCGATCGATACCGCGCCCGCCGCGACAAGGGCGACGCCAAGCCGGCTCGCGACGGTGAGGCGGACCTCGAGAAAGATCACGCCAAGCGCCGCCCCAAGCACGACGCTTAGACGCGCCGCCACCTTCGCGATTGGCCGAGACAATTCTGTCTGGAGCGCGGGGGGAAACGCTCGGCCACATCATTTAGCCCAGATACTTCGAGACACGCGCTTCCAGCAGACGCACCAGACCCGGGTCCATGAACTCATAGTCGTCCGGAATATCGAGGCAGATCACGCGAGCCTTCTTCAGGCTGGCCTTGAATTTCTTCTGCAGGTTGGCGCGGTGCGCCTTTTCCATCACGAAGATGATGTCGGCCCCAGAGACGAGGTCGTGCGTCAACGGGGTGTCGGCATCGTGGTTGGTGCCGGCCGATGCGACTTCGATATCCCTGCGATCAGAAAACACCTGTTCCGCGGTCGGACTGCGCAAGCGGTTCTGGCTGCAGACGAAGAGCACGTTTTTCACCAGCTTCGATCTTTGCCTTCGCTATTCCGCTGGCCGGGAAACCAGATCGTGCTCCGCCGAAGGCGATTATGCACCCCACATCTCTCGTATCGTTTTGGTTAGAGGGATGTACTCATCAAGCGTAAGTCCGTATAGATCAAATCCTATCGGATTGTTCTTGCCACTCGCTCTGAGGTTCATTCCTACATACGATATAAAACTGCGTATCACGTCGAACTCGCTCAGGCTCGGTATCTTAACTTTTGATATGACTTTCTAATTTTTGAGTATCGAAGGGGCGATGCAAAAGATCGGCACGTTCACCCTGGAGATTGTCAAGCGGACGGACAAAGCCAAAGGCTTCGAGGTTCTGCCGCGCCGGTGGGTCGTGGAGCGCACATTCGCATGGCTCAGCCGATGCCGCAGGCTGGCCAAGGACTGGGAGAGATCCATCGCTTCCGCAGAAGCCTGGATATACGTCGCCCACATTCGCCTGCTCACACGCGGGCTCGCAAGAGCTTGATGTCAAAACCTTCTTTTTGGTTCAGGCTCTTAGGCTGTTCGGCTATTTGGCTCGGAGACGTCAGGCGTCTTGTGGATAACAAGCAGCTGGTAAGGCACGCCTATCCTTCGAAGCCCAGCCGGTCGTAGCGCTATCGGCCGACTTCAGAAAACTTCTGGTTTATGATCTGGAATGGCGGATTCAGAACGGCAAAACACGGATCGCTCGGCTCTAACACCCGCTGGACTCTTGGGTTCGAGACGCGAACGCGAAAATTGCGCCGTCCTTCTGAACCGCGGATCCGGATATCTGAGTACTCTCCAGTTGCGGCAGCAAATACGCTCCGCACAATCCGGAACACGATGGGATTTTGCCCTCCCGGGAAGAAATCTTGGCTGACCGTTCGGCGAGTATTGATGGTCTCCTCGAGGAATTGGCTAGCATCCAGCATTCGAAACAGATCCTGCTGTCTCAGATCGGCCGCGATCGCTTGAGAGGTACCTCCCGGCAGCAACTGGAAGACTGACAACAATATGTCCATCTGGCTAAAAGTACGCGCCGGCGGTTCCCGCTCGTCAGCAGGACGGGGAACCGCGGGTGTATGAAGAAAACGGCCATCAGTCTCGATATCGAGCGAGAAACGATACCGTTCTTCGGGGAACAGTACGTCAGCGGGGTTCAGAACATACTCAAACCGAAACTGTCCTCCAACAACGGAACGGAAGTTGGTAAATGGGTTGCTGACGCCCCATGCCTGGCCGCGAACCCGCCCCGTCGTCGCAGTCGCCATATATGCGTTGATGGAATTGTCGTTCAGCCAATCGTCCCATCCGGGAATTCTGTCGGTTAGCTGATATTCGCTGACTTCATTCGCGTCGGAAGCCAGGAAATCAGGTTGGTAAGGTGCGTGGGCGACCAAACACGCCAGCACTTTGAAGCTCACGGCTACTCCTCCTCGTCTGAAGTCGGCTCCGGATCGGCGTCAGGAAAGGGATCGGTTCTTTTGCCTCGGACTTTCGCGAGACCTTGCTTCTCTGTATCGACACCCTGCTTTTCGAGAACCTGCGATTGCAGCCGGCGAACCTCCTCTTGTTGGGCCTTCGTCAGTTTTACGACATTAGAGTAACCATGCGGCGGAAACGGCCGCTCCGTAGCTAAGTACCTATCAAGGAGTGATTTCACCTTTTTCAGGTTTGTGGGGCGCACTGCACCGAATGTGTCTTCGACCGCTTTTGGATTGGTGACCAGAAACTCACGCTCCTCCGCGGTTAAAGTTGCGAGGGCGTTCTTAATTTCCTGAAGTTTCACTGCGAGTGTGGAGGGCATTTTCGGCCCACTGCCATTGCTCTGCATGTGGCGTTCCCCTGACGTAACGGAACATACCACGTTCCGGCCAGTAGACAAATTAGCCTGAAGCGCTTCGAGCTCCGTATGGTTATCGAAATGCCTACAAACCAGAACTCTCGCTCCGCGCTGGATTGACAAAAGGCACGGACTTTTCGGTATGTGGCGCGCTTGGGGCCGCAATTGTTCGCTTCGACACCGAGGTAGCTTGTGCCATGAAAGCACCGATGCCGGCCTAAAGCCAGGGAGCAGCAGCGCCGGGTGTGCGTCGTCTACAGCTCATGGTTAAGAGGCTTGCCTAAGCGCCATCCCGTCAAGGGCTGAAGACGCCAACGGATGGAGTCGCGAACCGCCGGTCCGGCCGGACTGTCGGAAACGAGATTAAATCGAAGGCATCGCTACCGACGGTCGTGAATATCGCACGTGCCGCCGATCAGCGTGCCGTTGCCAGCGCCGCCTGAAAGGCTCGGCGCTCCCCATGGAACTCGGGCCGCAGTTCCGCTCGCTAAGCCTTTTTTATGATGGGCCGCCAGCCTCTGTTCGTAACGCTCCGTGTTATATTGGACCTGCGTGTGCGGTTGGGCGTACGGGAGAGGATTATGTCGGCAACTTTAACCGCACTGAGCGACAGAGAGGCCTATAAGCTGGAAGATTTCAACCTGATTGGTCGTGGCGAACATGCGACCATATGCTTGGCAGACGGGGAAGTTTCGCGCCAGCATGCAACGATCCGGCGCGACGGCGCGAACTACTGGGTTGTTGATGTCGGTAGTGCCAATGGCAGTTATGTGAATGACGTGGCGCTCACAACCGCGCGTGTGCTGCACACCGGTGATCGCGTCCAGTTCGGCAGATCGATTTTTCTTTTCGAACAGGGCACGACTGCCCCCGATCTAGATTCGCAAGTGGTGAACACAAAAACTCAATGGGGCAACCCGGCAGCCCCTAAGAGCCGGCCGGCCACCCTGTTCGTTGCTGATTTGAAGGAGTTTACCGGAATTAGCGCAAGGCTATCCCCGGAACAGGTGGCGGCCCTCTTGGCCGAGTGGTATATGGACTGCAATGCGATTTTGAAGCACTACGGTGCCTCGATCGACAAATTCATCGGTGATTGTGTATTTGCTTATTGGCACGGGACCGGAGCGGATGTCTGTGTCTCTGCGGTTCAGGCTGCCCAGGCGCTCCGCGCTGCGGAAGACGCGGCTACGTCGCCAACCCGAGTACTGGTCAGGGAACAACAAGACATCGTACTCGACTGCCGCATTGGCCTTCATGTGGGTGAAGTTGCTATCGGCGCTATGGGCAAAGGCATCAACACCGCGTTGGGCGATGCCGTGAATTTGGCCTTTCGTATTGAGGGATTGACGCGAAAACTGGACAAGCCGCTGTTGGTCAGCGCCCAATTCGTCGAGCACTGGCCTGAAGGTAGACAATATTTCAAGTCCTGCGGCTATCACGAGGTCAAAGGGCGCGCCGAGATGATCGAGGTATTCAGCCTAAAATAGGCCCGCCAGCAATAGGATTTTCGAACGCAGCTTACACGCCTAACACCTATTCCCATGTTGACACCAATGCTTTTCCTGCCCAGGCTTTGCTAGGGCAGAGAGACAACCATGGGGCTCAGAAATCTTCAGACATTTCTATTTTTCTGCTTCTGATGGTGATGGGCTTTATTAGCGGCACCCGACCGAAGCTTGACTGGTCAGGCCCATGCTTGCAACTCACTATCTGTTGCGGATTGCAGGCTGGCCCGGCGCCGGGATATTCCTTCATAGAAATCTTCAGACTCTTGGGACTTCAATATTTCGGTTAACCGAAATTCGAAACATCATCCGTGTTCAACGTCCGCAGCGTCTCGTGGATGAGGAACTTCATGGCAGGCCCATATTGAATGCGGTGGG
Source organism: Mesorhizobium sp. M1312 (assembly GCF_040318115.1). Lineage (NCBI taxonomy): Bacteria > Pseudomonadati > Pseudomonadota > Alphaproteobacteria > Hyphomicrobiales > Phyllobacteriaceae > Mesorhizobium > Mesorhizobium sp. M1312. Next base: position 8,333 of record NZ_JAMYLQ010000027.1, on the reverse strand, counting down.
ATGGCCTTTAGGCCAAGCAAGCCGAATTTGTAGCATTCTCGCGTGAGCCGATAATTGTCTATGACAAGTTCAGCCCTGGCCTATGCTCTACCGCGCCAGGTCCGCCACCACCGCATCCAGCACGATCATGCCGGCCGAGGTGGCGCGCAGGCGGGCATTGCCGATCGGCGCCACCAGCCCTTCGCCCTGCAGCACCGACAGCCGCGCCGTCGAGAGGCCGCGGCCGGAAAACGCTTCGTAGCGCGAGAGGTCGATGCCCTCGGCCAGCCTCAGCCCCATCAGCAGGAACTCGTCGGCCTCTTCCGAGCGCGTCAGGATCTCGCCGCCGGTGATACCATGGCCCTTGGCCTCGACCAGATTGGCCCAGGTCTCCGGCATCTTTTCGGCTATCGTCACCACGCGGCGGCCGTTCTGGATGAAGCGGCCGTGCGCGCCGGGACCGACGCCGACATATTCGCCATAGCGCCAATAGGTGAGATTGTGCCGGCTTTCGGCACCTGATCTGGCGTGGTTGGAAATCTCATAAGCCGGCAGCCCATGGGCGGCAGTGATCTCCTGCGTCAGCGCATAGAGGTCGGCGGCGTGGTCGTTGTCGGGAATGGCGAATTTCCTAGCCGCATGCAGCGCGTGGAACGGCGTGCCTTCCTCGATGGTCAGCTGGTAGAGCGACAGATGGTCGGCGGCGTGGCCGATCGCCTGCTCGAGTTCCGACTGCCACGCTTCCGGTGTCTGACCGGGCCGCGCGTAGATCAGGTCGAAGGACAGCCGCGGAAAGATTTCACGCGCCAGGCCGATCGCCTGCAGCGCTTCGTCGACATTGTGCAACCGGCCGAGGAAGCGCAGATCCTTGTCGTTCAGCGCTTGCACGCCGAGCGACACCCGGTTGATGCCCGCCGCCTGGTAGCCGCGAAAGCGCTTGGCCTCGACCGAAGAGGGATTGGCTTCCAGCGTCACCTCGATGCCATCGGGCACCGTCCAGTTCTTCGCCACCGCGTCCAGCACTGCCGCCACGGTTTCCGGCTTCATCAGCGATGGCGTGCCGCCGCCGAGAAAAATGCTGGTCACCTCGCGCGGTCCGGTGCGGTCGCGCATCGTCGCAAGCTCGGTCTCGAAGGCGCGCGCAAAACGCTTCTGGTCGACCGGCTGGTGGCGGACATGGCTGTTGAAGTCGCAATAGGGGCACTTGGCCGCACAGAACGGCCAGTGGATGTAGACGCCGAAGCCGGGGCTGCGGTCGAGCATCATGGTCATTTCGCGCCCGATCGTGCCAAATCCAGTCTGGCTTGCGCGAATTTCTGGAAGGCGCGGGCGCGGTGCGACAATGCCGTCGGCTGGCCGGGCTTCCAACCATGTTTTTCCTCTGCGGTCATCTCGCCGAAGGTCTTTTGGAAACCATCCGGCACGAACACCGGGTCGTAGCCGAAGCCGAGTTCGCCGCGCGGCGGCCATACCAGCGTGCCCTCGACCTCGCCTCGGAAATATTCGGCCGCGCCGTCGGGAAAGGCCAGGCAGATGACGGCGACGAAGCGGCCCTTGCGCTGCGCGGGCGCGACCGCGCCGACTTCCTGCAACGCCACTTCCGCTCGCTGCATCGCCATGCCGAAGTCGCGGGACCCGTCCGGCGCCTCGGCCCAATTGGCGGTATAGACGCCGGGCGCTCCGCCCAGCGCATCGACACACAGGCCGGAATCGTCCGACAATGCCGGCAGGCCTGTCGCCTTAGCGGCGGCAAAAGCCTTGATATAGGCGTTCTCCTCGAAGGTGGTGCCGGTCTCGTCCGGCTCCGGCAGGCCGTATTCCTTGGCCGACTTCGCTTCTATGCCGAATGGCGCCATCAGATCGGCGAATTCGCGCAGTTTGCCGGCATTGTGGCTGGCTACGACAATTCTGTGCCCATCAAGCGAATGCATCAGAGGCCCCAGATTCTTGGCTCGGCGAATTCGATCGAATTGCCGGACGGGTCGCGAATATAGATCGAGCGGCCGCCTTGCGGCCATTCGAACTCGCTTTCGATGGCAACCGTCTTCGCTTCCAGATGCGCTCTCCAGCGCACGATCTCGTCCGCGCTTGCCGCAAAGCAGAGATGGCCGTCGCCGACAGTGCCGTGCGGCGGTACTTTCAGCCTGGCATCGGGCGCCGGCGGCACCTTGGTCGCCTCGGCGTTGAAGATGAGCAGCACGCCGTCCCCGCAACGGAAGAAAAGGTGCCTGCCATCGACCTTGCCCAGCAGATCGAGCCCGAGCACGCCGGAATAGAATTCTTCCGCGGCATCGAGGTCGGTCACGTAGAGCGCTGATTCGAGGATGGCTGAGGGTGTCATGACAGAACCGAATGCTAAGCTACAGCCATCTGCTGCAGGCTGACCAGTCGCTGAATGCCCTTCTTGGCCAATTCCATCAGCGCCGTGAACTGCTCCTCCGAGAAAGGCTCGCCCTCGGCCGTGCCTTGGATCTCGACGATGCCGCCCTTGCCGGTCATGACGAAGTTGGCGTCGGTGCCGGCCGAGGAGTCTTCGAGATAGTCGAGGTCGATGACCGGCTGGCCGTCATGGATGCCGCAGGAAATCGCCGCGACATGGTCCTTCATCACCTTGGCGACGCTGGCCATCTGCCGGGCTTCCATCCAGCGCAGGCAGTCGTGGAGCGCCACCCAGCCGCCGGTGATCGAGGCAGTGCGCGTGCCGCCATCGGCCTGGATCACATCGCAGTCGACGGTGATCTGCTGCTCGCCGAGCGCCTGCAGGTCGACCACGGCGCGCAGGGAACGGCCGATCAGCCGCTGGATTTCCAGAGTGCGGCCGCCTTGCTTGCCGGCCGAAGCTTCACGGCGCATGCGCTCGCCGGTCGAGCGCGGCAGCATGCCGTATTCCGCCGTCACCCAGCCCTTGCCGGAATTGCGCATCCAGCCCGGCACTTTTTCCTCGAGGCTGGCGGTGCACAGCACATGCGTGTCGCCGAACTTCACCAGGCACGAACCTTCCGCGTGCTTGGAGACGCCGCGTTCGAAGGAGATGGCGCGCATTTCGTCGAGTTGGCGTTTAGAAGGGCGCATTCAGGCTTTTATCCTATTTTTCGGAATCGTGGCCGGCTTGTAGCCGCACGCGACGAGAGGCGCAAAGGAAAATGGACCAGTTGCGCCGGCGTGGTCGAAGTCTATATCTTTGGGCCGGAGGTATTTGGCTCGAAATGACCAAGGCAGTCGATCCCAATTCCCAGGCGGCGGCAGTGCTCCAGTCGCCTGCGCTTCAATCGCCCGCACTCCAGTCGCTCGACATGCGCTCGCGCGACATCTTTCGGCGCATTGTCGATTCCTATCTGAAGGACGGCGAGCCGGTCGGCTCACGCAGCCTGTCGCGTATCCTGCCGTCTTCGCTGTCGCCCGCCACCATCCGCAACGTGATGAGTGATCTCGAGCATCTCGGCCTGATCTATGCGCCGCATATCTCGGCCGGCCGGCTGCCGACCCAGGCCGGCCTGCGCTTCTTCGTCGATGCTTTCATGGAGCTTGGCGATCTCTCCGACGAGGAGCGCCGCACCATTGAGGCGCAGGTGCGCGCCTCCGGCTCTGGCGCGACGCTGGAACATATGCTCACCGAGGCCAGCCAGATGCTGTCCGGCATGTCGCGCGGCGCCGGCCTCGTGCTTGCCGCCAAGAACGAGGTGGCGCTCAAGCACATCGAATTCATCCAGCTCGAGCCGAACAAGGCGCTGGCCGTGCTGGTCTCGCAGAACGGCGACGTCGAAAACCGCGTCGTCGATCTGCCCGCCGGCATCACCGTCTCGCAACTGCACGAAGCCTCGAACTTCCTAAATGCCCATATCCGTGGCCGCACGCTGGCCGAGGCACGGATCGAGATCGCCCGCATCAAGGAAGAGACCAAGGCCGCCCTCGACACGCTGTCGCAGGATCTGGTCGAGAAGGGCCTTGCGGTCTGGGCCGGCGCCGAAAGCGGCCTGCCGGCGCGTCTCATTGTGCGCGGCCGCGCCAATCTGCTGGAAAATGTCACCGCCCAGGCCGACATCGAGCTGCTGCGGCATTTGTTCGAGGATCTGGAGACGCAGGACGGGCTGATCCAGCTTCTCGACCTTGCCGAGGAAGGATCCGGCGTACGCATCTTCATCGGCTCGGAAAACAAGCTGTTTTCGCTGTCGGGTTCGTCGCTGGTCGTGGCGCCCTATCGCGACAAGGACGCCCGCGTCATCGGCGCGCTCGGCGTCATCGGCCCGACCCGGCTGAACTATGCACGCATCGTGCCGATGGTCGACTATACCGCGCAGCTTATTTCCCGCATGCTGAGGTAATGCATGTCGCCCAAATCAAAGCGCGTCGCACGATCCTTTCAAACGCGACACGCTTTAGGGACCTCAAGGAGAAAAAAATGGCGCTGGAAGCATTCAAAGCCCAGATCAGCCTGTTGCTCGAGCAGATGATCAACCAGCCCGAGGATCAGCATGAAGTGCAGGAGCAGCTGCGCGAAAAGCTGAGGGAGATGCGCGCCATGGGCCTGCCGCTGCCGGCCGATCTCGTCGCACTGGAAAAGCGCCTCGACGACGATTTTTACGCGGCCGGAAACTGAGCCCGAAGGACAAAACGGTCGATTTTGCTTCAACTCTCCGTGTGCTGAACCACTCGAAGCGGAACGACCGTCGAGCTAGCCGGTTTCACAGAATCGGGTCAAGCTTTGGAGGACAGGTTGATCCGATCTGGCGGTTTTGCGGCCATTGCAGCCGCCTCGTTTCTTACAACAGCGGCTTTCGCCCAGCAAGCGGATCAGCGGGTTCTGACAGGCGAAGCCGCCTTCGGCGGCTGGAAAGACGACCGGCCGGGCATGCGACGCCTGCTCCGGCCGCAGGACCTGCGGGCGCCCGATGTCAGCCAATCCGCAAGGAACAGCGCCGGCCGGGCCGAAATGCCCGAAGGTGCCGGGCCACAGCTTCCACCGGGCTTCTCGGCCGAGATGATCGCCTCCAGCATATACAATCCGCGTGCCGTCCGCGTTGCACCGAACGGTGATCTGTTTGTCGCCAACAGCAAAGCCGGCCAGATACGGATATTCCGTCTCGTTGAGGGCAGCGCGAAGCCGGCCGAGAAATCGACCTACGCCACGAAACTCACCCGCCCCTACGGCATCGCCTTCTATCCGCCGGGAAACAAGCCGCAATGGGTCTATGTCGCCAACAGCGACAGCATCGTTCGTTTTCCCTACCAGGACGGTGACCTGAAGGCCTCCGGCGAGCCGGAAACCATCGTCGACAATATTCCCTCGGGCGGTCACTGGACCCGCGACATCGCCTTCTCTCCAGACGGCAAGACGCTCTATCTATCGGTCGGCTCCGGCTCGAACATTGCCGAGGACGTCGAAGCGGAGCCGGATGGCGGCCTCGATGCGTGGGCGAAGTCGAAGCCACTTGGAGCGATCTGGGGCTCAGAGGAAGGCCGCGCCGATGTGCTGGCCTTCGATCCCGACGGCAAAAACAGGCGGGTCCTCGCCACCGGCCTGCGCAACTGTTCCGGCATGACCGTCCAGCCGGCCACCGGTTCGCTGTGGTGCGTCGTCAACGAGCGCGATGGGCTCGGCGACAATGTGCCGTTCGAATTTGCGACTGAAGTCAAGGACGGCGCCTTCTACGGCTGGCCCTGGTACTACATCGGCAACAACGAGGATCCGCGCCACACAGGCAAACGCCCAGACCTTGCCCGCAAGGTCACCATGCCCGACGTGCTGATGCAGGCCCATTCGGCGCCGCTCAACATCGCCTTCTACGACGGCAAGAACTTTCCGGCCGACTATCATGGCGACGCCTTCGTGGCCCTGCACGGTTCGTGGAACCGCGGCGTCAGGACCGGCTACAAGGTGGTAAGGCTCAAGTTCAGGGATGGCAGGCCGACCGGCGAGTATGAGGATTTCATGACCGGCTTTGTCGTCTCCGACGATGCGGTCTGGGGCCGCCCGGTCGGCGTGGCGGTGGCCAAGGACGGCGCGCTGATCGTCACCGAAGACGGCAGCGGCACCATCTGGCGCGTCACTTGCGGCAAGAGCCCATCTTGATCGGCGAGTTCGCCCGGCCGAGGGCCCTGGTGCAATCGAATTCGTCCCTCAGGGGGTACACGCCTGACCGCCCTTATGCGACAAGGCGCAGTCTTTAAAGGTCGATTCCGTTTTTCGGGGTCATGCGCTAAGGCCGAACCATGACCCTCACTGGATTCCTCGCTTATAGCGCGGCCCTAGGCATCGCCGCCGCCATTCCTGGCCCGGGGCTGACCGCGCTTATTGCGCGTGCGCTCGGATCCGGCTTTCGCTCGGCGCTCGCCATGTCCTTCGGGCTGATGCTCGGCGATCTCACCTATCTCACCGCCGTGGTGCTCGGCCTCGCTCTCGTCGCGCAGACCTTCGGCATGGTCTTCCTGGCGATCAAGTGGCTGGGCGTCGCCTATCTCGCTTTCCTGGGCTGGCGCTTCTGGACAAGCGGCATCACGCCCGAAACGGTGGAGGCTAAGAAAGGCAGGGGCGGGCTGGTGTCGAGCTTTATTGCCGGCCTCGCCGTCACGCTCGGCAATCCAAAGACGATGATCTTCTATCTCGCCATCACGCCGACCATCGTCGATCTGAAGACCATCACGCTGGCCGACTACGGCATCCTCGTCGCGCTAACCCTCGTCGTGCTCCTGGTGGTGCTGGTGCCCTATCTGGCCCTGGCGGCCAAGGCGCGCGGGCTTCTGAAGTCGCCGCGCGCGCTGAGGGCGCTGAACCGCACCGCCGCCGCTTTCATGGTCGGAGCAGCCGCCGCGATCGCCGCCCGGCAATAGGCCAGTTTTGGCCACGCCTGAAATGCTTTTCCGGGGCGAGGGTGTTTTCAGAATGCGATCCACTCGGATATTTTCAAACGGCAGACTATCTTGCGCGGCCGAAGGCTTTATCCTGCCTTGTCGAGATTTAATTGCCTGACTCTTGCCCGCCTAACTCTTGGGAGCGAAACCAATGAACAAGCCCGCCACCACCGTGCATGTGCCCGGCCGCGGCCGCATCTACAATTCTATCACCGAGACGATCGGCGACACGCCGCTGGTACGGCTCGACAAGTTCGCCAATGAAAAGGGCGTCGTAGCCAATCTGCTGGCCAAGCTCGAATTCTTCAACCCGATCGGCTCGGTCAAGGATCGCATCGGAGTTTCGATGATCGAGGCGCTGGAGGCATCGGGCAGGATTGCGCCCGGGAGGACCACGCTGATCGAGCCGACCTCCGGCAACACCGGCATTGCGCTCGCCTTTGCCGCCGCCGCCAAAGGCTACAAGCTGATCCTGACCATGCCGGAAACCATGTCGGTTGAGCGCCGCAAGATGCTGGCGCTGCTCGGCGCCGAACTGGTGCTGACCGAAGGGCCGAAGGGTATGAAGGGCGCCATCGCCAAGGCCGATGAGCTGGCCGCGACGCTGCCCGACGCCATTATTCCGCAGCAGTTCGAGAATCCGGCCAATCCGGAAATCCACCGCCGCACCACGGCCGAGGAAATCTGGAACGATACCCATGGCGAGGTCGACATCTTTGTCGCCGGCATCGGCACCGGCGGCACCATTACCGGCGTCGGCCAGGTGTTGAAGCAGCGCAAGCCCTCCGTGCATGTCGTCGCCGTCGAGCCGGAAGCCTCGCCGGTGTTGTCGGGCGGCCAGCCCGGCCCGCACAAGATCCAGGGCATCGGCGCCGGCTTCGCGCCGAAGATCCTCGATACGACGATCTATGATGAAATCGTCAAGGTTTCCAACGAGGATTCGGTCGCCAATGCGCGGCTCGTCGCCCGTCTCGAAGGCGTGCCGGTCGGCATCTCCTCGGGCGCCGCCCTGCAGGCGGCGATCGTCGTCGGCTCGCGGCCGGAGAACAAGGGCAAGAACCTGGTGGTGGTCATCCCGTCCTTCGCCGAACGCTATCTGTCGACGATCCTGTTCGAAGGGCTGGGGGCTTAGGTCTCGACACTTCGTCATCCCAGGGCGGAGCGAACGCGAAGCGGAGCGCAGACCCTGGGATCCATTCCGTGACCGTGGCCGAGGAATACCGCGGTGCAGAAATGAAAGCCGTTGCAACATCGGCAGCATGCACGCTGCCCTCCGACATCTAAGGCTCTGCACCGTCGCGACGCTCGGAAGTTACGGCATGGATCCCAGGGTCTCCGCGACGTCGCTTCGCTCCTGCTCCGCCCTGGGATGACGAACGTAGGTGGCTTCAGCCAATCTCGAAGGTTTGTGCAAGTCCACCTAGAGCGGTTCCTCATTTGACGGAATCGAAGGGGATTCCGGATCAGTCGGTTTTGTGATTCAAGATGCTGGCTGGAGTGGAGGC
>NZ_JAMYLQ010000026.1:0-117412 GCF_040318115.1 Mesorhizobium sp. M1312 | reverse complement strand
TCATCCGCAGGTAAATGGGCGCCTTCCCCACAGGTGCCGTGACGCCTAAGAGGCGCGCCGCCGGCCTGATGATGAACGGCAGCTTCTCCGGTTCGAGATTCAGAACTAGATCCGTAAGCACCATAGTTCGGCTGTTCTTGTGATAGAACGCGAATTCGGTGAACCCACCGGCTCCTGGAACGACAACCTGATCGAGATCTTTCGACCAGGCCTCCGGCGCCACTGCGGCCAGATCGTGATCGATCCTGACGCCGGCCCGGCAGACCTTTGCCCGATGGCGCAAGCCCGGAGCGGCCCAAGTCTGCGCTCCCTCCACATGGTTCTGCCACTCCTTGAGGAAGGTCCAGTGTGCGCTATTTGGCGCAACCAGATGCACTATCGGACCAATCTGCTCGAGCTGCTTTCTCAGCTCAAAAACGAACCGTGTTGGTGAATGAAGCAGGAGACCGCCATTCCCGAGCTGGACAACCGTCATGCGCACCGGGACTGGAATGCCCATCACGCTCAGCGGTCCGCTGTCGACGATCCAGATCCCAGGGGCGACAGGCTTGGCGACATCAAGAGGAGGATAGGTGGCGTCTTCGGGCTTCATGGTCGTGCTCCATTCAGCTTGGAGCTGGCGCAACACGCTTCGAGAGGATCTGTTCCGGGGAACTGCGTGACGGCCTGGTTCGTCTGCTGGCCAAAGCAAATCATTATGTTGCAACATACCAACGGCAGCTTTGCGCCTCGTGGCGGTCATTGCTCGGTCCCGGCCATTCAACAAGAGCTGACATGAGTTCAACGTCATATGCGCGATGGTAATCCCGTTTTTGAGCCGTGACACTGCCAGACAATGCCGCGGCTCCTCGCCCGGCCTTTGCCAAGAGCGCTGAGATTTCCTGCTGCCACGTGCCGGCGGATAAATGGTTAAGCGTGTTGTCGCCTCAGCGACGGAATAGTTTGTCTGGGCGTCGCACGTGCAGACCGCATTCAAGGAGTAGAATCGAGCTTTTGCGCTACCAACAGTCACGCTATCGCGTGTGGCGCGAGCTTTTCCCAGTTGAAGGTGACGCCGGTGCCAGGCGTGTCCGGAGCAACCGCCTGCCCCTGATCGACCATCAGAGCCCGGGTCGTATACTGGTCAATATCAAAGCTGTGCGCCTCCACCCAGCCGTCGCTCGGGCAGCCGGCAACCAGGCTCACGTGTAGCTCCTGCATCCCATGGCTGCAGACCGGAATTCCTGCAGGGCCGAATAATGCGGCCGCTCTCAACCAGCCGGTGATCCCCCCGCAATTACTGGCATCAGGCTGGATATAGGAAAGCTTCGATTGCGCCAAAGCGTATCTGAACTCGTGGATTGTATGGAGATTCTCCCCCATGGCGAGAGGCATCCCGGTGGCATCTGCTATTTCGGCATGACCAAGATAGTCATCGGGCTCGATCGGCTCTTCGAACCAGAGCAAGTTGAATGGCTCGAAAGCTCTCGCGGCGGCGATCGCCTGCTGCACGTCAAGCCCGTAATTGGCATCGACCATGAAGGTGACCTCTGGTCCGATTAGGTCGCGTACAGCGGTGACCCGCTGGACATCTTCCTCAAGCGTCGGCTGGCCGACTTTGATCTTCACCGCCGTGAAGCCGGCGTCGAGATAGCTTGTGACGTTCGAGAGAAGCTGGTCGAGCGTGAAATTGAGATCAATGCCACCGCGATAGACTTTGGCCGTGCGGCCAGCGCCGCCGGCCAGCTGCCACAGTGCCTTGCCGTCGGCTTTTCCCCGCAGGTCCCAAAGCGCGATGTCGACCGCCGACATGGCGAACGCCGTGATGCCGCCACGGCCGACATAGTGGATGTGCCACCACAGGCCGTCGTAGATGGCGTCGATGGCCGCGCCATCCTTGCCGATCAGAAAGGGCTTCAGATCGTACTCGATTACTGCCTGGATGGCGCGACCGCCTTTGCCGCCGGTATAAGTGTAGCCGGTACCCTCGCTGCCATCTGCAAGTCGAATGGTGACGGTTACGAGTTCGAAATGGGTATGGATGCCGTGCTTGGCGTCGCCCATCGCATGGCTTAGCGGCACGCGAAAAAGCTGGCAGCGAACGTCTGCGATGCTGGTGCTCACGTTCCTTGGCTCCTATCCTCGGTTCTCAGAAACAGTCTCCTGCGCACTTTTGACGATCATGTCGATCGCCACTGCTCCAGTTCCGGCCAGTTTTGAGAGCATTGCACGCACGCCAGGCTCTATGTTTGGTCTGACGAAATCGGCGTCAGAAAGACGCGTTTTCCAGCATTAGTCAATGGCAAAGCGCCGGTTGGATTTTTGGTATGACTAAAAATATAAATCGCCTTGCGCTTTGGTTGGAACTGGTGGATCAAAGGGGCTCGTGAAGCTGCAGGAATGCGCATGCTGAATGAGGTGAAGCTTTCGCCCGACATCGTTTCCCCCGCCACCTCCGCGGCGGATGCGGTGGTGGCCCGCATCGAGTCGCGCATTTCACTCGGCGAACTGCCCGACGGTTCGTTCTTGCCGGCCGAACGTGAGCTGATGGCCGAATATTGCGTCAGCCGAACGGTCGCCAGAGAGGCCGTCGCCCGCCTCGCAAGCAAGGGGTTGATCGAGGCGCGACACCGCTTCCGCCCGGTCGTCCGCCGACCCGGATACGATGCCGCTCTGTCAGCGGTCGGCGGGATCGTTTCGCATCTGCTGAGTAGCAACATAGGCGTCAAGAATTTGTACGGAACCCGCGTCTTCATCGAGGCCGCGCTGGTCCGGCAAGCAGCTCTTCACGCCCGTAAAGAGGACATTTCAGCCCTGCGTTCCGCCCTCGCGGCGAACGAGCAGGCCATCGCGGATTCACAGCGCTTCTATGTAACCGATGTCGCCTTTCACGCAGTACTCTACGAGGTGCCGGCTAATCCTGTATTCCCTTCCGTGCACAAGGCATTCACATCCTGGCTCGCGCCGCATTGGGAGCGGATGCTTCGCTCCCCGGACCGCAATCGCATCAACTATCTAAGCCACCGAGATATATTCGAAGCTATCGTCGAGCGCGATCCTGACACCGCCGAACGGGCGCTGCAGAACCACCTGGGGGCTGCCTGGGAGTATGTGCGCGGTACATTCGTCGACCCGGCCGTAGACGAGGCGCAGCGATCGCATGCGTGAGACCTACGACCACATCGTCGTCGGAGGCGGTGCCGCGGGCTGCGTCACGGCTGCGCGGCTGGTCGAGGCGGGCCGGCGCGTCCTTTTGCTGGAAGCCGGTCATTCGCACCGTCATCCGCTGCTCGACATGCCGCCCGGCATCTTCAAGATGATCAACGGCAGCAAGTTCATGCGGTATCACAGGACGACGCCGCAGGAACATCTGGACGGCCGCGTTCACGAGATCAGCCAGGGCAACGTGCTAGGCGGCGGCACGTCGGTGAACGCGCAGGTCTATATACGCGGCCGGCCATCCGACTACGAAGAATGGGACAGCCTGCTGCGCGGCAACAACGCCGGCGTGCGCTGGGATTGGCAGCATGTGCTGCCTCACTTCCGCAGAATGGAAGGCAACAACCGGCTCTACGGCGAGCGTCACAACAGCGACGGGCCGCTGCTCGTCTCCGATCCCGGTCACATCGACGATCTCTCGCGCTGGTTTGTGCAGACCGTCCAGGGTTTTGGCGTTCCCTTCACGCCCGACTTCAACGGGGAGAGTCAGCGCGGCGTTGGGTTCTACCAATTCATGAACCGGCGCGGCAAGCGCAGCAGCGCCGCCTACGCTTTTATTGAGCCTCTTCGCAGCAACCCGCTGCTCACCGTCAAGCTCAATGCCGTTGTCCACCGGGTTGTGATCCAAAACAGGCGCGCGGTCGGCGTGACCTACAACGATGGCGCCGGCGAGCGCACAGCCTACGCGGACAGCGAAATCGTCGTCTCGTCAGGGGCGCTGGTGACGCCGAAGCTGCTGATGCTCTCCGGCATCGGGCCCGCCGACGAGCTCGCAGCGCACGGCATCGATGTCGTGGCCGATTTGCCGGGGGTGGGCCAGAACCTGATCGACCACCCCGAAGTGCCCATCCTTGCGACATGCAACGGACCCTACGGTTACTTCACGCACACCGGCGGCTGGCGCATGCTCATGCACGGCATCCAGTTAAAGCTGTTCGGTACGGGCTTAGTCACCTCGGCAGGCGTTGAGGCCGGCGCTTTCATCAACCCGCTAGATCCGGACGCCGAGCCGACGATCCAGGCCTTCTGCGTTCCCTTCGTCTATCTCGACCGCGACCTGCTGCAGCTCATCAAGCCCACCTATGGTGTCACGGTGACTACGGTGGTCACCAAGCCGAAGTCGCGCGGCTTTGTGAAACTGGCTTCCGCCGATCCGGCCGCCATGCCGATTGTCTCGCCGCATCTGCTCAAGCACTCGGACGACATGGCAACGATGATTGCCGGACAACGCTTCTTCCTGCGCGCCTTCCAGAACCCGCCGCTTGGCGACCGCATCCACCGGATCCTGAGGCCGGAACCGGACAATTTAGGCGACGGAGCCCTCGCGTCGCACTGCAAGAAGATGGTAAAGACAAACTACCACCCAGCCGGTACGGCGCGCATGGGCGCTGACGGAGACCGGATGGCTGTCCTGGATGCGGCGATGCGGGTTCGTGGAGTGGATAACCTTCGCGTCGCCGACATGTCAGCCTGTCCGAACATCAATTCAGGCAACACGGCCGCGCCGGCGATGATGCTGGGAGATCGATGCGCCACCTTCGTGCTGCAAGCTCAGCGACAGGAGCAGCGACATGTCGCTTGAGGGCAAATCGGTGCTGGTTACCGGGGCCGGCAAGGGCATCGGCCGTGCCACCGCCGTCATGCTGGCCGAGCACGGCGCCAAGGTGGTGGCGATGAGCCGCTCGGAAAGCGATCTCGATACCCTTGCTGCCGAAATCGGCTGCGCGACTATCGTGGTCGATCTCGCCCATGCGGAGGCGACCCGCGGCGCCGTGTGCCGCGCCGTGCCGGTCGACTTGCTCGTCAACAATGCCGGCACCACTATCCTCGAGCCGTTCCTTGAGACCAGCACCGAAAGCCTCGACCATCTCCACGCCGTCAACACCCGCGCTCCCATGATCGTGGCGCAGGAATATGCCCGCGACCGTATCGCCAGGGGATTGGGCGGCGCCATCGTCAACGTCTCCAGCAACGCCGCCTGGATGGGCTGGGCCGACCACGCCGCCTACTGTGCCAGCAAGGGAGCCCTCGACGCGATGAGCCGCGTCATGGCCAACGAACTCGGCCGCCAAGGCATCCGCGTCAACTGCGTCAACCCGACGGTGACGCTGACGCCGATGGCCGAAAAGGCCTGGAGCGACGCGGCGAAGGCCCAATCGATACTGAACCGCATTCCGCTTGGCCGGTTCCTACAGCCCAAGGACGTTGCCGCGGTCATCCTCTTCCTTCTAAGCGATGCCGCGGGCACCCTCAACGGGCTCACTTTGCCCGTCGACGGCGGCTTCGCCATCAACTGAACAACGGAGGAAGTGCCTGGCAACTGCAGTCGAACGTGCATACAAACAACCAAAGCCCAATGGGAGGAACGTCATGAAGATCACTCGTCGCCATCTACTAATTTCGTCGGCTGCGACCGCCGCCGCTGCCTCGTTCGCGAGCCGCGCCTTCGCTGCGGCCCCGCCGCTCGCCAAAAAGGACACCTATAAGGTTGGCTTTGCCCAGACCGAGTCGAACAATCCCTGGCGTTTGGCCCAGACCAAGTCCATGCAGGACGAGGCGGCCAAGCGCGGCTGGCAGCTGGTCTATACCGATGCCGCAGGCTCGGCGGCCAAGCAGGTCGCCGACGTCAACTCCATGATCGCCCAGCAGGTCGACCTAATCTTCCTCGCCCCGCGCGAGGAAGTGCCGCTGATCCCGGCCATCATGGCGGCCAAGGGGGCCAACATCCCCGTCATCCTGCTCGACCGCAACGTCGACCAGAGCTTGGCCAAGCCCGGGGAGGACTATGTCACCTTCATCGGTTCGAACTTCGTCGAGGAAGGCCAGCGCGTCGCCGACTATCTGGTCGCCATGGGCAGCGACAAGAAAACGATCATCCAGCTCGAAGGCACCGTGGGCTCCTCGCCGGCCAACGATCGCAAGAAAGGCTTCGACGACGTCATTGCCAAGCACCCTGACTACAAGATCGTTGCCTCGCAGTCGGGCGACTTCGCGCGCGACAAGGGCCGTCAGGTCGCCGAGACGCTGCTGCAGGCGCACCCGGAAGCCAATGTCATCTATGCCCACAACGACGAGATGGCGATCGGCGCCATCGCAGCGCTGGAGGCTGCTGGCCGCAAGGCCGGTCGTGACGACTGCCTGGTGTTCTCGATCGACGGCGGCAAGGAAATCGTCCAGCTCGTCGTCGACGGCAAGGTCGAGGCGGTGGTCGAATGCAACCCGCGCTTCGGTCCGAAGGCGTTCGACACGGCGGTCGCCTATGCAAACGGCGACCAGATCCCGCCAGTGCTCATAAACCCCGACGAGCTCTACACGCCCGAGAACGCTGCCAAGCTGATCGGCTCCGCGTATTGAGATGAAGCAGGCCGCCCGCTGGCTCCGGCGAGTGGCCTGTTCTATCCTTGCTGAATCTCGCTCTGACTGGCTCTGACTGGGGGAATCGCCGATGCCTGACGGCCTTTTGCTCTCCATGCGGGGCATCGACAAACGGTTCACCGGTATCCCGGCGCTGACGCAGGCTTCGCTCGAGGTTGCGGCTGGCGAGGTCCATGCGTTGATCGGACAGAACGGGGCCGGCAAGTCCACCCTCATCAAGGTGCTGACCGGCTACTACCGTCGCGACGGGGGCGAAGTCCTGTTTCAGGATACGCCGTTTGAGGTAACGTCGCCTCAGCGTGCGCAGGCAAGCGGCATCAGCACCATCTACCAGGAGATCAACCTGGTGCCGATGCGGAGCCTCACGGAAAACATCTGCCTGGGACGCGAAAAGCGCCGCTTCGGCCTACTCGACTGGAGCGCCATGCATGACGACGCCGAGCGTCTGCTCAGTCGGTTCGGCATCAAGCTCGACGTGCGGCGCCCGTTGATGGAGTTTTCCACGGCGACGCAGCAGATGGTCGCCATCGCGCGCGCAATCGGCTTTTCGGCACGCTTGGTGATCATGGACGAACCCACCTCCTCGCTCGACGAGCAGGAGGTCCAGGTGCTGTTCAAGGTCATCCGCCAGCTGAAGGCGGAAGGCGTTTCAGTCGTCTACGTCTCGCACAAGCTCGACGAACTCTACGAGGTCTGCGACCGGGTTACGATCATGCGCGATGGACGCACGGTGCGAACGGCCGCGATGGCGGAAATCGAAAAGCTCGAACTGGTCTCGGCAATGCTCGGCCGTGACGTCAGCAAGGCGCAGGGCCATGCGACCGCATTCCGGAAGCCCGCGCGCGACGCCGGCGGTGAGACGGTGTTGACTGCGACGTCGCTCGCCACCCGCCAGGCGGTGCACGACGTCAGCTTCGCGCTTCAGCGCGGTGAGATCGCAAGCTTCGCGGGTCTGCTGGGCGCCGGCCGCACCGAAACCGCACGCGTGGTCTTTGGGGCGGACCGCCCGCGCGCCGGCAGCATGTCGCTAAGCGGCGAGCCATATTCACCGACCCATCCGCGCGACGCCATCGACGCGGGGCTGGGCTTCGTCACGGAGGATCGCAAACTCGAAGGCATTGTCCCAGAGATGAGCGTCGCCGAGAACCTCACCCTGGCGCTGCTCCCGCGCATCAGCCCGTATGGGATTGTCAAAGAAGAGCGGCAGCGCGAAATCGTGGAACGCTTCATCAAGGACCTGGCCATCAAGTGCTCCAGTCCGGACCAGAAGATCCGCGAGCTCTCCGGTGGCAACCAGCAGAAGGTTCTGCTGGCCCGTTGGCTGGCGATGAACCCGGATATCCTCATTCTCGACGAGCCGACTCGCGGCATCGATGTTGGCGCAAAGGGCGAGATCCAGCGCCTCATCCGTTCGCTTGCCGACAGTGGAATCGCCGTCCTCATGATTTCCTCCGAACTGGAGGAGGTGACGGAAGGCGCAGATCGGGTTTTCGTGCTGCGCGATGGCCGCACTGTCGCTGAGTTGACGGACGATGCGATCACCGACGACAACATCCTTGCAGCGATGGCGCAGGGGCACATCAACCACGAGGAGACGCGGCCGTGACCGAGGTCGCTCGACGCCGGTCCGGTCTGAACGCGAGCGGGGGCTTCTCGCTGATCGCCTTCGGTGCCCGCTACGGCACGCTGATCGCGCTCGTCCTGCTCATCCTCTTCAACCTCGCCTTCACCCGCAATTTCGCAACCCTGCAGACGCTCAACGTCAACCTGACGCAGGTCTGCACCATCGTCATCGTAGCCACCGGCATGACGCTGGTCATTGCCACAGGCGGGATCGATCTGTCGGTCGGGTCGATGATGGCCATTGCCGGCGCGCTGGCACCGCTGATCTTCCTGAGCCCCCTCTTCGGCGGTCATGTCGCGCTTGCCGTCGCGGTAGCGATGGTGGCGGCTGTGCTGGCCGCGACGTTGTGCGGCCTGTTCAATGGCTGGCTAATAGCGCAGTTTCGAATACAACCGATCGTGGCTACACTTGTCCTTTTCATCGCTGGCCGTGGCATCGCTCAGGCACTGACCAACTCGAATCTCCAGGTCTTCAAGGTGCCGGAGTTCCAGTGGATCGGCCTGGGCCGTCCGCTTGGGATTCCGGTCCAGGTCATCGTCATGATCGTGCTGGTAGCCCTCGCGGCGTGGATGCTGCGGCGGACCCGGTTCGGCCGCTCGATCCTCGCCACCGGAGGAAACGAGCGTGCTGCGGAGCTCGCGGGGATTGGGGTCAAGCGGACAAAGCTCGCCGTTTATGCGATCTCCGGTTTCTGCGCCGGCGTCGCGGGACTGGTTATTATCGCCATCAACTCGGCGAGCGACGCCAATCTCGTCGGCCTCGGCATGGAGCTCGACGCCATCGCCGCGGTCGCAGTCGGCGGTACCCTTCTGACCGGCGGCCGAGCCACCATCCTGGGCACGCTGATGGGAGCCCTGACCATCCAGCTTGTGCGCTACACGCTGCTCGCCAACGGCGTCCCCGACGCCGCGGCACTCATCGTCAAGGCCGCGATCATCGTGGTTGCGGTCTGGCTGCAGCAGCAAAGGCGCGACGCATGAATCGCGCGCGCCTCGCTCGGCTGGTCGGGACCTACGGCGTGCTGATCGCGCTCGCCGCGCTCATTCTTTTCGGCTGGTGGCGCTACGACAATTTCCTCGGGGCCTTCAACGTGACGACTGTCATTCGCTACAACGCCATGTTCGCATTGATCGCGCTCGGCATGTGCTTCGTCATCATGACAGGGGGAATCGATCTAAGCGTCGGCTCGACTGCGGCACTGGGCAGCGTCGCAGCGGCGCTTGCCAGCCACTATGGCATCGTACCTGGCATCGCGGCGGGAGTGGGCGTCGGGCTGGTGGTCGGCGCCGTCAATGGCGTCCTGATCACCCGGGCCAACATCATGCCGTTCATCGCGACCTTGGCCACGCTTCTGGCGGCAAGCGGCGCTGCCTTGCTGCTCTCCAACCAGACCTCCGTGCCGATTTCGTCCACCAGTGGCTTCATGCACGTCGGCATGGGATCGATGTGGATCGTGCCGATTCCGACAGCGATAGCGATCGTCGCCTATTTCTTTGGCTCGATTATCCTGAACTACACGGCCACCGGGCGTACCGTGCTCGCCATCGGAGGGGGCGAGGACGCCTCGCGCCTAATGGGACTTCCGGTCGCGCGCGTCACTTTCCTTGTCTATCTCGCCAGCGGGAGCCTCGCGGGGTTAGCGGGGGTGTTGCTCGCGGCTCTGGGCTTCGCGGGCCAGCCGACAGAAGGGGTCGGCTGGGAGCTGTTCGCGATTGCCGCGGTTGTGGTCGGCGGTACGCTGCTCTCAGGCGGCAGCGGTTCCGTCGTCACCACGCTCGCCGGCGTGCTGTTGTTGGGAATTCTCTTCAACGTTCTGAACTTCGAGAACGGCAAGGGATGGATTTCGCTATCCGCCGCCTGGCAATCGGTCGTGCGCGGGCTCTTCCTTCTTATCGTGGTGCTTCTCCAGGCGCGGCTCACGCGTGGAGGCGTCGAACGATGAGGTTACACGTTGGCAGCCCCAAAGTGAGACAGGATTGAGCCTGAAACATCCTGCTTGATGTCATTGCTGCAGATGAACATGTAGAGTGGTGACCTTTCAGAGTTCAGTCGTCGGCGGAGAAGAATGGGTCAGCACGGTGTAAAAAGCCCGTTCCTGTGGCGGCGGCTTGTAGCAAAAACGCACGAGGTCACGCTGTTTACTCAGCATTCACGTTAGGTTGCTCGACACCTGACACTCAGGACGGTTCGGCGCCTCCAGCAGAGCCGGTCAACCAACATCAGAGCCAGAGGCCGCATTCTAGCGGCCGGCGTCTACTTCGGGTCAATTCACGACATCGGACGTTGGAGGTTGAAGGTCCGCTAATTGTTCTTCCCCGACCACAAACGGACCTACTGCTCCCGGCCCCATTCCAGACATTTGAAGTTCGGCACGGACCCCCGGCTCCTAGGTCGAAGCGGCTGACCAATTGGTCACCGGTTGGTTTGCTTTGTGTGTTCTCCGCCTAGCGGCATTGCACCAAACGAATCCCCAGCTTTCGAGCCGGAAAACCCTGTGATTTCAATGGCGGAAAGCTAGGGACTAAAAAGGCGCACTCCCCAGCTTTGGAGAATATGGGCCGACAGAGAGCAAAAAGGCACCTTCACTACCAGCAGCAGTCCCCAGCTTTCGGCCGAAGGGCCTGCTGTTCTGCGGGGTTTCGGGGCGACCAAGTCTACGCAGAGAACGTTCTGGGAGAATTGAGTGGTAGCGGGAGAGGGACTTGAACCCCCGACCCCAGGATTATGATTCCCGTGCTCTAACCAACTGAGCTACCCCGCCAGGGCGGCGAAAGGTCCGAAATCCGCCTTAAATCAGAAGGCATGTCGAAGCGTTCGCCAAGGTCGGGCGGATATAAGGTTGGGACGCCAAGCCTGTCAAGCATCGATGCAGCCGGCATGCCGCCACTTGTATCGCATCGTGCTTTTCCGAAATCGGAATCGATCTTCCGTAACCATGCGAAGGTCACCGTCTTGAGACGTGTACCTTGTGCGTCCAAGCGGACGCACGTCGCTCTAATGGCCGGAAAGCATTGCCGGGCAGATAATTGGGCACAGAAATGCCGGGGTTGAGTTCGGCGGGGCGCGCCGCTATGTCTCGGCCACGAAATTCTAGAGTTGGAATTGATGAAACCGCGCATTGCAGTCCTCGGTTGCGGATACTGGGGCAGCAACCACATCCGCACCCTCAAGGCGCTCGGCGCGCTGCACGCGGTCTCGGACGTCAACCCTGCCCGCGCCGAAGGCTTCGCCAGTGAGCAGGATTGCCTGTCGATCGAGCCGGAGGCGCTGTTTGTCCGCAGCGACGTCGATGCCATCGTCATGGCGCTGCCGCCGCAGTTCCACGCCGATATGGCGGTGCGCGCCGTCCAGGGCGGCAAGGACGTGCTGGTGGAGAAGCCGATCGCGCTGACAGTGTCCGATGCCGAGCGCTCGGTGAAGGCGGCGGCCGACAATGGCCGCGTCTTCATGGTCGGCCATGTACTGCGCTTTCATCCAGCCTTCGAGACGCTGAAGGCGCTGATCGACAATGGCGAGCTCGGCGAGGTCCGCTATATCCATTCGCACCGCCTCGGGCTCGGCAAGTTCCATACCGAGAACGACGCGCTGTGGGACCTTGCGCCGCACGATCTATCTATGATCCTGGCCATCACCGGCACGGAACCGATCGAAGTGCGCGGCGAGGGGGCAGCGCTCCTCGACAATCTCAGCGATTTCGCGCATCTGCACATGCGCTTTCCCAACGGTCTGCGCAGTCATCTCTTCGCGTCGCGGCTCAACCCTTACCGCGAACGGCGGCTGACCGTGGTCGGCACCAAGGCGATGGCGGTGTTCGACGATGTCGAGCCGTGGGAGCGCAAGCTCGCCGTCTACCGCCACGCGGTATGGCAAGACAGCGGCCAATGGGCCTTCACCACCAACGAGCCGTCCTACGTGGCGGTGGGCGAGGGCATGCCGCTGACGCGAGAGCTCGAGCATTTCATCCAGTGCATCGAGACGCGGGCAGAACCGCGCACCAGCGGCGAGGAAGCCATCAGGGTGCTGCGTATCCTGACCGCTGGCACGGTTGCCCACACCGGATCGCCTTCCTGAAAAAGTGCGGCTGTATGAGAGCCTGATCCATCCCGAGAGAATCGGGATTATCGTCTATTCGGCGGGAACCTGCGCAGGCCGGGCCGCCAGTCGCGTCAGCATCGCCTCGGCCTCGGCGCCGCGTTCGGAACGCTCGATGAAGCCGCCGCCGAAAACACGGGCCTCGTTGCCATCGTCGGAATAGAGCACGCAGGCCTGGCCGGGCGCGATACCGGACTCGCCGTCGACCAGTTCCACCGAAGTGATGCCGGCTTTGTGATGCAGCACGGCCGGGCGCGGTGGGCGTGTCGAGCGGACCTTGGCGAAAAGCTCCAGCCCAGCCGCCGGGATATCTGACAGTGCAGCGTCGCCCAGCCAGTTCATGTCGCGCAAATAGATCTTATGCGTCTCCAGCGCCTCGCGCGGGCCAACGACGACGCGGGCCCGGTCGGCGTCGAGATGGACGACGTAGAGCGGCTCGCCCGAGGCGATGCCGATGCCGCGGCGCTGACCGATCGTGTAGCGCAAAATGCCTTCATGGCGGCCGAGCACGCGGCCGTCGATATGGACGATGTCGCCCGGATTGGCAGCAGTCGGCTTCAGCTTGGCGATGATGTCGGAATATTTGCCCTGTGGCACGAAGCAGATGTCCTGGCTGTCCTGCTTGGCGGCGACCGTCAACCCCATTTCCTCGGCGATGGCGCGAACCTGCGGCTTCGACAGGCCGCCGAGCGGAAAGCGCAGATAGTCAATCTGCGCCTGCGTGGTGGCGAACAGGAAATAGCTCTGGTCGCGGTCCGCGTCGACCGGCCGGTACAGTGCGCGATGGGCGCCATTGGCGCCGGAGCGAATGTAATGGCCGGTGGCCAACGCGTCGGCGCCAAGCTCCTTGGCGGTCGCCAGCAGGTCGGCGAACTTCACCGTCTGGTTGCAGGAAACGCAAGGGATCGGCGTTTCGCCGGCCACATAGCTCTCGGCGAAGGGGTCGATCACCGCCTTGCGGAAGCGCTCCTCGTAATTGAGCACATAATGCGGAATGCCGAGCGTCTCAGAGACGCGGCGGGCATCGTCGATGTCCTGGCCGGCGCAGCACGAGCCGGCCCGGTGCGTTGCCGCGCCATGGTCGTAGAGCTGCAGCGTGACGCCGACGACATCATAACCTTCGCGCTTCAAAAGACCGGCAACGACCGACGAGTCGACGCCGCCCGACATGGCGACAACGACGCGGGTATCTTCGGGACGTCCGGGAAGGTCGAGGCTGTTCATGGTTCTTTCGTTCTGCACGGCGCCCTGGATGAGGGCGCTTGAATGCCAATGGCAGGAATATAGGTCAAGCTTTCCGGGTGCGCCAGCTTCGCGAACCGGCCGATTTTTTTGAACGGATTCGGCGCTTGCGGGCAGATGTCTCAAATGCCGACGAAAAGACTAACGCGGCGTTCATGATCCTTACCTAGCTATTAGGGTTCGCTTAGGCAATTTTTAAAGCTGTGGCGGTAATGTGGTGGGGATTGGGTCTTTGAGTTTTTAGTAGAGAGTACGATGACCGATCTTGTTAGACCGCGCGTCAAATATGTTATCGGGCCTGACGGCAGCCCCCTTACGATTGCCGATCTGCCGCCGACGAACACACGTCGCTGGGTTATCCGGCGCAAGGCGGAAGTGGTCGCGGCTGTACGGGGTGGGCTTTTGAGCCTCGAAGAGGCGTGCCAGCGCTACAAGCTGACCACCGAGGAATTCCTGTCCTGGCAGGCGTCGATCGACGAATATGGCCTTGCCGGGCTGCGCACGACGCGCATCCAGCAATATCGGCATTAAGGCTTGGTTCAAGGAAGTCAAAAGGCGCGACAATCCGCGCCCTTTTTGCTTTGCCGCAACGGTCCTCTCTGCTTCAGACCGTCAGCATCTTGCCGATCGGCCTGGCGGCGAGAAAGGCATGGATAGCGCCTGCGTCTTCGAGCGGTCTTTGCCACATTAGGCGGCAAGCTCATTCGCATCGATCTGCCAAGTTCCACAAGGCCTGCGCGATTCGGGCCCGATGGACATCCGCTCGACGCGCCGAACTCGGCCAGAACCTGGTGGGCTGCCCAATCAGATAAGGTCCTGGTCGGAACCGCATGCGCCCGACATTAGGGATGCCCGGATGCGGCCGGTCGCGGAACATGAAGGGGATCGGTGGCGTAAGCCCGAAATTGACGGCTGCTCGACCAATGACCGGCGACGTTCCAGATGAGCAACGCCCTGATCGCTGGGTGTCGACTGGCTTTAAGCCTTGTTTTCAGCCGATCATGGCGCTGCGGCCGCCGGTTTCGGCGTCTCGGATCTTGGTGTCGCGTGATTCGAGCATTTCTGCTTTGGAAAGCTCCGCTTCGGCTTCGCCGAGCAGTGATTCGGCAACGCTTCGTTGCTGGGCGAGGTCGCTTTGCGAATTTCTGAGATTGTCGCGGCGCAGGCGCGCTGCCTTGGCGAAGGTCGGATAGGCAAAATGGTTGATGTCGGTGATGCCGGCTTTCTTTTCTTCGGCAGTGATCTGGAGCTCCAGTTCGACGGCCATGCGCTCGAATTCGGCGATCATCATGTCGAGTTGCAGCAACTGCCGCCGCTTCTCGTTCACCTGAAACTGCTTCAGCCGAACGAGGTTTTCACGTGACTTCATGATTCGGTACTCCTGGAAACGCACACCTGCACATATCGTCCAATCCACCTGGCAAACTCAGGCTTCACCCGTCTCCACCGACTTTACCGGAACTATAGGAAACAAATTCCTAAAGTTTTTTGCCGGCGGTAACCATTCGTTTACGGGCATTGTTAATCATACGGCTCAGGGCTTAAGGCCGGGTAAAAATTCCGGCTCTCGATGCGGAAGCACGGCCAGCGAGTCCGAAGAGCCACTTAGTCTGGCTTATTAATGTTTTGCATTATCGGTTTGGTGATGTGATTCACTATTAGATTCAATAAGGTGTAGAAAGGGGTTAAAAAATCTGATACCGTCAACGGCACGGAATTAGGTTTTGTTAACCATTCGATGGCAGCCTCTGCTCAGGCAATCACTGCTCCGGTCCTGGACGGCTCGTGAAATGGTCCGGCAGCAGAAAAGGGGAATGAAATGCGTGTTCTGCTGATAGAAGATGACAGTGCAACCGCACAAAGCATCGAGCTGATGCTGAAATCGGAAAGTTTCAACGTCTATACGACCGACCTTGGGGAAGAAGGTGTCGATTTAGGCAAGCTCTACGACTACGATATCATCCTTCTCGACCTCAATCTCCCTGACATGTCGGGATACGAGGTCTTGAGAACACTTCGCCTTTCCAAAGTGAAGACGCCGATCCTTATCCTCTCCGGCATGGCCGGTATCGAGGACAAGGTACGTGGCCTCGGCTTCGGCGCGGACGACTATATGACCAAGCCGTTCCACAAGGACGAACTGGTCGCCCGCATCCACGCTATCGTGCGGCGTTCCAAGGGCCATGCCCAGTCGGTCATCACCACCGGCGACTTGGTGGTCAATCTCGATGCCAAGACCGTTGAGGTCGGCGGCCAGCGCGTGCATCTGACCGGCAAGGAGTACCAGATGCTGGAGCTGCTCTCGCTGCGCAAGGGCACTACGCTCACGAAGGAAATGTTTCTCAACCACCTTTACGGCGGCATGGACGAACCGGAGCTGAAGATCATCGACGTCTTCATCTGCAAGCTGCGCAAGAAGCTTGACGCCGCTTCCGGCGGCCAGAACTACATCGAGACGGTTTGGGGTCGCGGCTATGTGCTGCGCGAGCCGGAAGATATCCGCGTCAGCGCCTGAGCTGACGACGCCGATCGATTTTCCGACAAAAATCCGGCTTCGGCCGGACTTTTGCGTTATAGCGCGGACATTAGAGCGCCGATTTTCGGGGCCCTGCGCCAGGGGTCGGCGAATCAGGCTGCAATTCTCAGGGTGCGGAAGCACTCGAGAAGTTGCGGCCGATTGAACGGCTTCAGCAGATAGCCTTGAGCGCCGGCGCGCTTTGCCCGCATGATCGAAGCGACGTCGACCTCGACCAGCGAAATCAGGATCCGGGGCCGTATCGGACTTTCGATGGCGCGCACCCGGCGGATGACGTCCTCCGCCTGCATGTCCGGCAAGGCGCCGTCGACGACAATGATATCCGGCATGTCGGCAGTGCACATCTCGACCGCGTCAAAACCGCGCGCAGCTTCGATGACCAGCATGTCGGAACCACCCAGGATGCGCTTTGCGACCTTCCTGATGACGCTCGAATCGTCGATAAACATGCAGCGTTTCATTTCCGGGCCCTCTGTGCCATGCGGCGGCAATCCGGCAGCGTCGCGGTACTGAAAGGCACGGTAGGACCAATCCGGTAAAGAAGCTGAAAAGCCAATAGGTAAAATTTTTGCAAGACCAGCTTTTACGGAAACTTCTTGACGATGCTTCGGCCGGTCTAGCCTGGGAGGTTCATTTCATTCGACCGTGAAGGTGTAGTAAACATTGTCTAAAAAAACTTATCTATTCTTTTCAATCATCTTAGTAACTTCAAGCAGCCGATATCACGATTTCTTCCGCGGTTGCGTGTATCGATATCGTCATGTTCGCCTCGCGCGCCAGAAGCAGTGTGTAGTAGGGCTGCACCGAATGCGCGTCGATCGGTTCCTCAGGCTTGTTGCCGGAATGGAGTTCCAGGAATTTGGGCGGCACGCGCAGCATCGGACCGCTCGCGGCGAGCGCAAAGCGTGGTTCTGTGTCGAGGTTTTCGATCGTAACCGTAAGCTTACCGCCACGCGGAATGGCGGCGTTGGTGACGAGAATGAGGTTGAGCAGCAGCTTCACCTTGTTCTTGGGCAGCAGCGCACGGGTTCCGTTCCAGACCAGTTCCGGCTTTTCGTTCTTCAAAAAGGCGATCGCAACGGCCTCGGCGTCCCCCGTGTCGATCATCATGCCGGCAGAACCGGCTGCGCCGAAGGCGATGCGGGCGAATTGCAGGCGGGCCGAAGCGTTTCTGGCGCTCTGGCGAATCAATTTCATGGCGTCTTCGTCGGCGCCGCCTTCGTCGAGCAGCTCAAGCCCGTTGTTTATGGCGCCGACTGGCGAAATGATGTCATGGCAGACCCGGCTGCACAAAAGCGCTGCGAGATCGGGTGCGGAAAGGGTGAAAAGCTCGGCCATCGGCGAAAGTCCCTGCAAAATTTCACTAGAAATGGCCGGGCGATCAATGATCACGCCTGTCCACACGAATCACGCTCTCTCCCAAGGCCTACTGATACACAGCGCCTAAGCGTGCAGCAACAAATCCGGAATTGTCGTTATCGAAAATGGTGTGTTCACGCAGGGCGCGGATACTGCGGGGCGACACGAAACCAGCTCGAACCAGCCTTCTAACCGCCATCTTCATGTGAAAGCTTAATGGTTGAAAAAGGATTACGGCATAGTTTGCCCATAACAGTTATCCTTAGCGGCCGCCAAAGAGCCGCACGGATGCGAGGCGTCGGCGAAAGTGCTCCCTGACGGAGATTGGAAGCATGTTTTCCCGATACTGCGACCGGAGCTTTTTCCGTGTCATCTCAGACCGGAGTTTTCTCCGTGTCATCTCTGACCGGAGTTTTTCCCGTGTCATCTCAATGGCGATCGCTCTCATGGGCGTTGTCGTCGTTTTTTCAACCTCGCCTTCGCGGGCCCAGGAATACACCGCCCAGGAGATCGTCGATTCTGGTCATAAATTCTTCGGCGCGACGTCGGGAGGGCTCGCCACCGTCGTCGAGAAGATTTTCGCCTCCTACGGCCTGCCTAATGGCTATTTGCTTGGCGAGGAGGGCTCGGGCGCGCTGATCGGTGGCCTCACCTATGGCGAAGGCATGCTCTACACCAAGAATGCCGGCGATCACAAAGTGTTCTGGCAGGGCCCGTCGCTCGGCTGGGATTTTGGCGGCGAGGGCTCGCGGGTGATGATGCTGGTCTACAATCTCGACGACGTGAACAGCCTCTACAATCGTTTCGGCGGCGTTGCCGGCTCCGCCTATCTCGTGGCTGGCGTCGGCTTCAACGTGATGAAGAACAACAATGTGCTGCTGGTGCCGATCCGCACCGGCGTCGGCGCCCGGCTTGGCGTCAATCTCGGCTATCTCAAACTGACCCAGCGTGCCACCTGGAATCCGTTCTGAGCAAGCGGTTGGCTCGTCACCTCGACTGGTTCCAAGGTCGACGATCTGAACATTGCTGCGGCAGACCCTTGCCGCAGCACTGGAATTCCGTCATGCGAACGTGGCACAGTCCCTTACGGTTGTTTGCCGTCCATAACGGATAGTCACCTTGGTTCAGTCAGTCCTGTTCTTTGTCCTCGGCTTTCTCTGCGCCGGCTTTGTGGCGCTGATGATTGCCCCGGCCATCTGGCGGCGGGCCGTGATGCTGACGCGTAAACGCGTCGAGGGCTCGATGCCGCTGACGCTGGCCGAGATCCAGGCGGAGAAGGATCGCATCCGCGCCGAGTTCGCCATGTCGACGCGCCGGCTCGAGATGAGCGTCAAGTCGTTGCGCGAGAAATCGGCCGAACAGCTTGTCGAGATCGGCCGTGGCCGCGAGGCACTGAAGGAGCTCGCGCTCGAGCGGAAGGACAAGGAACAGGCCCTTTCCGAACTCGAGGCCAAGGGCGAAGACCTTCGGCAGCGCGAAGACCAGTTGCAGCTTTTGTCGGATCGGCTTGCTCAAACCGAGCATGCCTTGGAAAAGCGTGTGCTCGAGCTGAAAAAGCTCGAGCACATGTATGACGACGCCAGCTTTTCTTCCAGCAGCCGTCAGATCGAACTTGTGGCGCGCGAATCCGAACTGCAAAAGCTGGCCGACGACATTTCGGTGCTGCGCAGCCAGCGCAAGGAGACGGACAGGCGCCAACAGGAGATCGCGGCCGAGAGCAAGGCCGCGCGAGACGCGTTGAAGGCCGAGAAGAAAAGGACCGGCGAACTGGACAAGAAGATCGAGCGCCTGCTCGCCACGCTTGCCGATCGCGAGGGCAAGCTTGAACGCCGCGAAAAGGAAATCGCGCGGCTTCGCGAAAAGCTGAAAAGCGAAAGCGTGGAAAACGCGTCGGCGGTGCCTCTCGTCGGAGCGCAAGGCAGCCAGGCCGATGTGGCCGTCAAGGGCGATATCGAAAAAGCTATCGCCAAGCTCGACAGCGACCGGGAGCAGGCGAGGCTGACGGCACTGGCCCGCGAGAACAAGAGGCTGACAGCGGATCTTGCCGCCTACGAGGCATCCAAATCCGAAGACGGCAACGATTCACGCCGCGCCAGCGCTGCGTTGCGCGAGCAGATGAGCGACCTGGCGGCGCAGGTCGTCGCCCTGACGGCGAAGCTCGACGGGCCGGAGTCGCCGATCGCAAAGGTTCTTGCGGCACCCAACCAACCGGGAAGCAGCGAACGCAGCCTTGCCGATCGCGTGCGGGCGCTGCAGAAGGCCGAATCGGCGCATTGAGCCCAGGCAGTGATGCTTGTCTTCTGCGGCTCAGGTCCTGCTCGCCGAAAAATGATGTAAGGCGATGGCTGACGCGGCGGCGACATTCAGGCTGTCGAAGCCTTCTGCCATATCGATCCGCACCGTCCGCAGGCGGGCGAGCAGGCTTTCGGGCAGGCCTTCGCCTTCGGTGCCGAGATAGAGCGCCAGCCGTTCAGTCCTTTTCGCATCGCGGATGTCGGTTCGCCCGCGCGGGGACAAAGCGAACTGGCCGAAGCCCAGCCGGTCGAGCGCTGCGGTGAAGCCGACGCTCTCATTGAAGGAGGCAAAGGGAACTTTCAGCGCGGCGCCGACCGAGACGCGGATCGCCTTGCGGTACAGCGGATCGCAGCAGGTCGTGTCCAGAAACACGGCATCGGCACCGAAGGCAGCGGCGTTGCGAAAGATCGAGCCCATATTGTCATGGTTAGCGATGCCGACCAGCACGACGATCAACGCGCGGGCAGGCAGGCTATCCAGCAAGGCCTCTGCAGGCTGCGCCGCGCCCTTGCGGCCAATCGCCAATATGCCGCGATGCATGTGAAAGCCGGCAATCCCGTCCATGACCTCGCTGGCCGCCACGTAGACCGGAAGGTCCGCGGGTGCCTTGCGCAGGGTTCCGTCGAGGCCTGCCAGCCGGTTTTCGAGTACCAGCACCGATTCGGCCGCGAAGCGTTTGGCCGCGAGCAGCATTTCGAGCACCACCTTGCCTTCGGCAACGAAGCGGCCCTGCCGGCCGGCAAGATCGCGCTCGCGGATGTCGAGATAGGCGGCGACGCGCGGGTCTTGCGGGTCTTCGATACGAATGGGGCGCATGCTTGCCTCGGCGGACACGCATCGTCCCGAAAATCGTAGTGGGCTTTCGGACAGCTCGATGCGTGGATCCAAAGTACTTTCTGCGTCCAATAGGATGCAAGTCGCTCTAAGGACAGTCAGCGAGGTAGGAGGTGCTTGGGCCAGTTCTTGTTTTTATGCATGTCGTTATTCCAAAACCGCTTCGCACCCTCGGTCAAGCCCAAGGGCAGGCTTTTGGGCGACATGCATTGGCCGGTCACGTCCCGGAGCGACGCGGGCGGTATGCCATCTGCGATAGCTCACCCTCGCCGAAAATCCCGTCCAGCGTGTTGAGAAGTTCGCGCACGGCATCGGATTTACAGGAATAGTAAATCATCTGCCGGTCACGCCGGGTTTCGACGAGATCGAGCGCCCGCAGTTTGGCCAGATGCTGTGACAGAGCGGATTGGCTGAGCAGAACCTTCTCGGCGATAGCGCCCACCGACATTTCACCGTCGGCCAGGTAGATCATGATCAACAGTCGTTTCTCGTTGCCCATCAGCGTCAGAAACGCAGCCGCTGATTCGGCATTGGCGATTAGCTTTTTCGAGACCATCGATCCCCCATACCTTCCTGCTCATCCGGCGCTATGGGGGCAATAGCGTCTGATTCCATAGGCTCACTCGCGAATGTGCGCTGGCGATTCAACGCTACCGGGAAAGCGTAGAACATCTCGCTCAAACCTCAAGACTTGCTTTCGACCCGACGCGATTAACTGTCGGACTGTGTTTAATCCGCCACTCGGCCGGTTTTTGCCATGTCGACCAGAACATGCCTAAGCTCGCGCGCCGTCCTCAATGGCTCGGGAAAGAAGACCCGGCAGACATCGTCGCCCAATGCCAGGTCCATGCCGTCGGCGTCGAAGCCGGTGACGACCCAGCCGTCGCCTGCGGCCTTGGCGAAATGGCGCGCGTAGACGGCAATTGCGTCGCGATGATCGGCATTCATGTGGTCGAGGGCGGATTGTTCACCAGCGCCAAGCTCTTCGACGATCGGCGCGGTCGTGACCAGATCGGCGCGTTCGAGCAAGTAGGCCTTGCCAAAGCCGCCGTTGAGACTGCCGCGCTCCGGCTCGAGGCGGAAGATCGAGAAGTCGCCAAGTCCGGCATAGAGCTTCGCCCTCGGATTGCGGTTGAGATAGCGCCGTTCGGCGCAGGCATGCTCTTCGGATCCACGCTCAAGCCGTGCTGCCCGACAGACGAGCGTCAACCGCGGGTGCGCCAGCGGATCGCCCTTGCCGGGCTCGCCAACAAGCAGCGAACAGCGCGGGTCGGCAAGGATCGCGCCGGTATGGGCGGATAGCATGGATACAAGTATCAGCGGCGTGCCGTCGATATCGGTGGCGACACCAACCCTGCTGGCCAGCGGCGAACCGGTCCCGGGCTCGATCACCGCGAGCGCGCCGAAACGGGCACTGCGGATCAGCGTCTTCGCCAGCCTGACCGCTTCGGCGTCGGTCTCGCGGATCACGTCCTTCTTTCGGTCGGCCAAAATGCGCACCGTCTTAAGCTGATTTTTATTCTCCGGTTATCACCCTATCACACCGGATTTGACAAGGGCCTCAGTTTCGCTTTCCGAAAGGCCGAAGCGTGCCAGCACGGTCGCCGCCTGACAATCGTGATCGGTCGGCATGGCGGCAAGCGTCGGCCGGGAGCGCGAAAAACGCGGCGTTGGGGCGGGGCGCTCAAGCACACCCGACGTCACAAACGCGTTGCGAGCGCGATTGTGCGGATGATCCCTGGCTTCCCGCAACGACAGAACCGGTGCAACGCAAGCATCGGTCGCAGCAAACAGACGGTCCCAGTAGTCCCGTGTCTTCTGCCCGACCCGATTGACAATGGCAGCGCGCATCTGCGGCCACAAATTCCTGTCGTATTGGCCGTGCACAAAATGCTCGTCGAGCGGCAGCAGTCTTGCGAATTCAGCGAAGAACCGGGGTTCAAGGCAGCCGACGGCGATGTGACGTGCGTCCGCCGTCTCATAGGTGTCGTAAAACGGCGCGCCGGAATCCAGCAGGTTCGCGCCGCGCGTATCACTCCACAGGCCCGCCGCCATCAAGGCGTGCACAGGTGTCGCCAACATCGAAGCGCCCTCGATCAGAGCGGCGTCGATCACCTGGCCCTTGCCGGATCGCGCCCGCTCAAACAGAGCGGCCAGCGCCCCGGCAACCAGCATCATGGCGCCGCCGCCATAATCGGCGACAAGATTGAGCGGTGGGACTGGCCGGCTTCCTTCCTGGCCGATGGTGTGCAGCACACCCGAATAGGCGAGGTAGGTGATGTCGTGGCCGGCACGATCCGATAGCGGTCCGTCCTGGCCGAACTCCGTCATGCGGCCGTAGATCAGCGCCGGGTTGCGCGCCAGTACCGCGTCCGGCCCGAGACCAAATCGCTCCATGACATCAGGACGAAACCCTTCGACCAGAATGTCGGCCTTTTCGACAAGGCGCAGCACCAGTTCGGCGCCTTCCCAGCGCTTCAGGTCAATCCGCAGGATGGAGCGGCCGTGACGGTCGATGTCGTACTCATCCGGTAGCGCCAGAAACGGCTGGGTCGATCCAGCCCGCTCGATGCGCAGCACCTCGGCTCCCATCTCCGACAACATCAGGCCGGCCAGCGGCACCGGTCCAAGCCCGGCCATCTCGATCACCGTCAGACCGACAAGTGGGCCGGTCCTCGCCTGCGGGGCCACTTCGGCACTCATGGTCGGCTACTTCGGCGCCATGCGGATGGCGCCATCGAGGCGGATGGTCTCGCCGTTGAGCATCTGGTTTTCGACGATGTGCAGCACAAGGGCTGCATATTCGGAAGGCTCGCCGAGACGGGACGGGAAGGGTACTGCAGCGCCAAGCGAATCCTGCACCTCTTGCGGCATGCCTGCCATCATCGGCGTCTTGAAGATGCCGGGCGCGATGGTGCAGACGCGAATGCCCGACCGGGCAAGGTCGCGCGCCACCGGCAGCGTCATGCCGACGACGCCGCCCTTGGAGGCTGAGTAGGCCGCCTGGCCGATTTGACCGTCATAGGCGGCGACCGATGCGGTGTTGACGATGACGCCGCGCTCGCCGCCCTCCAGCGGCTCAAGCTTCGCGGCCCCGTCGGCGACGAGGCGGATCATGTTGAAGGTGCCGATCAAATTGACCTCGATCACCTTGCGGTACTGATCGAGCGGGTGCGGGCCGTCCTTGCCGATCGTCTTCATGCCGATGGCGATGCCGGCGCAATTGACCAGGATACGGGGTTCGCCGAACTTTTTTACCACTTCCGCCACTGAAGCAGCACCGCCGTCGGCGCTGCTTACGTCGCATTGGATGGCGATGCCGCCGATATCGGCCGCAATCTTCGCCGCACGCTCGACGCCGAGGTCGAGGATGGCAACGCCGGCGCCCTTCGCGGCCAGTGCACGTGCCGTCGCTTCGCCGAGGCCGGAGCCGCCGCCGGTGACGATCGCAATCTGGCCGTTCGGGTTCATGTCGGCGTCCTCCATCCTGCCAGCCACATGCTACGAAGCCCGACAGGACGGCGCAACAGCAGCCGGACGGTCACGCCATCGCGGCGACGTGCGCGGCAATCCTTGCCTGATCCGCGTGGCAAACCTCCCCCATCAGCCGTGCCATCGCGCCCGGCACGATCTCATGCGACAAAAGGCGGTCAGGATCGACCGGGCGCGGCATGGAGATTTGCCCACGCGGGATTCGCTTGAAGCCGAGCGGGCCGTAATAGGGCTCGTCGCCGACAAGTATCACGGCCGGTATGCCGGCCTTGGCGGCGGCCTCCAGCGCGATCGCCACCAGCCGGCGGCCGATGCCGAGATTCTTGAAGGCCGGCCGCACGGCAAGTGGTCCGAGCATCAGCGCACGGCCGGCGCCGGCCGCAATGCGCGTCATACGCACCGAGGCGACAACGATATCGCCATCGACGGCCACGAAGGACAAAGCGCGTTCATGCGGGCCGCCCTCACGGATCTTGTAGGCGCCCAGCACGAAACGGCCCGGCCCGAAGGCTTCGTCGTTTATAGCTTCGATTTCGGGGTCATGCGCCGGATTCTCCGGCAGGTATTTCACGTCGGCAATGCTCATGGTCTTTGCGTTCCGGTAGACGGGAAAGGTTTGCTGCAAACGGCAGCGTTCGCCAGTCAGCGCTTCATCAAGCGCGGGCGCCCTTTCGTCGTCGGTCGAACCGGATCAAGGCAAAGTCGAACATGCGGATTTTCCGCTAGCACCAATCTTCAGCCACTGCAATCGGCCGTTTTCGCCTGGCGCCCTTCGTGTGCCGGTCTGGCGATTGACGAACTGTTCAACGCCTGGCGGTTTCCGCATCGTCGGCCTACATCTCTATGAAGACGAAAGGACATCGCATGGGATTGCTGGTCGACGGCAAATGGCAGGACCGCGGGTACGACACCAAACAGAGCGACGGCGAGTTCGTGCGGGCGCAGTCGCAATGGCGCGACTGGGTCACCGTTGACGGTACGCCGGCCGAGGGCCGCAAGCGCGGCTTCAAGGCCGAGCCGGGCCGCTACCATCTCTATGTCTCGCTTGCCTGTCCCTGGGCGCACCGGACGCTGATCTTTCGAGCACTGAAGAAACTCGAGGACGTGATTTCCGTCTCGATCGTCCATCGTTTCATGGGCGCCAACGGCTGGACCTTCCTGGCTGAGGACGGCGCCACCGGCGAGACGCTCTACGGCCTCGATTTCCTGCATCAGATCTACACCAAGGCCGATCCCGCCTATTCCGGCCGCGTGACGGTGCCGGTTCTGTGGGACAGGCGAGAACAAACGATCGTCTCCAATGAGTCCTCCGAGATCATCCGGATGCTCAATTCAGCCTTCGACAAATGGGGCGATGCCAGCCTCGATTTCTATCCGAAAGCACTGCGCGGCGAAATCGACGCGGTCAATGCGCTGGTCTATCCCTCAGTCAACAACGGTGTCTATCGCGCCGGCTTCGCCACTACGCAAACGGCCTATGAAAACGCGTTTGGCGAGTTGTTCTCCGCGCTCGATCAACTCGAGGATCGCTTATCTCGCCAGCGCTATCTCGTCGGTGACCGCATCACCGAGGCCGATTGGCGGCTGTTCACCACGCTGGCCCGCTTCGACCCGGTCTATGTCGGCCATTTCAAGTGCAACCTGCGCCGCATCGCCGACTATCCGAACCTGTCGAACTATTTGCGCGACCTCTATCAGGTCCCGGGCGTCGCAGGCACGGTGAGCCTGCACCACATCAAGGCGCACTATTACGGCAGCCATGAAACGATCAACCCGACGCGCATCGTGCCGGTCGGGCCGGAACTGGACTACGCGGCGCCGCATGATCGCAATCGGTTCAGGAAGGCGGCGTGACCTACCAGTAGGGCGACGCCGCCGCGCCGCCAAAAATCTCGGCA
Organism: Mesorhizobium sp. M1312; assembly: GCF_040318115.1. NCBI lineage: Bacteria > Pseudomonadati > Pseudomonadota > Alphaproteobacteria > Hyphomicrobiales > Phyllobacteriaceae > Mesorhizobium > Mesorhizobium sp. M1312. The sequence goes on along the minus strand of NZ_JAMYLQ010000026.1, from coordinate 91,467 downwards.
ATCCGTCGCAGTGTGGCCGGCGTCGTTCCTTCCGGCAGGCGGTCGAGCGGAAAGAAACCGGCTGCGGCGATCTCGCGGTCCGGCAGCTTCGGCGCCGTCTGATTGAACTGCTCGACCAAATAGAGGCCGACATGGTCGCGGCGGCTGGCCCGACGGTTGAAATGCATCGATTTCAGCACCGGCGGGGCCGTCAATGCAATATTGCCCTCCTCGGAGAGCTCGCGCGCCAGCGCTTCGATCATCGTCTCGCCCAGCTCGACGCCACCGCCTGGAAGCTGCCAGCCCGGTACATAGGTGTGGCGAATGAGGAAGACGGAACTGGACGTGCGGTCGTGGATCAAGCCGCGCACCCCGAGCGTCATCGGCCGCCGCAGCACGAAATACAGATGAAACAGCCTTGCCCTGAGACCCGGCCAGCCGGTCTGGCGGAAAGCTTGCTCCGGATCGGGCCGCGTCATCACCCACGAAACCGTGGGTGGAAAGCAGCGCGCGCGTCGCTTATGAAGAGAGGATGTTCAGGCTCGCGCATATTTCCGATATCCATCTGGGACCGCTTCCCGGTGTAACCTATCGCGATCTCGCCTCCAAGCGCGTGGTCGGTTACGTCAACTGGCAGCGCAACCGCCGCCGCCACATGCGCGACGCGGTCATCGACACGATCGTCGCCGATATCAAGGCGAGCGCACCGGATCACCTTGCCGTCACCGGCGACCTGGTCAATCTGGCGCTCGATGGCGAGATCGAGATGGGCAAGCACTGGCTGGAGACGCTGGGTTCTCCCGATGATGTGTCGGTCGTTCCAGGAAACCACGACGCCTATGTGCCCGGCGCCTTCGACAAGGCCTGCCGGTCATGGACGGCATGGATGACCGGCGACGGCGTCAATACGCCGATCGACCGAGACGCCTTTCCGTATCTGCGCGTACGTGGCGACGTAGCGCTGATCGGTGTGACGACGGCGCGGGCCACCGCTCCGTTCATGGCCAACGGCTTCTTTCTGGAAGACCAGGCGGAAAGGCTGCGCGAAGTGCTCGACGCTACGGCCAAGCGCGGACTGTTCCGGGTGATCATGATCCACCATCCGCCAGTGCGCGGCGCCGTGTCGCAGCCCAAGCGGCTGTTCGGGATTGCCCGCTTCCACAAGGTCGTTCAGCGGCACGGGGCCGAGCTTGTGCTGCACGGCCATTCGCACGAGCCGACGCTGTTCTCCATCAATGGGCGCGGCGCCAAAATTCCAGTGGTCGGCGTCGCCGCCGCAGGGCAGGCGCCAGGCGGCAGGCGTCCGGCGGCGCAATATAATCTGTTGGAGATCGACGGCGAAAAGGACAATTGGCGGATCAGGCTGACGCGACGTGGCCTGACCGGGCCGGCCATCCCGCCTTCCGATCTGGAGATTCTGGAGCTTGGCGCGGACGCTATGGCCTAAAACTCAGTCCCATCGCAACAAGGCTGTCCCAGAACAACACGATCGATACAGCCAGCCCGACCAGGGCGCCTGCGGCGATCAGGCCGAGACCCGAGAGAAACGCCGACCAACGCTTGCCGCGCGAGACGGATCGCAGTGGCGGCTCGGCTTCCGGGACCAAGGCGCGCTTCAGGCCGGCGACAGCCTGCTCGACCCCGCCTTCCAGCATTCTCTGGCGTTCGACGACGCGCTCCGCGACATAGCGCGTTACTTGATCGGCGACCGGTTTCATCTCGGTTGATTCGGCGAGTACTACCCGGCCGATGCGCGTGTCCTTGAGGAAGCGATAGGTGCGGCGGTCGCGCCCCATGGCGACATGGCTGACGGCGTCGATCCAGAGGCGCGGCTGCAGCCCGGACGAAACGGCAAAGTCGAAATTGTCCATGTCGGCGGGGACGTCGGCGAAGATAGGCGCGAGTTCGGCGGCAAGCAAATCGAGCCGCATGCGATGCGCCTCGCGCATGTCGACCACGACGTCGTCGCGGTCGGCGAAGGCGTTTTTCACGTCGCGGATGGCGTCGGACAATTTTCGCGACTGATCGATCTGGGTGATGTTCTCGCCTGCATCCTTCATCGGCGTTGCCTCGCGGGGTTTGGTTAACATTGAATTAACACAGCCGTTGGCAAAATGCACTTGTGAGATCGACAAGCCTTTAAGCGGCTTACCAGACAAAACCCGGCCCGAAGCCGCGCCATCAGACTTTGGAAGGGAGGGCTCAATTCGCCGCGGCGGCGGATTTTGGACGAAACGGCCTGCTGCGGCGTTTCATGTTGCGGCGGACGATCTCGGCGATCAGGCCGGGCGCTTCCTCGGCCAGCATATGGCCGGCCTCCAACACGTGGTGCAGATGGAAATGCGCCGGCAGACCATCGGCCTGTGTGAAGGGCAGCACCGCGTCCTCTACCCCCCAAACCACCATAACCGGCATAACAAGCGTTTCGAGTCGTTCGCGCGGGATGACGCCCTGCCGATCGTCCCTGGTCATGGCGGCTGCGATCTCGACAAGTTTCTGCAACTGGCCGGGACGCGCACGCATGTCGCCAAGCACATCCACGGTGCGCTCCGAGGGCAGGCTTTGCGGACCGGACATGGCGGCAAGGCAGGCGCGAATTTCACTCTTGCCGGCAGCGCCGGCGTAACGGCGCAACAGCGGCCCATTGATCTCAGTCCCGAAACCGCCCGGCGCCAGAAGTGTCAGCGACGCTATGCTTTCGGGCTCGGCCAATGCCATCAGCACTGCCGCCGCCCCGCCCATCGAATGGCCGACGAGATGCACCTTCCTAATTTTGCGTGCGGCGAGGTCTGCAAAAACGGCCCGAGCGGCCGTCTTGGCCGGGCCGCCACCCGGGAAATCGAGGGATAGCCCATGGCCCGGAAGATCATAGGCCAGCGTCCGTGAACCAAGTGCCAGTGTGGAAATCACCTCGTGCCAGTCGTCGTGGCAGCCGCCGAAGCCATGCAGGAAGACAACCGTCTTCGGGCCGGCGCCCCGTTCGGCAGCGTAAAGGGATGAAATCATGAAATTTTATAGTTTTATTGCAAAGTCAAACAGGACACGAGATTCCAGATTGTGGCTGGATTGCGCCTTGTCCAAGCCGATGGCCAGTAAAGTTTTCGCGATCAGCCGTGCTGGTTAGAAGCGCTAGCTGGCATTGCCGAGCCCGGCGGCACGCAAGGCCTCGACCAGCCGGTCGGTCAGATCGGCGGGGTATCTCCGCTCGACAAAGGTTGCGCGCGGATCGGCAGCGAATTTCGGGAATTTGACAGTCATCTCGTCCACAAGTTCGTGCGCCAGTTGTTTGCGGCCGGTTGCCCTCGCGCCGATCAGCCGCGCAGCCAGATAGTGTGATTTCGTTGGCGTCGCTTGCAACGCCTCACTGGCAAGCGCGGCCTTATTCATATCGCCCGCCATGAACTGGCCGACGAAAAGCCCATAGTCCCACCAGGTCGGATGCGCGCTTGAGGTTTCGGCGGCGTGAGCAAGAATCGGTGTTCCCTCCCGGTACCTGCCGGCGAAAATCAGCCCATAAGCGTAAGCTGCCGCCATGCTGAGGTCGTAAGGGTTGAGTTCGTAGGCCTTGTGCATCCAGCGGATCGATTCCTCCGAATTGCCGAGGCGGGAATTGAGATAGCCATAGGCACGGTGCGCATAGGGACTGGTCGGCCCCATCTGCACGGCGCGACGGGCAAGCGACATCGCTTGTTCGATCGTTGCGCCGGCTGGATAGGCGTAGTGATCTGTGGCCGCCTCGAGATGGAGGGTCGCGAGCTCCGAATAGACGAGTGACGATTTCGCATCCCGATTGATCAGGTTTTCGAGACAGTGATAGGCAGCCTCATGGGTTTTGGCGCCCTGGTCGAGATAGTACTTGTCGTTGAGCAACAGACATTCCGTCAGGCCGGTCTGAAGGCCGCTCTGTTCGATGTAGTTGTAGATCGTGCCAGAGGCTGGAACGGCCGAACTCAAAATGCCGGCGACACTATCCTCGACGGTGGAGGGTGTGCTGTCGGCGGCAGTCAAGTTACGTGACAGCAGGACCCGTCCGGTCGCCACGCTTTGAAGCTCCAGAGTAACATCGCCCGCCGTTGGTCCCGGCAAGACATCGAATACGAAGCTGATTGCATCGGTAACCGGATCGGGCGGGCCGTCGGCGTCCCGACCGATGAAGTTGACCGTATCGAAGCCGCTGAGGCCGGCGCGCAGCGATGCCGCGACGCGGGCAGCCTCGGCGCTGTTGGTTTTCACCGCAATGTAGACGAGCGGCAGGGTTTCAATCGGAGCCCATGGCGCAATACTGCCGGTTGCCACCGCGTTTTCGATCGTCGACGCGGCATCGCTTCCCGCCAGCAATGCGCCGCTTCCCTGACGAAGGATCAGTACGCCCAGCATGGCGATGACCAGAGCGATCGCCAACCAGAAGAACTGGAGATGGCGAAGCAGCGACGGCGCCGGCTCGAGAACGACAGGGGACATCAACGATGCGGCACCTGCGGCCATGCCGGGTTCTTCGAGCGATCCCGACGAGGTGGCCGCCGCTTCAATGTGTTCCTCCGGCTCCGGCTCGACCGGCAGGCGGATGGCGTTGAGTTCATAGGATGGAACATAGCCGCCACGCGGAATGGCGATGCGGATCGGCTCGGCAACACCTTCATTGGCGAAGTAATGCTGCAGCAGCTCGCGTAGCCTGCCCGCCTGCACCCGCACCACGGCGTCGGTCGACGGATCGAAATCGCCGTCCTTGCCGAAAACATCCATCGCGATGGAAAAGCCCTTGAGCTTGTCGGCTTCGCCTGCCTGCTCGCGCTCGACCAGATAGCGAAGCAGCTTACGCGCTCGTTCGGATCTCCCGAACGTTTCGCTGGCTAGCAATCGCTCCAACGTCTCGCGCACTGCGGGGGCGGCAGGCGTGGCATGCTGCAAGTGTCGATCCTTTCGAAGTCGGCACAGGTTAAGACGCAATCATATAGAGCCTGCCCTGCCATACAAGCATGCATCCATTATGCGATCGCGTACCCCACCGGATAATTTTCCGGTGGTTAACGGCGCGAAAGGCCAGAGCAAGAAGATGCCATGTGGGTTCATCTTGCTCCAGCGCTGTTAGCTTTCGACAGCTTGTCTTCCGACGATACGGTTGGCGGCGGAAACCACGGCTTCCAGCGAAGCGGCCACGATGTTGGTGTTGATGCCGGCGCCGAACAGCTTGCCGCCGGGATGCTCCATCTCGACATAGGAAATGGCCGAGGCATTCGAGCCGCGCTGCATGGAGTGCTCCGAATAGTCGAGCACCGACATCGGCACGCCGACATGGCGCGACAGCGCGTCGACAAAGCCGTCGATCGGGCCGGTTCCGGTGCCTGAAATCGTCACCTCCTTGCCCATGTCCAGGATGACCGCCTCCACCGCACGCCGGCCCTTGGTCTCGAGGTCCGGATAGGTGTGGTGGTCAAGGAACTTCAGCCGCGCGCCGGGCTGATCGACATAGGTTTCGAGAAAGCGCTCGTAGATGCGCTTGGCCGGCACCTCCTTGCCTTCGGCGTCGGTAATCGCCTGGATCGCCTGACTGAACTCGATCTGCAGGTTGCGCGGCAGGTTGAGGCCGTAGTCTGCCTGCAGCACATAGGCGATGCCGCCCTTGCCGGACTGCGAGTTGATGCGGATGATCGCCTCGTAATTGCGTCCGACATCGGCTGGGTCGATCGGCAGATAGGGCACTTCCCAGTACGGCGTATTGGCCTTGCGCAACGCCTTCATGCCCTTGTTGATGGCATCCTGGTGCGAGCCGGAAAAGGCGGTGTAGACGAGCTCGCCGACATAGGGATGGCGCTCGGGGATCTTCAACTGGTTCGAATATTCATAGACGTCCTTCATCCGGTTGATGTCGGAGCAGTCGAGCTCGGGATCGACGCCTTGCGTGTACATGTTGAGCGCCAGCGTGACGATGTCGACATTGCCGGTGCGCTCGCCATTGCCGAACAGCGTGCCTTCGACGCGGTCCGCGCCCGCCATCAGACCGAGTTCGGTGGTGGCGACGCCGGTGCCGCGGTCGTTGTGCGGGTGCAGCGAAATGAGCAGGTTTTCGCGGTTATCGAGGTTGCGGCACATCCATTCGATGCGATCGGCATAGATGTTGGGTGTCGACATCTCGACCGTGGACGGCAGGTTGATGATCAGCTTGTTTTCAGGCGTCGGCTTCACGATCTCGGTGACGGCGTTGCAGATTTCCAGCGCCACTTCGAGCTCGGTGCCGGTAAAGCTCTCCGGCGAATATTCGAAACGATAACCGCCGCCGGCCTTCGCCGCCATGTCGGTGATCATCTTGGCCGCATCGGTGGCGATCCGCCTGATGCCGGCGACGTCCTTCTCGAAGACGACGCGGCGCTGCAATTCGCTGGTCGAATTGTAGAAATGCACGATTGGGTTGGTGGCGCTCTGCAGCGCCTCGAAGGTGCGGGTGATCAGTTCCGGCCGGCACTGCACCAGCACCTGCAGCGAGACATCGGCTGAGACATTGCCCTCTTCGATGCACCAGCGGGCGAAATCGAAATCGGTCTGCGAGGCCGACGGGAAGCCGATCTCGATCTCCTTGAAGCCCATGTCGAGGAGCAGGGCGAACATGCGCGCCTTGCGCTCGTGGCCCATCGGGTCGATCAGCGCCTGGTTGCCGTCGCGCAGGTCGACCGAGCACCAGATCGGCGCCTTGTCGATGACCTTCGAAGGCCAAACGCGGTCGGTGAGACCGACCGTCGGGTAGGGTTGGTATTTCCGGGCTGCCTCCGGCATGCCCCGGGCTGCCTCCGGCATGCCCCGGGCAGCGTCTGGCATGGCCTTTGCGGCATCCTTGCCCATCTTCCCGCTGTCTGCGCGGATTTCTTCTCGTGCGTTCATTGTCGTCTCTCCCGGCGGCTCGCGGGATCCGCTTCAGGCGGATTTGGTGCCGAGCGGCGCCTTTACCAGATGTTCATTCGCTAGATGTGACTTGCCAAATTTTGAGACTGGCCAAGGAGCATGCGCGTGAGCGGCGGTTCGACCGCCGGGCGCTCCTTTAGCGAACCCGGCGATCGCCGATAAGGCCGAGAAGCAGCAGAGCGGAAGCAAGCGCGCGCACGGTCTCGCCAGCAAAGCCGGTCTGACGGGAAGCGACGGAGGTGGCGCGGTTGATCATGGCGGTTTTCATACAGGAGCAGCCAAAGAGAGGCAAGTGGGGCCGAACGACTGGCGTTTTCTAGGCTACCCGACGCATTCCTGAGCGACTGGGCTGGTCCCTCGGCGGCCGCGAGCAGATTGCGTGGCGCCTGATCCATTTAGGTGATAGCGCCGCAGGTCTTTCTGCAGCCGCAGATTACCCTCTATTCCCTCAGAGTTCGCGCCACCAGCCGCGCCACACTCGGTCCGACCAGCAGCACGATGAGGAAGCGGGCCGATTGCAGCGCCATGACGAAGGAGATATCGACGTGCTGTGCGGCGGCGGCGATGATGGCGACGCTGTCCATGCCGCCGGGGCTGGTTGCCAGATAGGCGGTCAGCGGATCGATGCCGAGCACATGGCTGATCATGAAGCCGAGACCGCCGCAGAAGGCGATGAGGATGATGATCGAGCCGACGATCTGCGGCAGCGCCCGCGTCGCGTGCCGAAGAATTGCCCTGGTGAAATTCAGGCCGATGGTCCAGCCGATCATCGTGTAGCCGAGGGCGAGCAGCCAGGGTGGCAACTGCATCGGCACGCCTAGTCCGAGATGCACAGCAGTGCCGAAAATGAAGGTGCCGAGGAAGAAGGGTGAAGGCAGCCTGAGTAGCTTTCCGATGAGGCTGCCGACGAGCGCCACGCCAAGTGTCCCGGCAAAGGCTGTTGGATCGATCGGCGGGAACCAGACGATGGCCGGAACCTCAATGCCTGAAGTGTCGACCCACATCTTTGCGATAAGCGCGGCAGTCATGGAGACGAAGATGACGCGCAGATATTGCATGAAGGCGACGAGACGCTGGTCGGCGCCGAAGGCGCCTGCCATCAGCACCATGGCGGTGGCCGCGCCCGGCGATGAGCCCCAGACGGCGGTGGTGCCGGGCAGGATACGCCAGCGGCTGATCAGCCAGCCGAGCAGGCTGGACGCCGCAACGGTCACCACCACGGTGCCGAGGAACAGCGGCCATTCCTTGTAGAAGACCGGAAAGATGTCAGGGGAGATCGAAGCGGCGACGAGGCAGCCGACGATCGCCTGGGCGGCGCCGAACAAAGGGCGCGGCACGCGCACCGTGGCGCCGTTGGTGCCGGCCAGGATCGCCGCCAGCATCGGTCCTATCAGCAGCGCTGCCGGCAAGGCGCCGAATTCCAGTGCGCCGGCAAACAGGATAGAGAAGATCAGCAGGGCCAGCCACTGCGAGACTTTGGGCATCCGCGCCATACGTTCGACGGTCGGCTGGTCTGGCAGGGAATCCATTTTTCGGTCTTAAAGCTGAAGAGGCGAGATGCGAACCCCGCGGCGGTGAAAAATGCGTCAGCCCAGGCGTCAGCCGGTTTTAACGGCGGGCAGGCCGAAGCCGCCTACCGGCTGCGTCTCGACCTGGAATTCGAAGCCCGCGATGATCGGCCGCGCCTTGATTATCGCCGCCTGGACGTCCGGCAGTTGCAGCGAAGCCTTGTGGCTTGCCTGGTCGGTCCACACCTCGGTCACCCAGATCGCGTCGGCATCGGCCGGATCGGTGGCGATGATGTAGCTCAGGCAGCCAGGCATGGCGCCGGTGCTGGCGAGCAGAACATCCATCATTGCGTCGCGCTGGCCGCGCGTCGCCCGCATCTTGCCGATCAGACCGTACATTACCGATTTCTCCGTTGGCTTCCGCGACAAGTATGCAGGTCGCCGCTCAGGGCATCAACTGGCCACCATTCACCTCGATCACCTGGCCGGTGATGTAACCGCTCAACAGAGCGGACGAGAGGAACAGATAGGCCCCGACGCAGTCCTCGGGCGTGCCGGCGCGGCCCTGCGGAATGGTGGCCACCATGCCTTTCATCTGCTCCTCGGTCGAATAGCGCTCGTGGAAAGGCGTCGCGATGGTGCCCGGCGCCACCGCGTTGACGCGGATGTTGAAGCCGATCAGTTCCTTGGCCATGCCGCGGGTCACATTGGAAACGAAGGCCTTGGCCGAGCCATAAAGGCCGGCGCCGCCGCCGGCGCCATTGCGTGCGGCGATCGACGAGGTGTTGACGATGAAGCCGCCCTGGCGCTTCAGCCATGGCATCGCCTTGCGCGATGCGGTCAGCACGGAGCGGGCGTTGAGGTCCATCACCGCGTCGTAATGCGCCTCGGTCAGTTCGGCATAAGGCACGCGGCCGAGCATGCCGCCGGCATTGTTGACCAGCCCATCGAGCCGGCCGAAATGTTGCGCACTGTCCTCGACGACGCGCTCGACATCGGCGGGGATCGAGAAATCGCCCTGGACTGGGAATACCTCGCCGCCGCCGTTGCGGATGGTCCCGGCCAGGTTTTCGGCAGCTGCCCGACTTGAACTGTAATGCAGCGCGACGCGGCATTTCTGCCCGGCGTAAGCCAGTGCAAGTGCCGCCCCGATACCAGTCGAAGCGCCGGTGATCAAGACCGCCTTGCCGGCGAGGTCGGGAATGACCAGGGTGGGGGTGACAAGGGTGGTTGTGGTGGCTGGCACGTTATTCCTCCGAACTCTACCTACTCCTCGTAGGGCCTCGCCGCTCCAATGTTCAAGTCCGTAGCGGCTCAGGGACGCAAATAGGCGTAGCCCTGGCGCTGCAATTCGGCGAGCTTGACGACGCCGCCGGTCTCGGCGGCATGGAAGCCATCGAGGAGATCGGTGAGCGCAACATCCATGCCGTGCATGGTGTTGGCGCAAGCATGCGGGGTCAGCCCATCGCGAACTAGCCCGGCGAAACGCCCCGAGATGGCAGCCGAGGCGCTCTTCGACCTGAAAGCGGCGAGTGCCGGTCCATGCACGACCAGCACGATGTCGACCTTGCCGCGGGTGCCCTCATAGTGGTTCTTGATATTGCCGAGCACGAACCCGACCTTGTCGAGGTCGCTGAGGTGATAGGCGACCTTCTGCCTTTCCTCTTCCACGGCCGCCGCCTTGACCTGGCGCAGCCCGAAAAGGCCAGCGGCTCCGGCAAGTCCCACGCGGAAAATATCGCGGCGTCGCATCATGTCGTTCTCCAGTATGCAGTCCTCGCAAATTGCGTGGCTTCGGCCTCGATCCTAGCATAAATTGAAATCACGTCCTGTCAGGCGAGGAGGGGCACATGACATCGAAGACCATTGTGGGCGCCGGACTTGCTGTCGCCTTACTTGCCGCTGTTGCCGGCACCGCCCTTGCCGACGATACGCCTAAGCTCACCGAACTCAGCCCGGACGGCAAGGATGCCTGTTTCGGGCGTGTCTACGATGCCGCGCATCTCAAGGCGCATCCGAACCAGAAAGTGGGACGGATTTTCTTCTACTATGGCAGCGATCCGGTCAGCCACCCGAACGAGGAGCCGAGCAGCGCCCCGTCCGGTTACAACGGCTTCATGGCGACGACGGTACGCAGCGCCAAAAAGCCCGAATGGGTCGGCGGTTGGTGCGGCAAGGATGATTCGCACTCGGACGCGATCCATTGCGGCATGGAATGCGACCGCACCATGGCCTTACTGAAGGTCGATGAAAAAGGCCGGCTGATCGTCTCCGGCGTGCATCGCAACCTTTATCTCGATGCCGGCGCCGAGGATGAACTGGGCGAGAAGGAATACGCCAAGCAGGCACTCGGCACAGAAGACGACGGCTTTCGGCTCGACCGCATGCCGGCGCAGGGCTGCAAGGCCGAATTCGCGCGCATCGATCCGATCGACCCGGCGCTGGGAGCCCCGCTGCGTGAGCGGCTGAAACCGGACCAGCCGTTCTGCTACGGGCGCGACTACGATGCCGCGCATCTCGGCTCGCATCCCGATCAGTCTACCCACACCATCCGGGTTTTCCGGGGCCCGATCGAGCTGGCCTCCTTTGCTCAGGAAGGCGATCCGGCAAACTGGCCAAGCGGTGCCGAGATTGCCGTCTCCGTCACGACGCGTCATAAGGCCGCCGAGGTTACGCAGAGCTACAGTTGTGAAGGCGAAGCGGACCAGTGGCGCTGTGTGGCGAGCGCGAGGACGAGCGATTTTTCCTGCGACATCGCAGCCAGGGAGATTTATCTGCGTCGCGGCGCCAATGGCACGATGATGCTGGCCAACCCCAACAGCAGCCTGCCAATCATCGACCTGTGCTCGAAGGCGGCGGAGGGTAAGACGATGTCCGACGACAAGGTCTATCGGCTGGAGCCGATGCCGCAATCTGCCTGCGCACCTTGAGATTTTGTGGTCAGAAAGGGACGGCATATGGACAAGGCAAAGGTGTTCTGGTCAGGCCGCTCGCAGACGGTGCGTCTGCCCAAGGAATTTTGTTTCGAAACCGAGGAGGTTTCGATCCGCCGCCAAGGCCGGGCGGTCATCCTCGAGCCGCTCGCGCAGGATTGGGCCTGGCTCGACCAGGTGACCGGGCCGCTTGACGACGACTTTGTCGAGGCAGCTTTAGAACGGCCGACATAGACCTGGTGATCGCCGCTTCACGCGAACGGCACTGCCGTCGTGCCCTTGGGCAGTTTTGCCTCGTCGTCGGGCTCGACATGGATGGTTACGCGCACCGAGGGGATTTCTGCCTTCAGCGCGTCCTCGATGCGGTCGCAAATGACGTGGCTGTCGCCCACCGACATGTCGGCATCGACGACCAGGTGGAACTCGATGAAGGTGGCGCGGCCGGCAATCCGCGTCTTCAGATCGTGGACTTCCAGCGCGCCTTTGCAATTGGCCGAGATGATGTCGCGGATTTGCAGGTGCTCCTGCGTGTCGACGGCGCGGTCCATCAGTCCGTTCATCGACGAGCCGATGACGTGCCAGCCCTGCCACAGGATGTTCAGCGCGACGATGACGGCGAGAGCGGGATCGAGGACTTGCCAGCCGGTGAGCACGGCGCCGACCAGACCAATGAACACGCCGACCGAGGTCGCCACGTCGGTCATGATGTGTCTGCCGTCGGCGACCAGCGCCGGCGACTTCTCGGCACGGCCGGTACGGATCAGCGTCAAGGCCCAGAAGGCGTTGATCGCTGTCGCGACGCCGTTGATGGCGAGGCCGGTCCAGGGCTGTTCGAGCGGGGCGGGATGTCGCAGGGACCACCACACTTCGTTGAGGATCAGAAGGGCTGCCAGCACGATCAGAACGCCCTCCAGAACAGCCGAGAAATATTCGGCCTTGTGATGGCCGAAGGGATGATCCTGGTCGGCCGGCTTGTAGCTGACCTGGATCGCCCAGTAGGCGGCGGCCGAGGCAATGACGTTGACGATCGATTCCAGCGCGTCCGAATACAGCGCCACGGAACCGGTGAGATACCAGGCCGCCAGCTTCAGGCCGAGCACGACGAAAGCCACGATGATCGACCAGAAGGCGAGGCTGGCGACCTTGCGCTTGCCGGCGGTTTTCGGATCAATTGCGGTCATTAATTGGTTCCAGCCGCGGAAGCCGGAGCTAAGCCGCCTTTTCCCTAGCCTTGCGCGGTAGATGTGCAACGATGTTCTCGATGATGCGCATGCCGGCATTGTGGCCGAGGGTCATGATCGATTCCGGGTGGAACTGCACCGCAGCGATCGGCTCCTTGCTGTGCTCGAAGGCCATGATAACGCCTTCTTCCGTCTCGGCCGTGACGACGAAGCCATCGGGCAGGCGGACCGGATCGGCGAAGATCGAGTGATAGCGGCCGACCGTCACCTCCTTGGGCAGGCCGGAAAAGATGATGCCCGGCTTCGACACGCGGATACGCGACGGTTTGCCATGCATCGGCACGTGCAGCTGCCGCAGCTCTCCGCCATAGGCCTCGGCCAGCGCCTGCAGGCCGAGGCAGACGCCGAAGATCGGCAGGTCGCGCGCGCGGGCCCGTTTGATGGTGGCGGCGCAGTCGAAGTCCTTCGGCGTGCCGGGGCCGGGCGAGAGCACGACCAGATTTGGCTTTAGCCGGTCGAAGACCTCGTCCGGCACAGGCGTGCGCACGGTCGAGACGTTGGCGCCGGTCTGGCGGAAATAGTTGGCCAGCGTGTGGACGAAGGAGTCCTCGTGGTCGACCAGCAGGATGTTGACGCCGTCGCCGACGCGTGCGGTGGCGCGTTCGGTATCGGCGGCATTGCCAGACTTGGCGTCGCGGATGGCGGAGATCATGGCGGATGCCTTCAGTTCGGTTTCGGCTTCTTCTTCCTCGGGGATGCTGTCGAAGAGCAGCGTGGCGCCGGCGCGCACCTCGGCGATGCCGTCCTTGATGCGGATGGTGCGAAGCGTCATGCCGGTGTTCATGTCACCGTTGAAATTGACCATGCCGATCGCCCCGCCATACCAGGCGCGCGGGCTCTTCTCGTTCTGCTCGATGAAGCGCATAGCCCATAATTTCGGCGCGCCGGTGACCGTGACCGCCCAGGCATGCGACAAGAACGCGTCGAAGGCGTCCATGCCTTCGCGCAGCCGCCCCTCGATGTGGTCGACGGTATGAATCAGCCGCGAATACATCTCGATCTGGCGGCGGCCGATGACGCGCACCGAGCCTGGGTCGCAGACCCTCGACTTGTCGTTGCGATCGACGTCCGAGCACATGGTCAGCTCGGATTCATCCTTCTTCGAATTGAGCAGCTTCAGGATCTGCTCCGAGTCGGAAATGGCGTCGTCGCCGCGCTTGATCGTGCCTGAGATCGGGCAGGTCTCGACGCGGCGGCCGTTGACGCGCACGAACATTTCGGGCGAGGCGCCGATCAGATATTCGCCCTCGCCGAGATTGATAAAGAAGGAATAGGGCGAGGGGTTGATGGTCTTCAGCTTGCGGGAAATGTCGGAGGGCGGCGTCTCGCAGCGCTCGTAGAACATCTGGCCGGGCACCACCTCGAACAGATCGCCGCGTTTAAAGCTTTCCATGGCCTTGCGCACCAGATTGGCATATTCGCCCGGCTCATGGTCGCCGCGTGGCGGGATGCGGTCGGCGGTCTTGAACGGCTCGACGATTTCGTCGCGCGGCAGGCCCTCCGTCGAAAACCCGTCGCCAGAATAGTCGTAGCGGTCGGTCCAGGCCTTGGTCGAATAGTGGTCGACGACCAGGATCTCGTCGGGCAGGAACAGCACAAGGTCGCGCTGGCTTTGCTGGCGCTCGAGCTTGTAGTCGACTGGATCGAACTGGAAGGCGAGATCATAGCCGAAGGCGCCGTAGAGGCCGAGATTGGCGTCTTCCTCCGTTTTGAACAAAGCGGTGATGGCGCGCAGCACGGTGAAGACGGAGGGAACGCGGCTGCGTTCCTCTTCGGTGAAAACACGGCCGGGCTTGGCCACGTCGAGGCGGATCAGTCTCTTCGACGTCTCGGCGACCGTCACGTCGTCAAGGCCGCCAAGCGCCTTGCCGATCACCGGCAGAAGCACCTCGCCACGGCTGTTCAGCGCCTCGATGCGCATGGCGCGGCCACGCGCCGAGATCACCAGCGGCGGGTCGATGATGGCGGTGTCCCAACGCGTATAGCGGCCGGGATATTCGTAATTCGAGGAAAACACGGCGCCGCGGCGCGCATTCAGCCCGTCGATATAGGCGTCGATCGCGCCTTCATAGGGCCGGTCATGGCGCTCGCGGGTAATCGTCACGCCACCCGCCGTGACGAAGCGCTCCGCCCCGTTGTCCAGAATTTTCGTCGTCATTGCCGTCTCCATCAGCGTCTTGGCTATATCAGCGTCTTGGGGCAACGGACCCGGGGCATGGCTTGAAAAAACAAATGGCCGCCCGGACATTCCGTTGCGGCCACCTTCTATTTTCACGCGCACGCGTTCGAACAGGCCGCTGTCAGCGAGCCCACCACCAAACGGTCTTGATCGAGCGCATGTTCATGGCGATTCCAATAGCGGCGATTGAACGGCCACGCAACTGGATTCAATGAAGCGCTTGGCGAAGGGCATAGGCCTCAGTCCTCCAGTGTTCCCGACCTTGCATCTGCGCTCTTCCTGTCGCCGACCAGCTTCAGCAGATCTTCGCCGGCGCGGATGATGCGCCGGGAACGCCGTGTCAGGATGATGCCCGCCTGCGGCGCGAACACCTGGGTGCGGCCGTCGGACTCACCTGGCGCATGGACGATGGTGGCAAGCCGCGCGCCCTTGGCTACGCTGTCGCCCGGCTTCACCTCGTAAAGGACCGCGCCAGCCCGGGGCGCCGGCATCATGTCGATGTTTTCGAGCGGTGCGACGATACCGCTGAAAGAATTGGGCCCGGCAAAGCTGCCGGGCGTGCGCAGCGTCTGATCTAGGATCACGCCGCGCCCCACCAGCAGCCGATAAAGCCCTTCGGCATCGGCGCCGGCCAAAGCGCCGTCGACATCGAGTATGCCGCGATACTCGACCGTGGTGGCGACGCGCCGGTCGAACCGCGCCACATCGGCAGGGACGTTCAGATACGGCGTGATCGAGGCGCCTTCGAAGGTGCCGTCGGTGTCCTCATCCCACAGGATTACCGCATCAACGCCCATGGCCGCCGCACAATCCGCCATGGCGGGCCACAGGTTGGCCTGGACATAGAGGTAGGCGAGGCCCTCGTCGTCGCAGTGCAGGTCGAGCACGATGTCGTGGCCGATCGACAGCTGCAGCAGCCGCGTCTTCAGCCGCTGGTCGGCAGTGCCAAGCGTGGTGTCCGGCAAGCGCGTCGTGTCCGGCGCGGCCAGCAGCGGAAAGCCGCGGTTGAAGTTGGTGCGCGTGCCCAGGTGGAAACGGCCCTGATGCTCGCCGAAATGATACTGGGCGCGGCCGATCGGATTGGCCTGGGGTACGATGGTGATATTGCCCTTGATGCGGCCTTCGGCTTCGGCCCTTTCAAGCATCGGCATCAGCGCGTCGATGGCGACGACGCCCGGCAGTTCGCCGGCATGCAGCGCGGCCTGCAGATAGGCCGAAGGTGCCGACTTGTCCGCTCCTTCGAAGCGAAACACTGGGAATTCGTAGGAAACGCCCTCGCTGTCGCCGGCGATGCGCTCGATCGATTTCTGCATGATACTCCTCCAGGAAAGAGGCCGAACACATGCCCTTTCGCCGATACGCTGTCGATTGGTCCAGTCTGCCGCGCTATGGGCGCAACTATTGCGCGGGGTGCGTCACCAGCAGCTGGCGGTCCAACGTCTGCGACATCACTGCCACGGCGACCGCCACCAGGGCGAGCGCTGCGCCAACCAGCGGCAGATTGGCATAGGACACGCCCAGCGAAAGTGCCACGCCGCCCACCCAGGCGCCGGCGGCATTGCCGATGTTGAAGGCGCCCTGGTTCAGCGTGGCGGCGAGGTTCGGCGCTTCGAAGGCCGCTTCGACGACACGGATCTGTAATGGCGGTACAATGACGAAGACGAGCAGGCCCCACAGGAAAACGATGAAGATGGCCACGGCTGCGATGGCGCCGAATTCGGCAAAGCCGACGAGCAGCAGCGCCAGCATCAAAAGCGTACCGATTACCGTCGGCATCAACTTCCAGTCGGCGAGCCTGCCGCCGATGATGTTGCCGATGGTCATGCCGCCGCCGAACAGCAGCAGCACCCATATTACGGTCGCGGTCGACAGGCCGGATACGTCGGTGAGGTAGGGCTTTATATAGGTGAAGACGGCAAACAGGCTGGCCGATGCCAGCGCCGAAATCAGCATGGCCAGCCACACTTGCAGCTTGCCGAGCACGCGCACCTCGCCGAGCAGGCCGCCGCCGCTCGGTTGGGTGATGCCGGCGGGCACCAGCCAGGCGATGGCTGCGACCGAGATAAGGCCGATCCCGACCACGGCCAGGAAGGTGGCGCGCCAGCCATAGGCTTCGCCGAGCGCGGTGCCGCCGGGGACGCCGAGGATGTTTGACAGCGTCAGGCCGGCGAACATCAGTGCGATGGCGCTGGCCCGCTTGTTGCGCGGCACCAGGCTGGCGGCGACGACCGAGCCGATGCCGAAGAAGGCGCCGTGACCGAAAGCGGTGAAGACGCGCGCCGCCATCAGCATCCAATAATTGGGTGCGATCGCGCACAAGAGATTGCCGACGACGAACAACATTGCCAGACCGACCAGCACCGGCTTGCGCGGCATTCGTGTCGTAGCCACCGCGATCACCGGCGCGCCGAAGACGACGCCGAGCGCATAGCCGGTGACCAGCAGGCCCGCCGACGGGATCGAAACGCCGAGGTCGGCGGCGACTTCGGGCAGCAGGCCCATGATGACGAATTCGGTGGTGCCGATACAGAAGGACGCGATGGCGAGCGCTAGGATCGGCAGGGGCATGGTGCGTCCACACTGAATCGGTTCAACGCAGACTGTCCGCGGATTCACGTGGCGCACAACCGCGATTGCTGCAATGCTGCATTGCAGAAAACGGACAGCAGATCGAGGTTGCCATTGCGCCTTGCCGCCTGCGGTGGATGCAGAGCGGAGGCCGAAGCCTATGCCAGCGGCTTCAGCTCCTGGGCGATGGTGGGCAGAAGTTCCGAGACATTGGGGTGAATATGGGTTGCCCGCGCGAGCGTGCTGACCGGCGCCTTGGCGTACATCAGATCAAGAACGCAATGGATCGCCTCGTCGCCACCGGGACCGAGCACCGAACAGCCGAGGATTTCCTTGGTGTCGGCGTCGACCAGGATCTTCATAAAACCTTGCGTCTCGCCTTTCTCGATGGCGCGGCCGACGCGGGTCATTGGCCGCTTGCCGACCAGCGCGCGACGGCCGGATTTTCTCACCGCTGTCTCGGTCATGCCGCAGCGGCCGAGCGGCGGATCGATATAGAGCGCGTAGGCCTCGATACGGTCGCTGACCTTGCGCGGATCATCGTCGAGCAGATTGGCGGCGACGATCTCGTAATCATTGTATGAGGTATGGGTGAAGGCACCCTTGCCGTTGCAGTCACCCATCGCCCAGATACCGGGCACGCTGGTGCGCAGCTGGTCGTCGACGACGATAAAGCCGCGTTTGTCGATCTCGACGCCGGCCTTGTCGAGGTTGAGATCGTCGGTGTTGGGCGTCCGGCCCAGCGCCAGCAATACATGCGAGCCGACCGCCGGCGCCTTGCCGGCGGTGAAGGTCACGGCAATCTCATTGCCCTGCCTGGCGAAGCTGATGTCATCGGCGCCGAGATGGACCGTGATGGCTTCGTTTTCGAGGATGGACAGGATGGCAGCCGAGGCATCCTCGTCCTCGCGGGCGATCAGCCGCGGGCTCTTTTCGATCACTGTGACCTCTGAACCGAAACGGCGGAACATCTGCGCGAATTCGAGCGAGACGTAGCTGCCGCCGACGACGACGAGATGGCGCGGCAGCACGTCGAGGTCCATCATCGATGAGTTGGTCAGGTACGAAATGTCGTTGACGCCCGGCAGGTCAGGCACCGAGGCACGGCCGCCGGTGTTGAGGAATATTTTTTCGGCGGTCAGAAGATCATCGCCGACGCGCACGGTGTTGGCGGATTCGAAGCGCGCATGGTCGCGATAAAGCGTGCATTTGTCCATGCCGGCAATCCAGCTTTCGAGATTGCCACGGGCGTCGTTCGACACCTTGTCCTTGCGCGCCTTGATCGCTCTGTAGTCGACGCCGACCGGACCGGAGAGCGTCACGCCGTAGTCGGCGGCGCGGCGAGCGAGATGCGCGGCATAGGCGCTGGCCACCATGGCCTTGGTCGGCATGCAGCCCGTGTTGACGCAGGTGCCGCCGACCAGTTTTCGCTCGATCAGCGCCACGCTCATGCCGGCCGCCGTCAGTTGGCCGGCGAGCGGCGGGCCGGCCTGTCCGGCGCCGATGATGATCGCGTCGAATGTCTTTGCCGTCATGCCACGGCCGCCACGACCAGCAGGCCGCCGACGATCGCCACCGTGTCCTCGATGAAGGCGGCCGGCGGGTCCTTGCCAAAAGCGATCGCCAGGCGTTTGCGCAGCTCGGCGCCGCCCAGCGTGCCGATCACCGCGCCGATGGCTCCGGCGATCAGGCCGCCGATGGTGGCGCCGCCGGTCGCGCCGATCACCGCGCCGGTGAAGGCGCCCATGACGATGCGTGCGCCGAACTGCTGCGGTACCTTGCGGCTCGGCGTCGATGGCAACTGGTCGGTGACCAGCTCGACGATGGCCAGGATAGTGAAGATGCCTACGGTCATCCAGTGCCCCAGGAAGCTGGCCCAGGTTCCAGCGACCGGCAGCCAGCCGAGATAAGCGCCCCAGGCGACGGCGGTAGGCGCGGTCATGGCGCGAAGGCCGGCAACGACGCCGATCAGAAATGCAAGGATGTACAGCAGGATTGATCCCCCTCGATCACACGGCCTGGGATAGCCCAGCCGAGGCAGGCTAGCATAGGATCGGCATTTGACCAGAGGCCTGCGATCTCTGGCGTTACCCGATTTTTATGGACCGTGCCTTGGCCCCACGTTGAAACAGCAGGGTAAGACAGGAGGGCATCGCCTTGAACAGAAGCGAGCGCGTAAAAATGGCGGCAGGCGAGTGGTACACTTGCCTCGACGCAGAGCTGGAGGCGATGCGGGTCATGGCCCGCGACGCGGTGTTCGAGCACAATTCGCTGCCGCCCCGGCAACGTGGGAACATCGGACCTGCCTTGAAGTCGCTGCTCGGCGTTGTGGGCGAGCGCGCCCGGATCGAAGCGCCGTTCCATTGCGCCTATGGCTTCAATGTCTTTCTCGGCGACGGCGTCTTCCTCAATGCCGCCTGCGTCATTCTCGATACGGCGCCAGTCCGCATTGGCAAGGGAACGCTGCTCGGCCCCAATGTGCAGATCTATTGTGCCGAGCACCACAAGGAGGCTGCCGGTCGACAGGCGGGTCTGGAGATCGCCAAGCCGGTCGAGATCGGCGACCATGCCTGGATCGGCGGCAGTGCCATCATCCTCGGCGGCATCAGCATCGGCGCCGGCGCCATTGTCGGAGCGGGTGCTGTGGTGACGCGCGACGTGGCGGCAAACACCACGGTCGTCGGCAACCGGCGCGGCCGGTCAGGCGCGGCTGAGCGTCCCGATCAGCGCGAGGCGGCGTATGCGTCCTGAGCGTTCTTCGAGAATTCGCGCCGGTACTGCGCGGGCGTGGTTCTGAGCCGCGCCGCGAAGTGCTGGCGCAGCGATGTGGCGCTGCCGAACCCTGACTCGAAGGCAACCATATCCATCGATTTTTCCGTCGCTTCCAGCAGCCGCTGCGCCAGCGCGACACGCTGATCGGTCAGCCAGTCGCCGAAGCTGGTGCCGATCGATTTTTGAAAGCGGCGCGTGAACGTCCGACGGGTGAGGCCGGCGGCGTCGGCGACACTGTCCAGGCTGTGCGTCTCGCCCAGCGTCTTGCGCACCGCATCGAGGGCCTGTGTAAAGCGGTCCGCATTGCCGGTCCTGGCGATGGGACGTTCTATGAACTGCGCCTGCCCGCCCTGCCGATGCGGAGAAAGCACGATCTGCCGGGCAAGCCGAAGAGCCGCTTCCACGCCGTACCGGGCCCGCACGATATGCAGACAGCAGTCGAGCCCGGCGGCGACACCGGCCGAAGTCACGACATCGCCATTGTCGATGTAGAGCACCTCCGGCTCGACGAGAATGTCGGGATAGAGTGCCTGCAGCTGATCTGTGTAGGCCCAGTGCGTCGCGGCTCGCCGCCCCGAAAGCAGTCCGGTCGCCGCAACAGCGAATGTTCCCAAGCACAGTCCGACAATCAGCGCGCCGCGTCGGTGGGCGCGACGCAGCGCTTCGATCAGTGCCGCTGGCGGTGAGACTTCGAGGTTCTTCCAGCTAGGCATGATGACGATGTCGGCGCTATCAAGCGCGGAAAGCCCGTGCGGGACGCTGATGGTCAGCCCCGCATCGGTGCGGATCGGCCCATTCTCAATCGCGCAGACCCGGAAATCGAAGCGCGGCAGGCCGAGCGCCGTGCGATCCTCTGCGAATACAAGGCACGGGACGGAGAGGTGGAACGGGCTGATGCCGTCGAAGGCGATGGCGGCAACGATCGGATCGGCCATGATGAGCACCAATGAGGGTTAAATCCGAATTGTCCCAATTCTTTCGAACAATGTCAATCGGGACACTTTTTACGGACCGATGCCGAGCCTATCCTCGACCCACCAATATCAAACGGGAAAGGAAAACCCATGTCGGAAAAAGCGCCACGCCGTGCCCTCATCGTCGTCGACGTTCAGAACGACTATGACGGCGGCAACCTCGCCATCAAGCACCCGCCGTTTCGCGAGAGCGTCGTGAACGTGGCGCGGGCGATGGACGCGGCCACCGAGTCGGGCGTCAAGGTCGTGGTTATCAAGCAGTTGGCGCCGGAAACGTCACCGGTCTTCGCCAAGGGCAGCCATGGCGCAGAATTGCATCCCGAGATATCAAGGCGAAGCCGCGATCACTACATCGAAAAGGCCTTGCCAAGCGCCTTCACCGGCACCGACCTTGAGGAGTGGCTGCGCGCCAACGCTATCGATACGATTACGGTCGTCGGCTACATGACGCATAATTGCGATCTGTCGACGGTCATCCACGCCGTCCATATGGGCTTTGCGGTCGAGTTCCTGTCGGATGCAACGGGATCGTTGCCCTATGCCAACAGCGCCGGCTACGCCTCGGCCGAGGACATCCATCGCGTGGTGACTGTTATCCTGCAGTCGCGCTTTGCGGCCGTTCTCAAAACCGCCGAATGGATTGACTGCCTGAAGACCGGCGTGCTGCCCGAGCGCGATACGCCCTACGCCTCCAACCAGCGCGCGCTGGCACGCAACGCGGCTTAGGCTAAGTCAGATGTTCAGCCCGCCCGCAAACGGCGGTCTCCCGCGTTCCGTACTAATTTAAGGCCAATTATTGAAATCGGCGCTGCCTCTCATCGCCCTGCCGGGCACTTCTCCCCGTGAACAACGGGGAGAAGGGAACTGGCCGCAACGTTGGCGTTCCCCCCTCTCCCCGTTTTTCACGGGGAGAGGGTAAGGGTGAGGGGCAGCGCAAACGCCCGGAATGGGCACGTGTGACGGACGAATTCCGTCTTCGATTTCGTCTCGTCACCGGACCAAATAGCTCTCAGAACAGGCCTTCGATCTGGCCTATCTCGTTCAGGAAGATCTTCTCCGAGGACGGCGCCTTGGGCAGGCCGGGCATCGTCATGACCTCGCCGCAGATGACGACGATGAAGCCGGCGCCGGCAGACAGCCTGACCTCGCGCACCGGCACGGTATGGCCGGTCGGCGCGCCGCGCAGGTTCGGATCGGTCGAGAACGAATACTGCGTCTTGGCCATGCAGACCGGCAGGTGGCCATAGCCGGCGTGCTCCCAGGCGTGGAGCTGGTCGCGCACCGACTTGTCGGCGATCGCTTCGGAACCGCGATAGATGCGCTGGACGATGGTGTTGATTTTCTCGAACAGCGGCATCGCGTCGGGATAGAGCGGCGCAAACTGCGACGCGCCGGATTCGGCAAGCGCCACCACCCTACCGGCGAGCTCCTCGATGCCGGCCGAGCCGTGGGCCCAGTGCTTGCACAGGATCGCCTCTTCGCCCATCGAGGCGACGTAGTCCTTCATCGCCTGGATTTCAGCGTCGGTGTCGGAATAGAAATGATTGATGGCGACCACCGCCGGCACGCCGAACTGCCTGATATTCTCGACGTGACGGCCGAGATTGGCGCAGCCCTTCTTCACCGCCTCGACATTCTCCTTACCGAGGTCTTCCTTCTTGACGCCGCCATTCATCTTCATGGCGCGCACGGTGGCGACGATGACGGCTGCCGCCGGCTTCAGGCCAGCCTTGCGGCACTTGATGTCGAAGAATTTTTCGGCACCGAGATCGGCGCCGAAACCGGCTTCGGTGACGACATAGTCGGCAAGCTTCAGCGCCGTCGTGGTGGCGACGACCGAGTTGCAGCCATGCGCGATGTTGGCGAACGGGCCGCCATGGACGAAGGCCGGGTTGTTCTCCAGCGTCTGCACGAGGTTGGGCTGCATGGCGTCCTTGAGCAGCACGGCCATGGCGCCGTCGGCTTTGAGGTCGCGGGCGTAGACGGCCGACTTATCGCGGCGATAGGCGACGATGATGTCGCCGAGGCGCTTTTCCAGGTCCTTCAGGTCGGTGGCGAGGCACAGGATCGCCATGACCTCCGAGGCGACGGTGATGTCGAAGCCGCCCTCGCGTGGAAAGCCGTTGGCGACGCCGCCGAGCGAGCAGATGATCTCGCGCAGCGCCCGGTCGTTCATGTCCATGACGCGGCGCCAGACGACGCGGCGGATGTCGATGCCGAGCTCGTTGCCCCAGTAGATGTGGTTGTCGATCAGCGCCGAAAGCAGATTATGCGCCGTGGTAATGGCATGGAAATCGCCGGTGAAGTGGAGGTTCATGTCCTCCATCGGCACGACCTGCGCATAGCCGCCGCCGGCAGCACCGCCCTTGACGCCGAAATTCGGCCCGAGCGAGGCCTCGCGGATGCAGACGATCGCCTTCTTGCCGATGCGATTGAGACCGTCGCCGAGGCCGACCGTCGTCGTCGTCTTGCCTTCGCCGGCCGGCGTCGGGTTGATAGCGGTGACGAGGATCAGCTTGCCGTCCTTGTTTGCCTTCACCGACTTGATGAACTCGGCCGAGATCTTCGCCTTGTCGTGGCCGTAAGGCAAAAGGTGCTCGCTCGGAATGCCGATCTTCTGGCCGATCTCCTGGATCTGCTTCTTGTCGGCGGCGCGCGCGATCTCGATGTCGGACTTCACTTCGGCCATGGCGGCTTTCCTCTGGATTGGACGGTGGAGGGGACGGGTTTGATCAGTGTGGTCGCAAGCCTGTTCGAAACAGCCTGGCACTGCAGGCAAGGGCACGTTCTAACCCTGTCGCTGCCGTGGGGTCAACTTGTATGCAACTATGTTTCCTCTAGAGAAAGGCGGCTCTGTTTCCCGGTCGACCTGTCCCGGATCTTCGCGCCCGGTTGTCGCGCCGTATAGAAGCCAGAGCACGCGCCGTCCTGCCGTCTCAAAACAGCCGCGGAATGCACGGAATGCGACAGGGTTCGAGCGCCGGTCGGCGCTTCGAGCGGTCGCGTCAGAATGCGCCGATCTGGTGCATCAGCCCCAGGCCGTCAAGCTGGCCGAAATGCTCGACCACGAGGCCGTTCTCAACGCGATCAATGTTAATCACACCAACCGACACGCGATTTCCGCTCGGTTCGACACCATGGAAGATGCCGGTGTGCGTGCCCTGAAAGCGGCAGCGCGTGACCACCTTGTCGGCATCGCTGACATAGTCGTCGATGACGTGATGTCCGTTCGGGAATCCGACAAAGAACTCGGTCAGGGATTTGCGCCAGTCATCGAAGCCGATCGGGTTGGCGCTGCCGAGATGAACGGCGAGATATGGAGAGACCAGACTGGCCAGTTTGTCCCAGTCTTGCGTGTCGATTGTGGCATAAAAGTTTCGGGCAACTTCCCGGATATCCATCGCGTGTCCTCGCTGGCTGCCGCCCAGCGGTTGAACGACGACGAGGCAGTCAGGTTCCGCTCGCCGCGATATGCGGCCGAACTATTGCCTCGACACGTTGCCGATTCGACCAGGGACAGCGGTGATTTCAAGCCAGACGTCTTTCACCATTCGCTTCCTTCACCGATCCAGAACGGACCTGACCTCGACGAGGTTCGATCGCACCCTAAGCACATAGAAACCCATCGTGGTGAGGTGGGTGGGCATGATCCAGCCATCCTCGCGGCCGTTGGAGATTATCAAAGGCTGGATGGCGAGCGCTGCCTTGAGCTGGCCTTCCACGCTGTTCCACAGTGGCGTGAGGCCGCGATTGTCGAGGATCTGCTGGAAGTCGTGGTGCGCTGCCGTCAGGATGCCGTAATAACCGTAGAGCTGGCCGTAGGCGAACCAGAAGCGGTCGTCAGCGCGCGTGTCGAACCAGCCGCTGTTGAAGTTCTGCGAACGGTCGCGGATCAGGTCCGACGTCGAGCCTATGTCACTCGCGATCCGGTCGACGAACTGCAACAGGTTGTCGGCGCGCGCGTTGAAGACAACCTCGCATTTCATGAGCCGGTCGTTGAAGGCACGAAGGCTGTTCCCCGCCGTGCGATAGAAACTCGGCGTCGGGGTTTTCGGACCAAAGGGCCTGAGGCCGAAATACCAGGTTTCCTCGTCGAAGGTGATCGCGCCGCGCGCATCCTGCAGGTTCTGGTCGATCTGGCTGGTGCCGCGGACGCGGCCCAGCGTGTCGACAAGCTCGACCGCGGTGCGCCGAATGGCCTGATTGACCCCGCGCTGGAACGAGGCCTTGTTGTCGAGAAACGGCGTGCGGTCCCAGTCCATGCCGAAGAACCCGAGCTTGTAGAGTATCATCGACGAGATCCAGGCGTTCTCGTTGACGTTGAAATCGATGAGATCGGCCGCGACCTGGACTATGGCCGAGTTGGTGCAGGTCTTGACCTCTCCCTCGACGCCAGCGGTTTCCCCCGTGGCGGAAGGAGCGGGCTGGGCCGGAGCGGTTCCGGCCGGCTGCTTGAAATTGTATGCCTCCGCATAGGCGGGATTGAAATTGCTCCAGACCTGCGTGTTCCAGATGAAGTAGCCGTAGAGGCCGATCAGCGCGAGCAGGGCGAGGCCGAGCACCGCCTTCAGGATCCAGCCGCGCTGTGTGTACCAGTGCCCGGCCCACATGAAAGGCCATAGGATCACGCCGACGGCTAAGCCGATGCCGCGGCCGACCCACTGGAACATCCGTGTGAAGAAGTTCACGATCGGATCAAGCATGGCGATGTCACCCCCTCGTCAGTCAGCCAAGAATTCGATAAGGTTAGGCATTCAATCGGTAAGGCCGTAGAGGCGTGTGCGAAACGCCACCTTGTCTTTCAGATATGTGGTTTTCAGAACGTCCACAACATGTGATCGCCAGGCATCGCTGAAGCCGTCATAGTCCCTGTAGAAGCCCGGTTTGTTGAAGACGTAGCGCGAGACGAAGTCCTGCGGCACGAAATCCGAGATCAGCTGGTTGGTCAGCCAGGCGTCGGGATGGCCGGGCTTGGCCCGGATCGCCAGGAAACGCTGCTGCGGGAACACGTCCTCGATCTTGAGATAGCCGAGGTGAGCGATCTCGCGCTTGGCGGCGTTGAGAAAGGGAAAATTACCGTCCCTGGTGATCAGGTCTGCATGGCCGTGAATCCAGGTCTGCAGCCAGACCTTGTCGACGTCGGTCAAGTTGCGGTCGGGCTCGGCGTCGCGGATCAGCGCGCGTACCACCATCTCGGCGCGGTGTTCGAGATAGCCGGATGTTTCGATCCACGAGGCACGCGGCAGTTCGATGCGGCCGGTCGCGGCGAGGAACTTGAACACCCTGTCGGCATCGTTGATCGAGAGGTAGCTCACTTGCCACGGCCGCGAGCGGCGGAAGCCGGGTGCTGCCGGGTCGCTGATCACCGTCGTCATATCAGGGTCGATGAACACATAGAGGCCGCCGAAATGGCTGGTCCAATAGGCGCTGTGGCGAAAGATCACCTGATCTGGCACAAGCGCGTTCTCGCGGATGTCGCCGCAGATCTTGGCAAGCTCGACCATGCGGGTGAGCATGGCGCTGTCGCGCCAGGCGTCGGGCTCCTGCTTCAGCTGGTCGACGAGCTTGCCGAGTTCGGCGGCCTTGCCCAGCACGTCCTCCGCCGACAGCACCTTGAACTCGACCTGATTGATCGACAGCAGATCCTCGATGTCGGCGACCTTGGGGACCGAATCCTCGATCTCGCCATAGATGACATCCTTGATGGTCAGCGCGTCGATGGCGCGCTGATTCTTCGACATGAACTCGAACATTAGTTGCGAGGTGTTGGAAAAGGCGGTGTGCACCACCGGCAGGTCGATCTGCGACGGCGTCAGGATGATGAAGCGGCGGTTGATCTCGTTAGGGTCGAGGTAGTTGTAGTCGCCGCATTCTTCGGCCACCTGCGGCGAGAAGCCGGTGCGGTCGATCTCGAAGCTCTTCAGCTTCGTCGGCTTCAGGCCGAAGGCGACCAAAGCCTTGTTGTAGCGCTGGATGAGATGCGGCTCGTCAATGGTCAGCAGCCGGCCATAGATCAGCTCATTCTCGCGCAGCAGATCGGATTTCCTGGCGGGGCTCATGCTTCCTTCTCCCCGTTCACGGGGAGAAGGTGCCCGAAGGGCGGATGAGGGGCGGCGCAGACGCTCATCATCTTTCACTCAACGGTGAAGAGGGTAGAAATTTCGCGTCGACAGCAACCATTTTCTGATTAGCCGACCATCCAGGGCCGCAACGATCGTATCCAGCACGCTCTTGCGGGCCGTCAGAACCTCCGAGTGCCAAACCCTTAACACCGACCAACCGTTCCTGTTCATGGTATCATCCCTGTATCGATCCTGAGATCGATTTACGTGCTGACTTCCATCGACCTCCACAACCAGATTGACTTCGCGGCAGGCGAAGTCGGCGAAATAGGGACCGATCGGCAGTTGGCGAACAAATTTGTGGCCGTTCAATCGTCGCCCGCGCAGTTCGTGCCATAGCCATTCCTCCGCATCATTCTCGACTTTTCGAAGCTGCCTGGCCCTCGCCACCTTCGGCTCGTTTCCACCACGCATAGCGCTGCCCCTCATCCGCCCTTCGGGCACCTTCTCCCCGTGAACGGGGAGAAGGGAGAAGCGCCGGGCTCAAGCATTCCACAGGCCCTTCTTCTTCAATTCCTCGATCTCGCGCACCGCGCGGTCGCGCAGGCGGGTGTCGCGGATCAGCTTGGTCACCGCCGCGTCGTCGGACTTGTCGGAGTAGCGGAACTCCGAGTCGGCGTAGCGGTTGACCTCCTGCATCACCATGTCCATCGAGAACGGCCCGCGCAGTTCCTCGATCATCGCCTTCTTGTCGTCGTAGCTCTTGTGCATGAAGACCTCCGGCTTCTCGAACCATTCATCCGGCAGCTCGATGTCCATGGCGCGCATCTTGATTGCGTCGGTGACGTTCTTGATGGCGCGGCCGGTGAAGCGCGGCTCGGCCTCCTTGATCATGTGCAGATAGGTGCCGATGTCGGCCATCGATTTCGGTGCACCGTTCTCCTTCATGTAGCGCTCATAGACCTTCATCAGCCCGTCTTCCTTGGGCTTTTCATGCTCTTCATAGGCTTCCATCACTGCGCGCTGGATCTCCTGGGCGGCGTAGAGCTTGTGGTCGCCAAGCGGGATCTTGTGGTTCTTGCCGGCGAGCAGCACGAAGATGTCGATGTAGTCGTCGCGCGTTTGTGGCCCATCGACCAGCCAGCGGGCGCCGGCGCGCTGGCGCAGCGCGTCGTCGACGTTTTCGGGATAGTTGGAGAACATGCCGAAGGAGCAGTTGCCGCGCACCACCGTGCCGGCGCCCCCGAACGCGTCCATCAGGACACCGGTGATTTCCTGCTGGCCTGCCGAGGCGCGATCGTCGGAGCGGCGTGCCGCCACCTGGTCGATATCATCGATGGTGCCGAAGCCGATGACGCGCGGGTTCAGCACATTGTTGATGAACTGGCGGCAGTTCTGGCCCGATTTGCCCTGATAGGAGGAAATCTGGTCGACGCCGAAATTCTCATAGGCGAAGGAATAGCCGGCGACCTGGCAGTAGCCGTTGACGAGACCGGCGATCATCTGGATCAGCGTCGTCTTGCCGGTGCCCGGCGCGCCGTCGCCGATGAAGGTGAACAGGAAGCCGCCGAGCTCGACGAAGGGATTCAGCTCGCGCTCGAAGTCGTAAGCCATCAGCATCTTGGCCAGCTTCACCGACTGGTACTTGGCGATATGGTTGCCGACGACCTCTTCCGGCTTCTTGAAGGTCATCACCAGCGGCTTCGACCGCTTGCCCGGCGCGACGTCGAAGCCGTCGAGAGTGAAGTCGTCGACGTCGATGCGGATATGCGCGTTCTCGAACGGACCGATGCCGTCGAAGCGGCCCTTTCGCGCCAAAAGCCCGTCGATGGCGACACGGGCGAAGGCGCGCGCCCGGGTCATCAGATCGGCGTCGTCCTTCGCGCCTGATATCGCCCTGTCGAGGCCGGCGAGGATCGACTTCACCGCATCCTGCGGCGTATCGAACAAGAAGTCCGGCTCGGGCGTGTCGTTCGGTGCCTCGCCGTCGCTGTCGATCAGCTGGAACAGATAGGAGGCGAGGCTGAAGGCCGAAATATAGGCCGAGGCCGACAGCAGCTTCTTGAAGGTAGCAGCCTCGTCGCCTTCGAGCGGGGCGCGGGCGTTTTTCGCCTTCAGGCTTTCGAGGTCTGAACCTTCGGCGAAGACATCAGCGATGGCCAGCGCGATCGCCAGCCCGCGCCGGGTGCGAAACAGCAGCATGTGCTGCGCAATGCTCAGCAGCTGGTCGCCGGGATGCACGGCGGCGACGGTCTTGGAAAGCTCGACCTCGCGCGTGCGGCGCACCGAGCCGACCGAGACGGTCGAGACGAAGCGGCGGTTGGTGCCGGCCAGCGCTGTCCCGGATTCCCGCGACGGGTCCTCCAGCACGACGATGCGGGTGATGAAGCTCTGCGCGGTGGCGCGGTGCTTTTCGATTGCCGCTTCCGAAATCGTGGTCAGGCCGGTGTCCATGAAGGATGCTCCGCGGTTTGACGGTCAGACGTCACTGATGACCTGTCCTTTGGACAAGATGTGGACCTTGTAGCCGGAAAAGATCTTCTGCGCCTCGCCGGCGGCGTAGAGCGCCTGATAGGCCTCATGCGGGATCAGCGCATGCTTCTCGTAGCTCGACACGCCTTGGCGCGCGGCCTCGAGATCGTCGGTGTCGATGAAAAATTCCTGCGTTGTCTTCTCGTTCGAAAACAGCCCCTTGCGGCCGGGCTTTTCGGCCTTGGAGTAGACCTCCTGGATGGTCCAGGTCAGCAGCCAGGCGTTTTCCGGCTTGCGCACCTTATCCAGAACGTCGCTCACCGTCGAATTGTTGTCGGTAATCCCGGCCGAATAGAACGGGCCGAGCACGACGCGGCGCAGCTGCTTGGGGTGGAGTTGCTCGAAATCCTTGTCGAGGTTGACGGCGATCGTCGCCGGCGACAGCGTGTAGGCGGAATTCTTCTCGGTGAAATCGTCGAAGCGGCGGGCTAGCTCGGGATTGAGCAGCCCTTCGACGGGCAGCGGGATGTCGACCTTGTCGTTGAGCTTGCCATTGCGGTCGACAAGCTGCCCGATCATCTCTTCGGAGGAATCCTCGACCGTCACCGTGTAGACCAGCGGCAGGTTGGCGCTGCCGTCGAAGGCGGCCCAATGGACGAGGTAGTAGGGCCGCCCGGTCTTCGGATTGACCGAGACTTTTGCCGTCTGCGCCAAGGTGAACGGCCCGAAGGTCGTCTCGCTCCTGACGCCCTCCAGATAGAGCCGCTCGGCCATCGACTTCTGCAGCGCCTCGGGGAATTCCTTGTGGCGGAGGACGAAGTCGGCCATTTCCTCGCGCAGCTCGTCGGCCAGCGGTATGTTGGCGAGACGCGTATCGGCCTGGCGGCGGTCATTCTCCAGCTCGAGCACGTTCTGGAAGACCGGAAAGCCGCTTTCGGCGCGCGAAATGCGGAACGTCTCCATGAAACCCAGCCGGTTGCGCCAGCAGGAAAACGAATTGTCGAGCCGCGCAATGTACTCGGCGACGATCTTGGCGACGATGCCGTGCCGGTAGAGCGGCGAGCGATCGTCGCGCATGAACACTTCGAGGCCGCTGAGTGCCGCCGTGATCGCCGAGAAATAACGCGTTGCCGCTTCGTTTTCGGGGGTCATGCAGCCAGCCCTTGGGAGCGATGCGAGTGCAGCAATTACGACTGCACGTAGTTCGCCGAATTGTGCTTCTTCATCACATCGTCGAAGCGGCGGGCAAAGGCATCGTCGGCCAGCTTCTTGCGGCGCTGGATGTCGGCAGTCGCCACCATGTTCTTCTCGTGCATTTCGAGAAGATCGCCGATGTGCTTCTGCGAGGCCGCGCCGATGCCGGCCATGGTCTCCTCGGCGGTGTTGTCGACCTGGCTGCCCAGCGTGTTGATCTTGTGGGCGACGTCCTGCTGGGCGGCCGTCTTCAGTGAATCTTCCAGCGCCTTGTAGAGCACGATGCGCTGCTCGGTATCGATGGTCAGCTTGTTGATCAGCGTCGACTGCGCCGCGATCTGGTTGTTCAGCGAATCGACAAAGGTCTGGAACATCGAGGTGTAGCGCTCCAGCGTCTGGCTTTCGGCCAGCAGCTCCTGCTCCTTGGCCTGCTTTTCGTTGTATTCCGTGGCCAGTTTCGAACGCTCGCCCTCAAGCTGCGTGCGCTCCTTCTGGCTGGTCGAGGCGGCGATCTTGTTCTCAATGTCGAGCAGCATCGGATTGAGCTCCTCGATGCGCTTCTGCACGGTCTCGAGACTGGACATCGTCGCCTTGCGGCGCTCGATCACCTGCGACAGGCTCGCCTCGGAGGTCTTGTAACGCTGGTCGAGGATCTGCTTCTGCGCCTTGAGGATGCCGACGATGGTGTCGGATTTCGCCAGAAGCTCCTGCAGATTGCCGGCCAGCGACATGTTACGGACGCGGTCGGTGCGCATGCGTTGCTTGCTCTGGTCGGAAAATATGCCGACGAAGCTTTCCCAGCCGGTGTAGTTCTTCATGCTCTCGAATTCGGCGCCGAAGACGTTGGTGGCGTCCTCCAGCCCGATGATCAGGTCGGCGATGTTGCCTTCCATCACCTTCTGCTGCTTCAGCACATCCTCGATGCGGGCGTTCTCGAGGTCGAAATTGGCGTCGCCGATCTTCTTGTCGGTCTTGGCGAGCGTGTCGAGCACCGTGCCGGACTGCTCGATTTTGGTGCGCATGTCCTGCACGACCTGCTTGGTCTTGGCAATTTCGGCATCGAAATTCTGCAATGTCGCCATTGGGGCCTCCCACTTCGGCATTTGTTCGTGTTGCGAACCGCCGCGAATATATGTGCGGCATTGGGGGAAGGGAAGGCGGAAGATTAGGAGTTTGCGAAGGATAGCGCCGAAACCCGACACAAAAAACCCGCCTCGGCGGCGGGTCGTTGGCGCAATCAGCACCATACTCAAACCAATAGCATAACTGCCGTCACAAAGCAACGAATAGCTCACCGATCGCGGTTCTTCTTGCCGCAGTTCTCCCCCCTCCGTCCTCGCACCGTTCGATCCATGCGCACGCAACGCGGAATAGCGCTGGTCAGGCTTGATGCATGTCGCCCAAAAGTGCGCAGCGGTTTTGGGACAACGACACGCATAACAACGAGAACTGAAGCGCGTCGCGCTAAGACGCGACGCGCCTTAGGTGAAGCCGATGAAATCGTCGGGCGCGGCGCGGCCCATTTCTTCTTCCCAGTGGCGGCGGCAGAGCGAGACATAGACATCCTTGCCGATCGCCACCTGTTCGCCCTGTCTCGCCACCTTGCCATCCGCGCCGAGGCGCACGACCATCGTCGCCTTGCGGCCACAGCGGCAGATGGTGCGCACCTCGCGCAGATCGTCTGATATCGCCAGAAGCGCGCGCGAGCCGGAAAACAGCTTGCCTTGGAAATCGGTGCGCAGGCCGTAGCACATCACCGGGATATCAAGCCGGTCCGCGATGCGGGCGAGCTGCCACGCCTGCTCCTCCTCGAGGAACTGCGCCTCGTCGACGAAGACGCAATGCACGGTGGTGTGGTCGTGATGCTCGGCGACCCGGGCGAACAGATCGTCGCCGTCGCGGAACATCTCGGCCTCCGTCTCCAGGCCGATGCGCGACGAGATCAGCCCGGTATCGCCCTTGCGGTAATGGCCGGCGACGAACAGCATCGTCGCCATGCCGCGCTCGCGGTAATTGTACGAGGCCTGCAGCAGCATCGTCGTCTTGCCGGCATTCATCGTCGCATAGTGGAAGTACAGTTTGGCCATGCCGCCTTTTAAGCCGAGTTGTCCCGGCGCGGGGAGGGGGCGTCCCTACATTCCACCGGAAAAGCGGCGAACGTGTCGCTGATCGGCCAGCCCGCGCCGTTGATCGCGATTGTCTTACCGCTTGAAACCGCACCAGAATGGTGTTTGGCTGACGAAACAAGGCGGAGACAAAACCGCAACTTCGCTTCGCCGATAGATCACAATGGGAGAATACATGATGTCGCGTATGCAACTATTCGCCGCCGGCTTCGGTCTGGCGGCATTTCTTTCCGCGAGCGGCGCACTCGCCGCCGAGCCGGAAAGCTGCAAGCCGGTGCGTTTTGCCGATGTCGGCTGGACCGACATCACCGCCACCACCGCTACCGCCAGCGTCATCCTCGAAGCGCTCGGCTACGAACCCGACGTGCAGGTGCTGTCGGTTCCGGTCACCTACACCTCGCTGAAGAACAAGGACGTCGACGTCTTCCTCGGCAATTGGATGCCGACCATGGAAGCCGACATAAAGCCCTATCTCGAAGACAAGTCGGTCGAGACGGTCGTGACCAACCTCGAAGGCGCGAAGTATACGCTCGCCGTGCCGCAGCACACCTATGACGCCGGTCTCAAGGATTTCGCGGATATCGCCAAGTTCAAGGACAAGCTCGACAACAAGATTTACGGCATCGAAGCCGGCAATGACGGCAACCGCCTGATCCTCGACATGATCGCCGCCGACAAGTTCGGCCTGAAGGACTTCGAGCTCGTCGAAAGCTCGGAGGCTGGCATGCTGTCGGCGGTGCAGAAAGCGGCCGCATCGGGCGAAGACGTGGTCTTCCTCGGCTGGGAGCCGCATCCGATGAACGCCAACATCAAGATGGCCTATCTGTCGGGCGGCGACGAGGTGTTCGGCCCGAATTTCGGCGGCGCGACCGTCGCCACCAATGTCCGGGCCGGCTACACCACCGAATGTCCGAACGTCGGCGCGCTGCTCAAAAACATGGTGTTCTCGCTCAAGATGGAAAACGAGATCATGGGTGCGATCCTCAATGAAGGCGCCGATCCGAAGGCCGCGGCTACCGAATGGCTCAAGGCCAATCCGGACGCGATTACGCCATGGCTCGCCGGTGTGACGACCTTCGACGGCGGTGACGCCGCGGCCGCCGTGAAAACCGCGCTGGGTTCGTAGGAGACTTACACCCTCCCCCTTGCGGGAAGGGTCGGTGCGGCGCGCGCCACGGTGGGGGTGGTGCAGAACGGAGCATAACCGTGACCACCCCACCCCGCTCCGCTGAGCGGTTCGACCCACCCCGCCAGGGGAGGGTGAAGAAGAATGAGGGGACATTTGCCATGGATCCAGTTTCGCAACTGATTTCGAGCTTCAAGATCCCGATCGGGCGGTGGGGCAAGACCTTCTTCGACTTTCTGACCACCAATTTCGAGTGGTTTTTCGACAGTATCGCCGACGGGCTCACCGTCGTTCTCGACGGGCTGGTCGATCTTTTGCTGCTCGTCCCGCCGGTTCTCCTGGTAGCTGCCATAGCTGGGCTAGCCTGGTACCTTCAGAAATCATGGAAGCTGGCGCTTGCCGTCGCGCTCGGCCTCCTGTTCATCGTCAACCAGGATCTCTGGCAAGAAACCGTCGAGACGCTGGTGCTGGTCGTGGGCGCCGCTGCGGCCTCCATGGCCATCGGCGTGCCGATCGGGATCTGGGCGGCGCATAACGAGCGTGGCTACCGCTATCTCCAGCCAATCCTCGACCTGATGCAGACTATGCCGACATTCGTCTACCTAATCCCGGTGCTCATTCTCTTCGGCCTGGGCATCGCTCCCGGCCTCATCGTTACCGTCATCTTCGCCGCTCCCGCACCGATCCGCCTGACGCATCTCGGCATCACCTCGGTGCCGAAGCCGATGATCGAGGCCGGCGAAGCCTTCGGCGCGACAAAACGCCAGCTCCTGTGGAAAGTAGAGCTGCCGGCGGCGCTGCCGACCATCATGGCGGGGCTGACGCAGTGCATCATGCTCTGCCTCTCCATGGTCGTGATCGCTGCGCTCATCGGCGCCAACGGCCTTGGTAAGCCGGTGGTGCGCGCGCTGAACTCGGTCAACATCCCGCTCGGGCTCGAAGCTGGCCTCGCCATCGTCGTGCTCGCCATCATCCTCGACCGCATCAGCCGCATCGGCACGGGAGCCGCCAAATGAGCGCTGCGGTCGATTTCAGAAATGTAGACATCGTCTTCGGCGCGGCGCGCAAGGAAGCGCTGGCGCTCGTAGACAGGGGCGCGACGCGTCAGGAAATCCTGGAAAAGACCGGCGCCGTGCTCGGCTGCGCCGGCGCCAATTTGACCGTCAACGAGGGCGAGATTTCCGTCCTGATGGGCCTCTCCGGCTCCGGCAAATCGACGTTGCTCCGCGCCGTTAACCTGCTCAACGTGCCGGCGCGCGGCAACGTCATGGTCAAGGACGGCGACCGCATGATCGATGTCGCGGCCTGCGACGCCGCCACGCTGCGCCACATCCGACAGACGCGGGTCGCCATGGTGTTCCAGCAGTTCGGTCTTCTGCCCTGGCGCACCGTCGCGGAAAATGTCGGATTCGGCTTGGAGCTTTCCGGCGTGCCCGAAGCCGAGCGTAAGGCGCGCGTGGCACGCCAGTTGAAGCTCGTCGGCCTCGACCAGTGGGCGTCGAAATACGCCCATGAGCTTTCCGGCGGCATGCAGCAGCGCGTCGGGCTGGCGCGTGCGTTTGCCACCGAAGCGCCGATCCTGCTGATGGACGAGCCGTTCTCGGCGCTCGACCCACTGATCCGGACCAAGCTGCAGGACGAGTTGCTGCAGCTTCAGGCCGAACTGAAGAAGACCATCATCTTCGTCAGCCACGACCTCGAGGAGGCGCTGAAGATCGGCAGCCACATCACCATCATGGAAGGCGGGCGCATCGTGCAGACCGGCGCGCCGGAAGACATCGTGCTGCGCCCCGCCAACGACTATGTCCGCGACTTCATCGCCAATGTGAATCCGCTCTCGGTGCTGACCGCCTGGAACGTGATGCGCGACCGCCGTGACCTCGAGCACGGCGAGGACGGCTGGGTGTGGCTCGACCGCCGCAAGACGACGCGTTTCAAGATCGACGAGCACGGGCTGGTGGCGGCGGCCGAGCGCGACGGCAAGCCGGCGTTCTGGGTGTCGTGCGCCGATGTCGAGGCGCAGCCGGAGGAGACGACGCAGGTATTCTGGGCCAATCCCGGCACCTCGCTGAAGACGGTGATGCTGGCCATGCACCGCTCGCAGACCGCACCGGTGGCGCTGTTCGACGACCAGTCGCGCTTCGTCGGCGCCATCGGCATCAGGGACGTGTTGAGTGCGGTGCTGCGGCGGTAGCTATTCTAAACGAAACGTCCCGTATCGTTTCTGCGCCGCTTGGCGGCGGTCTCATATAGGCACGGACTCGTGAACGGTCGCGCCCGCCGGGAAGGCGGTTTGTAAGCGGCTCAAAATGGACGCCCGCTTTTGCCTATGCCAGAATAAACGCGAAATTCTTGCGCGCTGTTGCCGGTTCCGATGCCTGAGATCGTCACCAAACCCCGCACCAAAACGAAGCCGCAAATCGAACGGCCGAAGCTCTACAAGGTTATCCTCCTCAATGACGATTTCACGCCGCGCGAGTTCGTGGTGACGGTGCTCAAAGGCGAATTCAAGCTGAGCGAAGACCAGGCACGGCGGGTGATGATCACCGCGCACCAGCGCGGCGTCTGCGTCGTCGCCGTCTTCACCAGGGACGTCGCCGAGACCAAGGCGGCGCGGGCGACCGATGCCGGCAAGGCCAAGGGCTATCCGCTGATGTTCACGACGGAGCCTGAGGAGTAGTGCTCCTTCCTGGCCTTGGCTCCCCGTCTGTGCCGTTGACAATTGGCGAAACCAATTCGCGACCGCGTCTTTCTTCCCGTCACTATACGGCGAGAAATGTCCGGCAGGACAATGAGGGGCGGCGCCGGGTGCCAATACTTAACTTAGGTTGCTCGTGGAGATTGCTAATCACTTCAGGCTGGCGCCGCCCCTCATCCGCCTGCCGGCACCTTCTCCCCGTGAACGGGGAGAAGGGAAGCTACCGCCCCTCGCGGTACCACATCGAGCCCAATGCCAGAAGCAGCAGGCCGAGGCCGAGGAACCCGCCGAACAGCGGCACGCGCGAGACGGCCTTCAGCACGCTGTCGTCGGTGTTGCGCAGGCCGATCCAGTCGTTGCCGGACGCCGCGCCCGTGGAGCGGACCGGGACGACCGACGGCAGCGTCACGCCGCCGGTGAGGTTGCCAAGGGCCGATGATGGCGCCAGCCGGCGCACGCTGCCGCCGGTGGCCTCGGCCGGCGCTTTCAGCCGGTTCTCGGTGGAGACGACGTCGGTGAATTCCGGCGCATTGACCGGGCCGACATGGGCAAGCGCCTTCAGGTCGCCATTGCCGACCTGATAGAGGCCGATCTCGCTGGTCTCGATGCTGCCCAGGAAGACGCCGGGTTCGGCTCTCTCTAGCTTGACGGTCATCGCCTTGCCGGACGGGGTGATGATCTGCGCCGGGCCGGGATCGTCGCTCATCGTCTGGCGGCGGATTTCCAGCATCATGCCGCGGCCGTCGGCGGTCAGCCGCTCCTCCTCGAGTTCGGGCTCCTTCATCAGCCAATGGGCAATGCGGCGATAGAGCTGGACATGCGGGCCGCCGCCCTCGAAGCCGCGCGCCCATAACCAGCCCTGGTCGGACAGGAACATGCCGACGCGGCCTTCGCCCTTGCGGTCGAGCAGCAGCAGCGGACGGTTGTCGGCGCCCTTCATCACCGCCTCACCCTCGGGGTTTTCGACGCCGATAGTGCGGAACCAGCGGCTCCAGTGCGGCGGCTCGGTGGCGGAGCCGTCGAGCCCGCGCGTCACCGGATGGCGCTGGCCGAGTTCGGTGAGGCGCGGGTAGAAGGCCTTGTCGACGACTTCGCCGGTCGGCATCGCCGGCAGCGCCGACATCAAAGGCGTGCGGGCGATGGAGCTTTCGCCGGCATATTCGGGCCCTGCCGCGATCAGCAGCGCGCCGCCCTTTTCGACATATTCGGCGATGTAGTCGTAGTAGAGGATCGGCAGCACGTCGCGGTGTTGGTAGCGGTCGAAGATGATCAGGTCGAAATCCTTGATCTTCTCGACGAACAGTTCGCGCGTCGGGAAGGCGATCAGCGACAGTTCGTTGATCGGCGTGCCGTCCTGCTTTTCCGGCGGCCGCAGGATGGTGAAGTGGACCAGATCAACCGAGGCGTCGGATTTCAGCAGATTGCGCCAGGTACGCTCGCCGGCATGCGGCTCACCGGAAACCAGCAGCACGCGCAAATTCTCGCGGATGCCGTCAATCAGCGCGATGGCGCGGTTGTTGGTGTCGGTGAGTTCATCGGGCTCGGGGTCGATCGCGAGTTCGACGATGTTGCGGCCGGCGCCGGGAATGGTCACTTGCAGCGGCATGGCCTGGCCGATGGTGGCGCGCTCGACCGAAACTTGCTCGCCATTGACCGACACGCGCACATCGACCGAGCCGGCCTCGTTGTTGGTGCCGATGACACGATAGGTCATTTCGAGTGGCTTGCCGACCAGACCGAAGCGCGGCGCATTCTCGAAGCGGATGCGGCGATCCTTTTCCTGGTCATTGCCGGTGATCAGCGCGTGCAGCGGGGCGTTGAAGTCGGGCGTGCCGCCGGGGGCGTCATGCACCTCGCCATCGGTGATCATGATGGCGCCGCCGATGCGCGAGGGCGGCACGTCTCGGAAAGCGCTTTCAAGCGCGCCGAAAAGCCGCGTTTCGGTGCGCTCTTCGGCGGCTTCCGACTTGCCGGCCTCGACGACGCGGACGTCGAACTGCTTGAAGCGGCCGAGACGCTGCTGAAGCCCGGTTAGCGCCTCGTCGGTCTGCTTGGTGCGCTCGCCAATGTCTTGGCTGTGGCTGCGGTCGACGACGACGGTGACGACGCTTTTCAGCGCCTCGCGCTCTTCGTCGAGGAACACCGGGTTGAGCAGGGCCGCACCCAGCGCGAGCAGGCCGGCGAGACGGAAGACCGCGCCGCGCTGGCGAAACCACAGACCGACCAATGCCAGCAGCAACAGCGGCGCCAGCACCAAGCCGAGCAGCGGCCAAGAGATGAGCGGTTCGAAGGCGAGCGACCAGTTCATGGCTCACTGCCCCAGCCGTTCGAGCAGCACCGGCACATGCACCTGATCGGATTTGTAGTTGCCGGTCAGCATATACATCATGATGTTGACGCCAGCGCGCAGCGCATAAATGCGCTGCATCGGGTCCGACGGCACGGTCGGCAAAAGCGGGTCGCCATTCTCGTCGACCGCCCAGGCGCCGGCGAAATCATTGGCGGTGATCATGATCGGCGAGACGCCGTCGCCGGTGCGCACCGGGCGGTTCTCGGTGTTCGTGGCTTCGAGCGACGCCGCGACCCAGAGC
Organism: Mesorhizobium sp. M1312; assembly: GCF_040318115.1. NCBI lineage: Bacteria > Pseudomonadati > Pseudomonadota > Alphaproteobacteria > Hyphomicrobiales > Phyllobacteriaceae > Mesorhizobium > Mesorhizobium sp. M1312. Next base: position 52,150 of record NZ_JAMYLQ010000026.1, on the reverse strand, counting down.
GGGCCGCCGGCGAAACGGCCGGGAAACTCAGGCAGGATGTAGAAGGATTTGGTCAGCACGTGATCCGGCGGCACCGGTTCCAGCGGCGGCACGTTGAGGTTGCCGAGGATGTCGCGCAGCCGCTCCGTCGCCGGGCTGGCCGAATCCGCGCCGATGCCGGTGGCGAACTGGTCGCGCGTGTCGAACAGCACCGTGCCGCCCTGCTGCATATAGGCGTCGACGCGGGCGATCGCGGCCTGGCTCGGCATCGGTGCGGCAGGATCGATCGGCCAGTAGATCAGGGGATAGAAGGACAGCTGGTCCTTCGAGATATCGACGCTGGCCGGCGCTCCCGGCTCGAGCGCGGTCTTCTCGATCAGGAAGCGGGTCAGACCCTCCAGCCCGGCTTGGCTGATTGAATCGACGCTCCGTTCGCCGGTCTGCACATAAGCGATCCGGGTCTTCGAAATGTCCTCGATCGCCCGAGCGTCGCCGGGTTTGGCATCGTCGGCGCGGGCGATGTCGGTGTGGCCGACCAGGGCGCCGAGCGCAATCAGCAGGGCGGCGGTGGTTGCAGCAGCCGTGCCGGCGCGGCGCGGCCGGCGCGAGAACAGGCCGCCCATCCAGAACACGGCCAGCGTGTCGAGCACCATCAGCAAAAGGGCTGCCGCCACCAGCGGGCCCTTCAAATTGTGCGATTCGTCGAAAGCGTACTGGATGGTGGTGACCGGCACGGTGATCTGAGGACGGACCAGCGGTGCGAAGCTGCTTTCGGCATTGAGCAGATTGTGGGCGAGGACGCCGGTTTCGGAGCCGTACAGGCCAGGCGGGTTCTCGAACGTCACCGGCAGCGGGCCGGCACTCGGCACCAGCGGCCGTGCATCCGGCGTCGGCGGCACCAGCGTGCCGTCGGCTGATATCATGCGGTAGGGCGCCAGCGAGGCGGCGGCGGCCTCGGCATTGGCGACCGCTGCACCCTGGTTGCGCGACAGTTGCACGATGCGACGCAGCATCTCGACGAAGCTGCCGGAGATCGGCAGGTTCGACCAGGTCGCCTCCGGCGTGACATGGAACAGGACGAGCGTGCCCTTACCCTTCTTCATCCCGGTCACCAGCGGCGTGCCGTCGGCAAGCGTGGCCCAGGTGCGCTCGACGATATCAGGCGTCGGCTCGGCCAGTACCTGCCTGGTGACGGTGACCTCGGCGGGCGGCGCGAGGTCGGCGAAGGGACCGGTCTTCGGAAAATCGGTGACCGGCTGCGGCGTCGTCCACGACAGCGCGCCGCCAAGCGAGCGCTCGCCGGTACGCAGCCTGACCGGCAGCAGGTCGTCGTCATTGCCGGCGGCGACCAGCCGCGAGCCGGCGAACCGCACCAGCGTGCCGCCATTGTCGACCCAGTCGACCAGCCTTTGCCGCACCTGCTCCGGAATGGTGCCGACATCGGCCATGACGATCATCGCCGGCTTCTGGTCGAGGAGTTGCGGGATGGCGTCGGCAAGGTCGGCGCTCGACGGCTCGGTCAGATCGGCGAAGGGCTGCAGCGCGCGGCGGATGTAGTACAGCGGCGACAAAAGCGGCTGCGCCTGGTCGGCTTCGGCCTGCGACAGCAGCCCGACGCGGCGGCGCTTGGAATTCTCGTCTAGCACGCGGACGGCGCCGGCTTGCCGCTGGCCGTCGAGCGCGATCGAGGCGAAATCGTTGCGCAGTTCGAACGGCACCGCCATCGTGCTGGTGGCGGTGGATTCGCCCGGCGAGAAGGTCAGCGTGGCGTCGGCGATGCGGCGGCCCTTGTCGTCGAAGGCGCCGGCGGTCACCTGAGCCGGCGCCGGATCGCCCGGCGCGCGGATGGCGGTCAGCTCGAAGCCGTCCACCTGGTTGTCGGCGCCGGTCAGGCCGACCAGGCCAGGCCGGTCGGAGGCGGCCCAGACGACGCGGGCGGCGTTCTTCGACAAAAGCGTGTTGAAGGCGGCCTCGTCGCCTTCCGCCGCCAGACCGTCGGCGAGCACGGCGACGCTGGCGCCCGGCAAGGTCTCCAGGGTTGCCGCGACGCGGGCGTAGACGGCAGGGCGGTCGGTCGGGATCGGCCGCGGCTTTGCCGCGCGCAGCCGGTCGAGCGCGGTGGCGGCGTCGAAGGGGCCGATCTCGGCATTGGGCTTCTCGGCGGTGAAGGCGATGATCACAGGCACGCCGTTGGAGCTGGCATCGATGATCAGCCGTTCGGCAGTGGCGACGCGCTGGCCCCAGTCGGCGGCACTTGCCCAGTCATTGTCGATGACCAGCGCAAGGGCAGACCCCTCGGCCGGCAGTCTTTCACGCGGGTTGAAGACAGGTTCGGCCAGCGCCGCAACGATAAGGGCGGCCATCAGCAGCCTGAGCAGCGTCAGCCACCACGGGCTCTGCTGCGGCGTCTCCTCGCGCTTCAGCACCCGGGCCAGGATCTTCAGCGGCGGGAAGACCTCGGTCTGCGGCTTGGGCGGGGTGAACCGCAAAAGCCACCAGATCACCGGCAGTGCCAGAAGGCCCCACAGCACCATCGGCGCCCCGAGGGAGAGCGGCAGCCAGCTCATGCGCGGATCCTCCCGGAGCTGCCATCGACGGTCATCGCCATGTGGACACGCACCAGCGCGTCGGAGGCAAGGCGGTCGGTGTGGTTGACGGTGAAGCTCCAGCCGAGCCGCTTGCACCAGTCGGTTAGTTCCTGACGGCGGGCGATGTAAAGCAGTCGGTATTCATCGCCCAGCGTTTCGGCACGGCCGGCGGTCAGCTTGTCGCCGGTCTCGGGATCGGTGAATTCGGTGCGGCCGGCATAGGGGAATCTCTCCTCGGCGGGGTCGGCGACCTCGATCAGATGGGCACGCACGCCGTGGCGGGCGAGCACGTCGAGCCAGGCGATGGTGTCCTCGACCGGATCGAGGAAGTCGCTGACGATGACGATGTCGCAGAAGCGGCGGATGGCGGACAGGTCGGGCTTTGCCGGCAGCTCGCTGGCATGCGTGAGCTGCGCTGCGAGGCGTTCGGCGCCGTTGCGGGCGGTGAACGGATCGGTCAGTCCGGGCCAGGCGATGCGCTCGCCGCTGCGCGACAGAAGCTCAGCCATGGCCAGCGCCAGTACCAGCGCGCGGGACTCCTTCGAGACGGTGGCTCCAGTCGATTTGTAGAGCATGGAAGGCGAGGGATCTGCCCACAGCCACACCGTATGGGCGGCCTCCCATTCGCGATCGCGCACATAGATATGGTCGTCGCGGGCCGAGCGGCGCCAGTCGACGCGCGACGAGTCGCCCTCGACATAGGGCCGGAACTGCCAGAAATTCTCGCCGATGCCGCGCTTGCGGCGGCCGTGCCAGCCAGCGATCACCGTGTTGACGATGCGGCGCGCCTCGACCAGCAGGTCCGGCACCAGCGAAGCCCGCAACCGGCCGCGGGCGAGCGCGTCACGCGTCGCCGCCGGTGCCTGGGCCTCGCCTATACGCGCCATCAGATGCCTTTTGCCAGTTTCGCCACCACGTCGCGCACGGTCGTGCCCTCGGCACGGGCGGCAAAGGTCAGCGCCATGCGGTGCTGCAGCACCGGCTCGGCGAGCGCTCTGATATCGTCGATCGACGGCGCCAGCCGTCCGTCGTAGAGGGCGCGGGCGCGGGCGCACAGCGTCAGCGCCTGGCTGGCGCGCGGGCCAGGGCCCCAGGCGACGTGCTTGTCGGTCTCGGCATTGCCCTGGCCGGGGCGCGCCGAGCGCACCAGCTGGAGGATCGCCTCGACGACGCTTTCCGGCACCGGCATGCGGCGAATGAGGGTCTGGATCTCCTTCAGCCGCGCCGGCTGCAGCACGTTCTGCGCCTTGGCGTCCTCTATGCCGGTGGTTTCCAGAAGAATGCGACGCTCCGCCTCGATTTCCGGATAGAGGATGTCGACCTGCATCAGGAAGCGGTCGAGCTGCGCCTCGGGCAGCGGATAGGTACCCTCCTGCTCCAGCGGGTTCTGCGTCGCCAGCACGTGGAAGGGTGCCGGCAGGTCGTGGCGGACACCGGCAATGGTGACGTGGTATTCCTGCATCGACTGCAGCAGCGCCGACTGGGTGCGCGGCGAAGCGCGGTTGATCTCGTCGGCCATCAGCAGCTGCGCGAAGATCGGCCCGGAGATGAAGCGGAACGAACGCTTGCCGAATTCGTCCTGCTCCATCACCTCGGAGCCGAGAATGTCGGACGGCATCAGGTCAGGCGTGAACTGGATGCGGCGGGAATCGAGGCCGAGCACAATGCCCAGTGTCTCGACCAGCTTGGTCTTGGCGAGGCCGGGCACGCCGACCAGCAGCGCATGGCCGCCGGCCAGCAGCGCCACCAGGGTGCGTTCGACGACGCTTTCCTGGCCGAAGATGACGCGGCCGACGCCATCGCGAACCCTGGAAATGTCGGCCAGCGCCGTCTCGGCCTGTCCGATCATATCCTTTTCGCTGATCGGGCTTTCCTTGATCATCACGCTCATGCAGCATCGATCCTTCTCGTTGGAAATACCGGCTTGCACCTTCGACGCTGCAGAGTGCCGCGATTCGGCCTCGCATGGCGCCTGTCTTTGAACTTAAATCACAGACTTAGGCTGACAAGCGGAACAACAGTGACTATTTCGTGACCATGACAGAACGCGCCGACGATCGTGAACAGGGTTTGACGGCCGATACCGAGGCGCGCGGACTGGAGGCGCTGATCTCGCGTGCCGCCCGCGCGGGCAAGGGGCCGGCGCCGGTGGAGCGTTGGAATCCGGCCTTTTGCGGCGATCTCGACATGGAGATCAGAGAGGACGGCACCTGGTTCTACCAGGGCACGCCGATCGGCCGCATGCCGCTGGTCCAGCTGTTTTCCTCCGTGCTGCGCAAGGACGAGGACGGCAGGACCTATCTGGTGACGCCGGTGGAAAGGGTCGGCATCCGCGTCGTCGACGCGCCCTTCATCGCCGTCGAGATGGATGTTTGCGGCACCGGCGATGGCCAAGTCATCACCTTCCGTACCAATGTCGGCGATGTGGTCGAGGCCGGTCCGGAGCATCCGCTGCGCTTTGTCGACGAGGATGCGACCGGTGGCCTGAAACCCTATGTGCTGGTGCGCGGACGGCTGGAGGCGCTGGTGGCGCGGCCGGTCATGTACGAACTGGTCGAGCATGGCGAAGAGATCGAGGTCGATGGCAGAAGGATGTTCGCCGTTCGCTCGAACGGCGCGATCTATCCGATCATGCCGGCGGAAAAACTGCAGCGGCTGAGCGCATGATGGGGGCATGATGGACCAGGTGACGCGATGGACCAGGTGACACGGGCGCCGTTTTCCGCCGCGGATTTTCGCGCCCGCGTTGCGGCACAGCCGCTGGCGCATGCCGCCGACGATTATGGCGACCATCGCTTCAACCCCGGCCATCCGCGTTTGAAGCTCGCAAAGGCGCTGCGCGATGCCGCCGTGCTGATACCGGTGGTCGATCATGGACACGACGCCACGGTTCTGCTGACCAAGCGGGCGGAAAACCTGCGCAACCATTCGGGGCAGGTGGCCTTTCCCGGTGGCACGATCGACCCTACCGACCAGAGCCCGGAGGCAGCGGCATTGCGTGAGACATTCGAGGAGATCGGCCTCGGGTCGGACCGGGTCGAGATCATCGGCCGCATGCCCGATTACGTCTCCGGCAGCGGCTACCGCATCGCCCCGGTGCTGGGAATAGTGCGGCCGGATTTTTCACTGACGCTGAATCCCGAGGAGGTCGACGCCGCCTTCGAAGTGCCGCTGCGCTTCCTCATGGACCCGGCCAACCACGGCCGCGAAAGCCGCATGTGGAACGACCTCGAATGGGTCTTTTACGAGATGCCTTATGACGGGCAACGCATCTGGGGCGTCACCGCCGGCATCATCCGCACGCTTTATGAAAGGCTCTATACGTGAGCGGCCGGGTGTCGCTCGCGGGCAAAGCCGACTGGCTCGGCGAACGGCACCTGCAGCGCCTGCTGACGGTTCTGGCGGATGGCGGCGAGGAGGCGCGCGTCGCCGGCGGCGCGGTGCGCAATGCGCTTATCGGCCAGCCGGTCGCCGACGTCGATATCGCCACCACGACCGCGCCTGATGAAACCATCCGCCGCGCCGAGGCGGCGGGCTTCAAGGCCGTGCCGACCGGCATCGAGCACGGCACCATCACGATCGTCGCCGGCGGGAAGCCGTTCGAGGTGACCACGCTGCGTGCCGACATCGAGACCGACGGACGGCGGGCCAGGGTGTCGTTCGGGCGCGATTGGAAGGCCGATGCGGAACGGCGCGATTTCACCATCAACGCGCTCTACGCCGAGGCCGACGGGACGATCGTCGACCTGGTCGGCGGCGTCGCCGACATCCAGGCGCGCCGGCTGCGTTTCATCGGCGATCCGGAGGCGCGCATCCGCGAGGATTATCTGCGCATCCTGCGCTTTTTCCGCTTCTTCGCCTGGTATGGCGACGGCCGGCCGGATGCGGAAGGGCTGAAGGCTTGCGCCCGGCTCAAGGAGAGGCTTGGCCAACTCTCGGCCGAGCGCGTCTGGTCTGAGTTGAAGAAGCTGCTGTCGGCCCCCGATCCATCGCGCGCCTTGCTGTGGATGCGCCAGGCCAGCGTGCTCACCAGCGTTCTGCCGGAGAGTGAGAAATGGGGCATTGATACGATCCATGCGCTGACCAGGGCCGAGAAGGATCTTGGCTGGACGCCGGACCCTCTGCTCAGGCTGGAAGCGATCGTGCCGCCGGACGCTGCGCGGCTGAAGATGCTCGCTGAGCGGCTGAGATTCTCCGTCAGCGATGCCGGCCGTCTGAGGCAGTGGGCGCTGACAGCGCCTGTCGAGCCGAAGACGACCGAAGCGGAACTCGCAAAACGGCTCTATCGTGGCGATCGACAGGGCCTTATCGACCGCTTGCGGCTGTTGCTCGCTTCCGCTCGAGCCCGCGCCGTAGAGGACAATGACGCGCTGCTCGAAGCCGGCGGCTTCTCGCGCCTGCTGGCCTTCGCCGGAAAATGGAAAAAGCCCGACTTTCCGCTCAAGGGCGCCGATCTCACGACGCTTGGCGCGTCGCCCGGACCGAAACTTGGCGCAATCTTGAAAAACCTTGAAAACGAGTGGGTCGAGTCGGGCTTTGTGCTGGATCGCGGCGCGCTCCTCGAGCGCGCCGCAGAAGCAATCGAAAATTAGGCAAAATCAGGCCGCGTCGCGGGGCTTTTCGATGCGCGAACGGATGGCTTCGATCATCGTCTCGCGGATGATCGTCTCGCCATGCGTCTCACGCATATGCTCGACCGCACGCCGCATGACTTCGGCTTCCTCGTCGGCGCGCGTATGCCAGTCACAACCCGGAACGAGCGAGCCGCAGTGGAATTCCTTCATCCGATTTCTCCCTTCCTCCTCGGAGCGTCGCATCTGCTCTGACACGGAAGCTCCAGCACCTTTGATCGACGCATGATCCCTGTCGGGAACCGGTTCGGTTTTCGGGTCATGCGCTGGCCGAACCAGCATAACACGATCGGATGGTTTTGGTTGCTGCAAAGACCAAAAGGCGGAGCATCGCTGCTCCGCCCTCTTGCGCTACCCTAGAGACAAGACTGTGTCTTGCTCTCGGGGCAAGACCTCGTCTTGCTCCAGCGGGCAGGCGATCACTTCACGATCCTGACTGCCTCGGCAATTTTGTGCTTGCCGCTCATGTCCCACGAAACGCGGACCTTTTCGCCGGCCTTCAGGCCAGGATTCTTGAAGGCCTTGGGCAGCGTAAAGGTTGATCCGTTATCCAGAACAAGGCTCATGGCCGTTCCATCATAGGTTTTGACCGTGCCCGTGGTGTGCTTGACCGCTGCGAAGGCAGCGCCACCAGAGGCAAGAACGGCAGCAGCCGCAACCGACATAATAAGCTTGCGCATGGCATGCTCTCCTGGAAAATGAGGGCACCATTTTGGGAGGGTGCCCCACTCAATCATGGGCCGTCCGGTCGCGTCGGGTCGCGGTTCTAGGGAGGATGAACCGCCGGCGTTTCCCGGCCCGGAACGAAAAATAGTCCTGTTTTTTCAAGTGGATATTAGACGAAAAAGATATTCTGCGCGCCACATTCACCGCCAAAATCAAACGATTTGGACCTGATTGCGGCTCACGTCCAACTCACCGAGATTTTACGGCCATTTCACCTCTGGCGGCAGGCTGGACAGGATCGAGGCGACGTTGCCGCCGGTCTTCAGTCCGAAGATGGTGCCGCGATCGTGAAGCAAGTTGAATTCGACATAGCGGCCGCGGCGAATGAGTTGTTCTTCGCGGTCGCCGTCGGTCCAATTGTCGTTGAAATTGGCCCACACCAGATGTCCGTAGACGACGAGAAAAGATCGCCCGACATCCTGGACGAAGTTGAAATCAGCATCCCAGCCGCCTTTGTCTTCATCCGAATGCAGCCAGTCGAAGAAGATGCCGCCGGTGCCGCGCGGTTCGTCGCGGTGCGGCAGATAGAAATACTCGTCGCACCAGGCCTTGAATTTCGCGTGGTTGGCAACGCCAGCGTTCTTCTCGCAGGCGAATTGCATGGCGCGGTGGAAGGCGACCGTGTCCGGGTCGTCCTGGGTGCGGCGCCGGTCGAGCAACGGCGTCAGGTCGGCGCCGCCGCCGAACCACTGGCGCGAGGTGACGACCATGCGCGTGTTCATGTGCACCGCCGGCACGTTGGGGTTCCACGGATGGGCGATCAGCGAAATGCCGCTCGCCCAGAAGCGCGGGTCCTCCTCGGCGCCCGGCATCTGCTTTCTGAACTCCGGCGAGAACTCGCCATAGACGGTGGAGGTATGGACGCCGACCTTCTCGAAGACGCGGCCACGCATCATCGACATGATGCCGCCGCCGCCCTTGCCGGCGTCGCGCTCCCACGGCGTCTTTTCGAAGCGGCCGGGCGACCATGAGGCCTGCGGCCCCTGCAGGTCCTGCTCGATCTGCTCGAAGGCGGCGCAGATGCGCTCGCGCAACGTCTCGAACCACAGGCGCGCCTTCATCTTCTTCTGTTCGATGTCGGCCGGCAGCCCGGCCGGTACTTCGGGTCGTTGCAAATGCTGTCTCCGGTTGCGGGGCGTACCCCGACAAATGACTCGTCTTTTCCGGCCGGGATCCCTAATCTGTTAAGTGCAAGGGTCAAGTGTGAATGGAGTTCTTTCGTGCGCACCCCGGCAAGACCGCCGCTGGATGGCCTGAAGAAGAGGCTCGACCGTTCGCGCGCCGAGCGCGAGCGCATGCCGCGCGACGGGTTCCTGCGCGAGACCTTCGTCCTGCCGCGCTCCGATGCGCGGCTCAAGGCGAAGGAGTGGTTCGAGCGCTTTCCCAAGCAGGCCTACTGGACCGAGATCGAAAGCTGGTTCGAGCGACCGGGCGACGTCATCGAATTCACGATCAGGCGATTGCCCGCGGCGGATTAACGAGCGACCAACAACCGCCTTGCGCCCGGTCCTTGGGCGCTCAGCCGGTCTTCCTTGTTCCGCAACGGGCACTTGTCAATCGACATGCAGCCGCAGCCGATGCAGTCGGTCAGCCCGTCGCGCAGCTTCTTCAGCTGGGCAATCTTTTGATCGAGCTGGTCGCGCCAGGCCGTTGAAAGCAGATTCCAGTCCTCGCGCGTCGGCGTGCGGCCTTCAGGCAGCGATTCAAGTGCGGCACCGATTTCGGCCAGCGAGATGCCGACCTCCTGCGCGATCCTGATGATCGCCACACGCCGCAGCACGTCGCGGCCGTAGCGCCGCTGGTTGCCTGATGTGCGGTGGCTGCGGACCAGTCCGCGCGCCTCGTAGAAATGCAGCGCCGATACCGCCACCCCGCTTCGCGTGGCCACCTGGCCGACTGTCAGTTCCGTCACCGCCATTCGAATTTTCCGCTTGACCTCAAGTTAAGTTGAGCTTGTAACGAAGAAACCCTGGACATGCAAACCGCAGGAGAAGGCGATGTGCGCCTGGGTGAGAATGACAAGAGAGGGCGCGGTCGTCGGCCAGAAAGCCGCCATGATCGCGGTGCCCGCCGACAGTCTGCGAATCCTATCCGAGCTGCCGGATCGCCTCGCCGGCCACCATTGCGACGGAAAGCGCGACGTTGATGCTGCGCGCGCCGGGCTGCATCGGGATGATCAGTTGCGCATCGGCCGCCTGGTGGACAGGATCCGGCACGCCTGCGGATTCACGGCCGAACAAAAGAATGTCGGCATCGGCGAAGACGAAATCCGTGTAGGCGGTCGCGGCTCTGGTCGACAGCAGCACCAGCCGCCGCGCTTCGCCTCTGCGCCAGTTCTCGAAGGCTTGCCAGTCGACGTGCCGGGTCACCGCCGCCATTTCGAGATAGTCCATGCCGGCCCGTTTCAGCGCCCGGTCGGAGAGCGGGAAGCCGGCCGGTTCGATGATATCGACGCCGAGGCCGAGGCAAGCGGCGAAGCGCAGGATTGTCCCCGTGTTGCCGGCGATATCCGGCTGGTAGAGCGCGATGCGGAGACGATCGTTCATTTTCGCGCTCTTTTGATCCGTGGCAGATCGGCCACAGGGGTCTCGCGGTTTTGGAAATTGCTGGACTGGCGGGTGGTCATTTTCTGCGAAGTCGGTTATACGCCGGGCATTGTCAACCCGAACCGATGGAGGGGTAATTCATGATGATCATGTACATCCAGCGCCCCTCTTGTGGGCTTACCAGCCTGTCGGCGGTTTCGGTACGACGATTCTCCTGATCTTTTAGACTTCAATCGCACCGATTCCCGCCGAAACCTCTTTTCGGTCTTCGAAGGAATCCTGCGATGTTTTTCAAGCTGTCAAAGGGGCTGAACGCCCCACCTGAACACGCCTCTGGTCAATCCCGGCCTTCGTTGGCCCGGCCTTCGCTGGCCTGCCTTTCGCCGGCCATTCGCCCGCGAACAGGCCGGACTTTTTTCCGTATTTTCACATGGAGGACGGACCGATGTTCGATCCCTGCAAAATTCCCGGCTCAAGAAACCTGCATGAGCGCAGGATGGCGACGTGGGCGCTTTTGGTCGGCGAAACCTACTCGTCGGCGTCTCACGCCGAGACCCGCCGGCGCCCGCATCGCGGCATGCTGCCGGACGTCGATTTCTCGCGCGCGGTTCCCGACCGCAGCCGGCCGTCGCTGGTGCGCCGGATCATCAAGCTGATCCGGCCCGGCGCAAAAACAGGCGCGAAACTCCGGGTCGTCGACACAGCGCTGTCAGGATCGTCAAACGAGCCCGTCGGCGAAAAGCCCGCGACATCCTATATTGCGCGAAGCAGGACCGGCGGCCCGGGTGATGCCGGGACGCCGGTTCTTGCCGCCACGCGATACCATGACGCTACCCCGGACGCTGCGCGCTCCCAGGACGCTAAGTGCTCCCGCGCCGCGTGAGCGAAAACGAGCATGTGAGTACCGAGACAATGTTCCGCTGGTTTGAAACAAGGCTCGATCCGTTCCCTGCCGAGGAGCCGGTCGAGCCGCCGAAGACGCTGATCGCCTTCTGCGTGCACTATACGCGCGGGGCCTGGCCCTACATCGCTGTCGATGCGATGCTGGTGACGGCTATCGCCCTTGCCGAAGTGTGGATGTTCGGTTTCATGGGCCGGATCGTCGACTGGCTGTCGGCGCAGAATCGCGAGACGTTCCTGCAGACCGAAGGCTGGAAGCTCGCCGGCATGGGCTTCATCGTGGTGTTCGCGCTGCCGGCGACGGTCTGGTTCCATGCGCTCCTCAACCAGCAGACGCTGATGGGCAACTACCCGATGCGTATCCGCTGGCAGGTGCATCGCTACCTGCTCAAGCAGTCGATGGCCTTCTATCAGGACGAGTTCGCCGGACGCATCGCGACCAAGCTGATGCAGACCGCGCTCGCCGTGCGCGAATGCGTCATCAAGCTCATCGACGTGCTCAATTATGTCGTGGTCTATTTCCTCGGCATGCTGTTCATTGTCGGCTCGGCCGACTGGCGGCTGGCGGCACCGCTTGCCGTCTGGCTTGCCGGCTATTTCTTGCTCTTGCGCTATTTCATCCCGCGATTGGGCAAGGTCGGCGAGGAGCAGGCCAACGCGCGCTCGACCATGACCGGCCGCGTCGTCGACAGCTACTCCAACATCCAGACGGTCAAGCTGTTCTCGCATGCGCGGCGCGAGGCGTCCTTCGCCCGGGAAGGCATGGCCGGCTTTCTAGATACGGTCTACCGGTCGATGCGGCTGGTGACGCAGCTCTACGGCTTGCTCTACGTCCTGAACTCGCTGCTGTTGTTTTCGGTCACCGCGATCTCGCTCTGGCTGTGGCTCGGGCAGGTAGTGACGATCGGCGCCGTCGCCCTGGTCATAGGGCTCGTTCTTCGGCTCTGGGGCATGTCGCAATGGATCATGTGGGAGATGTCCACGCTGTTCGAGAATATCGGCACGGTGCAGGACGGCATCAGCTCGATCTCGCTGCCGCGCGTCGTCGAAGACAGGCCTGGCGCCAAGGACATTGTCGTGACCAAGGGCGAGATCCGTTTCGAGGACATCCGCTTCCACTACGGCAAGCAGAAAGGCATGATCGAAAGCCTGTCGCTGACGGTGAAGCCTGGCGAAAAGGTCGGCATCGTCGGCCGCTCGGGCGCCGGCAAGTCGACGCTGGTCAACCTGCTGTTGCGCTTCTACGACCTTGAAAGCGGCAAGATCCTGATCGACGGCCACGACATCGCGGCGGTGACGCAGGATTCGCTGCGCGCCCAGATCGCCATGGTCACGCAGGATACCTCGCTGCTGCATCGCTCAGTGCGCGAGAACATCCTTTATGGCCGACCGGACGCCAGCAACGAGATGCTGGTCGAGGCAGCACGCCGCGCCGAGGCGCTTGATTTCATATCAAAGCTTTCGGACGCCAGTGGCCGCACCGGTTTCGATGCGCATGTCGGGGATCGCGGCGTCAAATTGTCCGGCGGCCAGCGGCAACGCATCGCGATTGCCCGTGTTATGCTGAAGGACGCACCGATCCTCATCCTCGACGAGGCGACGTCCGCGCTCGATTCGGAGGCCGAGGCGGCGATCCAGGAGAACCTTTACAAGCTCATGCAAGGCAAGACCGTCATCGCCATCGCGCACCGGCTCTCGACCATCGCGGCGATGGACCGGCTCGTCGTCATGGATAAGGGCCGCGTCATCGAGGAGGGTTCGCATGAGCAACTCGTCGCCATCGGCGGGCTTTATGCGCAGCTTTGGCAGCGTCAGTCGGGCGGCTTCCTGCTCGACGAGGGTGCGGCCGCCAACGATGCCATCGTCAAGGGCCAAGCAGCAGAATGATGGGCAGCAGAATGATGGGCCGCAGAATGATGGCACCAGAATGATGATTGCCGTCTATCGCTGGTTCGAGAACTGGGTCTATCCGTTCAGGGAGCCCGCGGGCCTTCGGCCACCGGTCAGCGTCAGCGGTTTCCTCTGGCACTATGTCGGCCAGGCGAAGGTCGCCTTCTTCGCCATGCTTGTCATCGGCGGCATTGCGCCGCTGGTCGAGGCTGGGCTGTTCTACTTCGTCGGGCGACTGGTCGACATTCTCGACCAGCTCCCCGGCGAGCGCAGCTGGGACGCGCTGTGGACTGCCGCCGGTCCCGAACTTGTCTTCATGGCCGCCGTGGTGCTGGTCATCCGCACCATCGTCGTCGGCCTGGCGGCGCTGGTCGACGAGCAGACTATCACCCCCGGCTTCTACAATCTGGTGCGCTGGCAGGCGCACCGCCATGTCTCGCGCCAGTCCTACCACTTCTTCCAGAACGATTTCGCCGGCCGCATCGCCACCAAGGTCTGGCAGGCCGGGCAGGCGACCGGCGATTTGATGCAAAGCTTCATCGAGGTCGTCTGGTTCATGGTCGTCTATACGGTGACGACGCTGGTGCTGGTCGCCGGCCTCGACTTGCGGCTGGCGGCGCTGGTGGTGATCTGGATCACCGCTTTCGGCTGGCTGGCCAAGCGCTATCTGCCGGCGATCCGCAAGCATGCCGAGCAGACCGCGGAGGCCGGTTCGATGATCACCGGCCGCTTCGTCGATTCCTACTCGAACGTGCAGACGCTGAAGCTGTTCTCCGCCGATGGCGACGATCGTTACATCAGGAGCGGTTTCGATATCTATCTCGATGCGCTGCGCCCGTTCACCCGCAGGCTGACCGGCGTGCGCATGGCGCTGACGACGCTGTCGGGGATCATGATCACCGCGATCGCCTGTTTTGCCGTCTATCTCTGGATCGAAGGCTCGATCACAGTCGGCGCCGTCGCTTTCACGCTGTCCCTGGTGCTGCGGCTCAACATGCTGCTCGGCCGGCTGATGATGCAGCTCAACGGCATCCTGCGCAATCTCGGCGTGCTGGAAAACTCCAAGGCGCTGATCTCGCAGCCGCTCGGCCTGACCGATGCGCCTGACGCCAGGGAGCTTGTCGTGACCGGCGGCCGGATCAACGTGAAGAAGGTCGAGTTCCACTACGGCAAGGGGTTCGGCGTCCTCAACGGCATCGACCTTGTCGTGCGGCCGGGCGAGAAGGTCGGACTGGTCGGGCCGTCCGGCGCCGGCAAGACGACGCTGGCCAATCTGATCCTGCGCCTCTACGACCTCGAGGGCGGCAAGATCACCATCGACGGCCAGGACGTCTCAAAGGTGACGCAGAATTCGCTGCGTGCCAACATCGGCGTCGTCAGCCAGGATACCGCGCTTTTCCACCGTTCCTTGCGCGACAACATCAAGCTCGGCATGCCGGAAGCAACCGACGCCGAGGTGATCGCGGCCGCGAAGAAGGCCGAGGCGCACGACTTCATCCTCGACTTGCGCGACAATCGCGGTCGCCAGGGCTATGAGGCCTTTGTCGGCGAGCGCGGCGTGAAATTGTCGGGCGGCCAGCGCCAGCGCGTGGCGATCGCCCGCGTCTTCCTCAAGGACGCGCCGATCCTGATACTCGACGAGGCGACGTCGGCGCTCGATTCCGACATCGAGGCGGCTATCCAGGAAAATCTGGCGCGGCTGATGGAGAACAAGACGGTCATCGCCATCGCGCACCGGCTGTCGACCATCGCGGCACTCGATCGCCTGGTGGTGCTCGACGGCGGCCGCATCGTCGAACAAGGCACGCATGATGAACTGGTCGCGCTCGACGGGCTCTATGCGCGGCTGTGGAAGCGGCAGTCCGGCGGCTTCCTGTTCAACGAGGAGAGCGTGCTGGAGGAGACGCGGCCGGCGGAGTAGGGCCAGATTTCAGCAAAACCGGAGTGGACCATGTCGGTGCGAATGCCATCGAATTTCGGACGGTCGGGAGCGCAGGAGAGCGCGCTCGACCTGCTCGGCCATGAAATCCTCGGCGAAAAGGCGGCGGCGCTCGGCAGCGCCGGCCGGCGCGTGGATGAAACGCTGGCGAGATTGCGTGAACACGGCGAGGATGGCGAACATCGTGCCCGGCTGCTCAAGGACGCGGCGGAGGCCGTCCACGGCTATTTCATCCAGCGCGAATTGTGCGGTTTGCGCAAGCACGACGCGGTGATCCGGGAATACAACATTCCCAAGGCCGTGCTGGCCAGGCTCGGCGCGAAATAGATACCGGTGGTAAAATCTGACGCTTGGTACCGAAGACGAAATACCGATTTCGACCCGAAGCGGACGAGCAGAGTGCCTTTCCAAGGGTGTTCATCTATGGGCCGGCGGTTTCCGCAGCAGAAAGTAGAAGTCGCCCACGAAGACAAGCCCCACGATCATACCAAGGGTGGAGCCGACTACATCGGGCCAGCCGATCTCGGACCAACTCAATATGATTTTGAACAGGGCATACAGCGGGATAAGGAATGACAGCCCGGTGAAACAGGCGGTTACTGCAAACCATGTCTTTCGAAGGAAAGCGCCTGCGGCCCATCGAAACCACGAATTCGCGCGACCCGCGAAAGCAACTGGCTGTAGGGTTCGACGCCTTGTCTTCGCAAGTTCGGAATAACTATCGCGATAGCGCAGAGGTAGGCTGCATACACTGCCAGCAGACCTCTGAAACTCCGACCTTGAGGGTCATTGCCGAACGGAGCCAAGCAGTAGAGCGCCCCGAGCAAGGCCCCAGCAAGAAACCCGTACAGACAAAGCCGAATGGGATGCCACCGGTCTAACGATGCGAGAAACATCTTGGCCCGAACCCGTTGTCAGCTAGTTTTGAACGGAGCTTCTCCCGTAGACATTAATTTCCGCTTTCCACCCCAGCCAGTCTTTCGATGCTCGATTCTGGCGTTCTGCGAGTCAGGTATTTGAACCAACGGGACGCGCCACAAGCGGACATTCGTGCGATCCGACTTCTTTGGCGGCAGGTGCTCTCGGGGTGACCCGAAATTTGGTCCGTGCAGTAATGCGACACACATGCTATTTTAACAGCAGCTAATATTTTGCAATATTTAACAGCAGCTAATATTTTGCAAAGGAGGACCAACCATGAAGCCGCATTCTTTCAGCGCCCGCCGTATTGGCCTGCTTATGTTCTCAGTGTGTGCTTTCGGGCTGATGACGTCAGCCTCAATATCCGCAGACAGCAAATTCGCCGTCGAGCCGATGGTTGAGAAAAAGGTGAAGGAACTGCCCGCCGGACCGTTGTACTGGCGGCTGGAAAATCTGCCAACGCTGGCGCAGGCCCAAAGCGCTGCGGGCCCGACCTCGCTTGCGGCGGAGATCGAAGGCAAGGTCTGGCTGTTCACGCTTGGACCGAAGGATGGCTCTACGACCGGCGGAACCAAGGTCGTCGAGATCGGACCGATCCCACCGATCAGCGCAAGCGAGTATTTGCTGCGCGTCAACCGCGCCGGTGGAGCGCCCGGCGTCAAGACGAAGGTTCATACGCATCCGGGCCCGGAGGCCTTCTATGTGCTGGCCGGCAAGGTCGGCCAGAGAACGCCCCACGGAGTGACCTATGCTGAAGCTGGCACGGCCATGATCGGACACGGGGCCAACACGCCGATGGAGGTGTTCAGCGCCGGCACAACCGATCTCGATGAACTGGCCATCTTCGTGGTCGACGCCAATCAGCCGTTCTCGTCGCCGGCCAGCCTCGACTGAGGCGACATTTCCCGGGGTGGCGCGAATGTTTGGGACGAGCTGAGGCGGCACCCAAGCGAAGATCCGCAAAATTCCAGAAATTTGGATCTTCGCTTACACGCATCATCGAATGTCAGTTTTGGTCCTCAATCCTGCCGCAGATGACAATTCCTGGTACTTCCGCTTTCCACCGAGCAGTTGTCTAACCTCGGGTACCAAGCATCAGATTTTCACCACTAGTTTGACCATGATCCTTTCCAAAACAGGCTTTCCACTTTTCGGGATCAAGGTTTACTCCAGCCACTCAGTGATGAAGCTGCCGTTTTCGTGGATGTCGGTGGTCTCCAGCGGGCCTGGACCGAGATTGGTGAATTTGTGCGGCGTGTTCGGCGGCGCGATCAGGATCTGGCCAGCCGACGCCTCGATCTGCCGGTCGCCGACGGTGAACAGCCCGGTGCCGGCGCGGATGATGAAAATCTCGCAATAGGGATGCATGTGCAGCCGCGGGCCGCCGCCGATCTCCGGCAGATAGTTGAAGATCAGGCAGCTTTTGGAGCCGTAGGCGCCGCACTGCAGTTCTCCTTGCCAATGGTCGGGCCAGCGGTCGGGCGTCCTGGCCCATTTGTCGCGGTCGATGACGTGCGCCATGAGCCGAGGATAGACCGAGGCTGGGGCTCCTGTCGAGGCAAACACCGGCGCCGGTTTTGCCGTTGTTTTCCTGTGGTTTCGCCGTTTTCGTCGCCATGCCGCCCGACGCCGAATTGCGTCCCCGCGACAATCTGCCCTTGTGCCTTCACCCGTCTGGACAAAAACGGGCTTCACGCATAAACCGAAGGCCAATTGCCGGAGGAATTCGCAAGCCTGTTCGCCATGCGCTGTCGGGTTGGCGTGAAAGAGCGGGGAACAAGCCTCGGCCACCGGCACGGAAGAGGCGAAAGGATCAGGCACCCGTGAGCGCAACCGACATCCAGGATCCCAACCGTCGTGATTTTCTCTATGTCGCCACCGGCATGGCCGCGGTGGTCGGCGCGGGTGCCGTCGCCTGGCCGTTCATCGACCAGATGCGCCCGGATGCCTCGACGCTGGCGCTGGCCTCGGTCGAGGTCGACGTCTCGTCGCTGTCGCCGGGAATGTCGCTTGTCGTGAAATGGCGCGGCAAGCCGGTGGTCGTGCGCAACCGCACCGAAGAAGAGATGAAGGACGGCGAGGCGGTCAATCTAGCCGAGCTCAAGGATCCGCTCGCCCGCAATGCCAATTTGCCGGCCGATGCGCCGGCGACGGATGCCAACCGCACCATGCCGGGCAAGGAGGCCTGGATAGTGATGGTTCAGGTCTGCACCCATCTCGGCTGCATTCCGCTCGGCCAGGAAGGCGAGTTCGGCGGCTGGTTCTGCCCGTGCCACGGTTCGACATACGACACCGCTGGCCGCGTCCGCGGCGGGCCGGCGCCGGAGAACATGTCGGTGCCGGTGTTCCAGTTTATTTCCGACACCAAGATCCGTATCGGCTGAGGCTAAGGGACGTTTCGATGAGCGAGGGACACTCGACCTATACGCCCAAGACCGGTATCGGACGCTGGTTCGACGCCCGCATGCCGCTGCCGCGGCTGGTCTACGACAGCTTCGTCGCCTATCCGGTGCCGCGCAACCTCAACTATGCGTGGACCTTCGGCGGCATCCTGGCGCTCATGCTGGCGGCGCAGATGCTGACCGGCATCGTGCTGGCCATGCACTATGCGGCGGACAGCACTCTCGCCTTCGATTCGGTCGAGAAGATCATGCGCGACGTCAATTCGGGCTGGCTGTTGCGCTACATGCATTCGAACGGCGCGTCGTTCTTCTTCGTCGCCGTCTACATCCACATCTTCCGCGGCCTTTACTACGGTTCCTACAAGGCGCCGCGCGAGCTTCTGTGGATCCTCGGCTGCATCATCTACCTCCTGATGATGGCGACAGGCTTCATGGGCTATGTGCTGCCATGGGGCCAGATGTCGTTTTGGGGCGCGACCGTCATCACCGGCTTCTTCAGCGCCATTCCGTTGGTCGGCGAATGGATCCAGCAGCTTCTGCTCGGCGGCTTCGCTGTCGACAACCCGACGCTGAACCGCTTCTTTTCACTGCACTATCTGCTGCCGTTCATGATCGCCGGCGTTGTCGTGCTGCATATATGGGCGCTGCATGTGGTCGGCCAGTCGAACCCGACCGGCATCGAGGTCAAGTCGAAGACCGATACCGTCGCTTTCACCCCTTACGCGACCATCAAGGACGCGTTCGGGATGCTCGTGTTCCTGTTCATCTTCGCCTATTTCGTCTTCTACCTGCCGAACTTTCTCGGCCATCCGGACAACTATGTAGTCGCCGACCCGCTGAAGACGCCTGCCCATATCGTGCCAGAATGGTACTTCCTGCCGTTCTACGCAATCCTGCGCGCCATCACCTTCAATATCGGGCCGATCAACTCCAAGCTCGGTGGCGTGCTCGCGATGTTCGGCTCCATCGCCATGCTGTTCCTGGTGCCGTGGCTCGACACCTCGAAGGTGCGCTCGGCGGTCTACCGGCCCTGGTACAAGCTGTTCTTCTGGCTGTTCGTGATCGATGCCGTCGTGCTTGGCTGGCTGGGTTCGCAGCCGGCCGAAGGCAGCTATGTCTTCATGGCGCAGATGGGGACATTGTTCTATTTCGCCTTTTTCCTGGTCGCGCTGCCGGTGCTTGGCCTGATCGAGACTCCGCGGCGGTTGCCGAATTCGATCACCGAGGCGGTGCTCGAGAAAAACAAGCATGGCAATGGCGGGCATCCGGCTCGCGCGACAGCCGCACCGGAAACCAAGGGCTGAGCATGACCCCGAAAAGTGGAGACCGGTTTTCGGAAAAGATCATGCTCGAGACGACGGCGCGGCAGAGAATCTCAAGGGGATTTGGCATGAAGAAGATTCTCACCTCGCTGGCGCTGCTCGGCCTTGTGTTGGCAGGCACTGCGGTCGCGACCACTGGGGCCGTCGCCCAGGAGGAGGCGCACAACGAAGCCGCGCCGACGCATTTCCCGATACACGAGCCCAAGGAGATGGACTGGAGCTTCGCCGGGCCGTTCGGCACCTACGACAAGGCGCAGTTGCAGCGCGGGCTGAAGGTCTACAAGGAAGTCTGCGCGGCCTGCCATTCGATGAAGCTGGTGGCGTTCCGCACGCTGGAAGACCTTGGCTATTCGGAAGCGCAGGTCAAGGCGCTGGCGGCCGAGTACACGATCAATGATGGTCCCAACGATGCCGGCGACATGTTCGATCGTCCCGGCATACCGTCCGACTATTTCCCGGCGCCGTTCCCCAACGATCAGGCAGCAGCGGCCGCCAATGGCGGAGCTGCCCCGCCCGACATGTCGCTGCTGGCCAAGGCGCGCGGCGTCGAGCGCGGCTTTCCGCGTTTCGTCTTCGACATCTTCACGCAATACGCCCAGGGCGGTCCCGACTATATCCACTCGCTGCTGACCGGCTATGACGAGCAGCCGCCGGCGGGCATGGAGATTCCGGAAGACACCCACTACAATCCCTACTTCATAGCCGGCGTGTCGCTGAAGATGCCCAACCCGCTCTCTGACGACCAGGTGACCTATGACGACGGCTCGCCGCAGACGGTCGACCAGTATTCCCGCGACGTGTCGGCGTTCCTGATGTGGGCGGCCGAGCCGCATCTTGAAGCCCGCAAGAAAACCGGCTTTCGCGTGCTGGTCTTCCTGTTGCTGTTCGGCGCGCTGGTCTATCTGACCAAGCGCAAGGTGTGGGCCGGCGTGGCGCACTGAGCTACGCAAAGCCACGAGATCGAAAGGGCGTCGAAAGGCGCCCTTTTGCATTTCCGAAGGCCGCCTCCAAAGACCGCCGGCTCGGTCCTTTGCCGGACAATTTTCTTCCAGGCGCCACATCGCGGTAGCCGTCGCCGGCCGCGCCGGGTTACGATCGGCCGGAGTTCCTTTTCACGTCTTCAAGTCGAATCGGACGAATGCCGGAGAGCCGCCCCATGAAACCTTCGCTCGAAGACACGCTGCTTGCCGCGATCCGCACCATTCCGGACTATCCTAAGCCGGGCATCCTGTTTCGCGACATCACCACCCTGCTAAGCAATGCGCGCGCCTTCCGCCGCGCCATCGACGAGCTGGTGCATCCCTATGCCGGCCAGAAAGTCGACAAGATCGCCGGCATCGAGGCGCGCGGCTTCATCCTTGGCGGCGCCGTCGCCCATCAGCTTTCGGCCGGCTTCGTGCCGATCCGCAAGAAGGGCAAGCTGCCTTACGAGACGGTGCGCGTCGCCTACAGCCTCGAATACGGGCTGGACGAGATGGAGATGCACAGGGACGGCGTGTCTCCGGGCGAGAGGGTGATCCTGGTCGACGACCTGATCGCCACCGGGGGCACGGCGGCGGCGGCGGTCCAGTTGTTGCGCCAGATCGGCGCCGACATCCTCGCCGCCTGCTTCGTCATCGACCTGCCGGACCTCGGCGGCCGCGAAAAGCTCGAAGCACTCGGCGTGCCGGTCAGGACGCTGATCGGGTTTGAAGGGCATTGAGGTGCTTCTTCCTTCTCCCCTTGTGGGAGAAGGTGGCCTCGCGAAGCGAGGTCGGATGAGGGTGTTGGACCGATCGCAGCGCTGAAGGCGTAAGTGTTTCAACTCATTTGATTTTTAGACGCATCATTTCTTCCAACACCCCTCATCCGTCTCGGCGCTTTGCGCCGATCCACCTTCTCCCACAAGGGGAGAAGGAAAGAATTCTGCTCACCCCATCTTCACCAGCACGGCGCTTTCGAACTCGATGACCTTGTCGCCGGTCGAATCGAAGGCTTCCGAGCGCAGCGTCAGCAGCCGCCAGCCCGGCCGTGACATGATGGGGCGGTGGGCAAGCGCGGTGCGGGTGAAGGTCACGGTTTCTCCGGCATAGACGGGCTTCAGCCATTTGAGATTCTTGAAGCCGGGCGAGGGGCCGAATTCGGGCGCCGGCCCAGCGCCGGCCCAGCGGACGCCCTCGGCCTCCACGCCGGTCTCGAGGTTCAATTTCATCCAGGTTGCTGCTGTGTGCCAGCCCGAGGCGCACAGGCCGCCGAACACGCTCTTTTTCGCCGCCTCTTCGTCGAGATGGAATATCTGCGGATCGTATTTCCTGGCGAACGCCTTGATCGCCTCGGGCTCGAATGTATGCGAACCGAGGGTGACGGTGATGCCGATGCAGAAGAACTCGTCCAATGTCATGAGGGGCCCTGTGCAGCGTCACGGGCGAGGAACATGACAGTGTTCTCGAGTTCGAAGACGCCTTCGCCACGCTGGTTGAAAAGCTCGCTGCGCATGGTGATGAGGCCGAGTTGGGGCTTGGACCTGGACAGGCGCTTGGCAAGGACGGTGGTATTGCCGCTCAAGATGTCGCCGGCCAGCACCGGCTTCTTCCACCGGACCTGGTCGACGCCGGGGGCGCCTTGCGAGGTCGAGTCCAGCAGGAAGGCATCGCACAGCATGCGCATGAACATCGCGCAGGTGTGCCAGCCGGAGGCCGCCAGTCCGCCAAGGATGCTGGCCTTACCCGCCGCCTCGTCGAGATGCATCGGCTGCGCATCGAACTCTTGCGCGAATTCGATGATCTCGGCCGCACTCACCAGCTTCGTGCCAAGGTCGAGCGAGGCGCCCTCGACGAAATCCTCGTAGGCCCAAGTCTTTCCGGTCATGGTCTGGAATTCTTTCCGGTCATGGTCTGGAATCCGGTTCAAGGTTGTACGATCGCCACGGATCGGGGTTCCCGGATGCAGGTGGGGCGCAATTTGGTCAAGTAATTTCTCATGCGCCAGGCCATCACGCCCAACGGAATAGAAGCTCCGAAGGCCCTACAACCAGCCGCGGCGGCGGAAATACCAGAAGGGCAGGATCGCCGATAGGATCATCAAGCCGATGGCGAAGGGGTAACCGAAATGCCAGTTCAGCTCGGGCATGACATTGAAATTCATGCCGTAGATCGACGCGACCAGCGTCGGCGGCAGGAAGATGACCGCGGCGACAGAGAAGATCTTGATGATGGCATTCTGCTCGATCGAGATCATGCCGAGCGTCGCGTCGAGCAGGAAGTTGATCTTCTGCGACAGGAAGGTGGCGTGGTCGGCGAGCGACAGCACATCGCGCGACAAGGTCTTGATGCGCGCTCGGATGTCCTTGCTCATCTTGGTCTGGGTTGAGGCGTGGGTGAGGAAGCCGGCGAGCCGCTGCAGCGAGATCAGGCTGTCGCGGATCGAGGAGGCGATGTCCTCCTTGCGGCCGATGGCCTTCAGCAATTCCTGAAAATCGCGGTTGCGCTTGGACGCCTTGGTCGAGCTTGCCTGGAAGATGTCGCGTGAGATCGTCTCGATGTCGCGGCCGGCGCGCTCCAGAATGTCGGCGAGGCGGTCGACGATCGCCTCCAGCAAGCCGATCAGGATGGTGTCGCCGCTGGTGCAGCCGGTCGCCACCTTCTCGGCGCGCAGCGGAAAGGTCTTGAAGGCCTTTGGTTCGTGATAGCGCACGGTGATCAGCCTGTTGCCGGCCAGCACGAAGGTGACCGGCGACATCAGCGGATCGTCGGCCTCGGTCTGGGCGGGCAGAATGGCGGTCATGAAATAGGCGCCGTCCTCGACATAGAGGCGGCTCGAAATCTCGATCTCCTCCATCTCCTCGCGCGTCGGAATGGCAACACCGAGCCAGGCCTCGATGGCCGCTTCCTCTTCCTTTGTCGGGTTCAGAAGATCGGCCCAGACGACCTTGTCGCTGTTTTGCAAGAGATCGTCGGCAAGGCGCAGGCGATCATTCTCCACGACGAATGCCTTGATCATCACCGGGTCTCCCTTGCTGAGGCCAAAAGGATGGGTTCGAACGGGCGCGTCGTTTCGGATTGCACGGGACAGGTGCTCTCGAAGAAAGCACGGGCCGGGTGCAGACGCCCCTTAGACCGGGCATTGCGGGCAGTCAAGCCGCGCGAAAAGGGGCCTGTGCGGCCTTGCACGAGGCTGCGATCGCGCCGGCGGCCATGATGGCTGCCGGCGGGCCGTCGGTCAGGTCAGGTGTTGAACTTGAACAGCATGATGTCGCCGTCCTGGACGACATACTCCTTGCCTTCGTCGCGCGCCTTGCCGGCTTCCTTGGCCGCCACTTCGCCGCCCAACGTAACGAAGTCGTTGTAGGCGATGGTCTGGGCGCGGATGAAGCCGCGCTCGAAATCGGTGTGGATGACGCCTGCCGCCTGCGGCGCCTTGGCACCCTTGTGCACGGTCCAGGCGCGCGTCTCCTTCGGCCCGACGGTGAAATAGGTGATGAGCTGCAGCAGCTCGTAGCCGGCGCGGATCACCTTGTTCAAGCCGGGTTCATCGAGGCCCAGCGTTGCGAGGAATTCCATTTCCTCTTCGTCGCTGAGCTGCGCGACCTCGGCTTCGATCGCCGCCGAAATCACCACGGTGCGGGCGCCCTGCGCGGCAGCCATCTGCTCGACCGCTTTGGTGTGCGCGTTGCCGGTGGCAGCATCGGCCTCGGCGACATTGCAGACATAGAGCACGGGGTGCGATGTCAGCAGGTTCAGCCCCTGCAGGATGCGTAGATCCTCCGCGGAGATACCTTTGAGCAGGATGCGGGCGGGCTTGCCGGCCTGCAGGAGTTCAAGGGCGGCTTCCATCATGGGAAGCACGGTCATCGCCTCCTTGTCCTTGCCGGAAGCGCGCTTGCGGAACTGCACGATGCGGCGCTCGAGGCTGTCGAGGTCGGCGAGCATCAGCTCGGTCTCGACGGTCTCGGCGTCGGCGACGGGATCGATGCGGCCCTCGACATGGGTGATGTCGTCATCCTCGAAGCAGCGAAGCACATGGACGATGGCGTCGACCTCGCGGATATTGGCCAGGAACTGGTTGCCCAGCCCTTCACCCTTCGAGGCGCCGCGCACCAGACCGGCGATGTCGACGAACGAGATGCGGGTCGGGATGATCTCCTTCGACTTGCCGATCGCGGCGATCTTCTGCAGGCGTGGGTCGGGCACCGCCACCTCGCCGGTGTTCGGTTCGATGGTGCAGAACGGATAGTTGGCGGCCTGCGCCGCCGCCGTCCTGGTCAGCGCGTTGAAAAGCGTCGACTTGCCGACGTTGGGCAAGCCAACGATGCCGCATTTGAAACCCATTTTTATCCGGTCCTATCGGGAAATCGAAATTTGATGAGGGCTATGGGCGAAAGGGGTGACGAACGTCAAGCCCTGCAGCCCCCGATCCGTGGCTAGGCTCAATCCTTGCCGCCAAACAGCTTCTTCAGCATGGCGGCCATCGGGCCGGTTTCGGGTAGCTTGGCCGCCGGCTGCTGCGACCGCGCCTGGCGGACGTGGCTTTGTGCTTTTGGCGCCTTGGGTGGCGGGCGGTCGTCGTCGCCTGTCGGCGTGAGCTTGTCGCGCAAGGCCAGCGCCACGCGATTCATGAAGGAATTGTCGTCGCCCTTGGCAAGCAGTCCGGCATCCTCGGCGATGGTGTCAAGCAGCACGTCCAGCCACTCGCGGTCGCTTTTGGCGAAATCGCCAAGCACATGACCATGCACCATTTCCTTGATGCCGGGGTGGCCGACGCCAATGCGCACGCGGCGGAAATCCTTGCCGATATGCTGGTCGAGCGAGCGGATACCGTTGTGGCCACCGGAACCGCCACCGACCTTGACCCGCACCTTGCCGGCGGCAAGGTCGATCTCGTCATAGAAGACCGTCAGCGCCGAAGAGCCGAGCTTGTAAAAGCGCAGCGCTTCGCCGATCGACTGGCCTGAATTGTTCATGAAGGTCTGCGGCTTGATCAGGATGATCTTTTCGCCGGCAAGCGTGCCTTCGGCGATCAGGCCCTGGAACTTCTTCGACCAGGGCGAAAAGGAATGGCGGCGGGCGATTGCGTCCGCCGCCATGAAGCCGACATTGTGCCGGTTGTTGGCGTATTTCGCGCCCGGATTGCCGAGGCCTGCAAACAGCAGCATCGTCACCTCCGGGCGGAAAGGGATTACTTCTCTTCGTCGGCAGGAGCCGCTGCTTCGGGTTCAGCCGCTTCGACCGTCTCTTCCGCTTCCGGCTTCATCGCCGAGGAGCCGGCAATGGTCGCGACGGTGAAGTCGCGGTCGGAGATCACCGGCTTGACGCCGGCCGGCAGCTTGACCGCCGAGATGTGGATCGAATCGCCGATATCGGTGCCGGTGAGATCGACGGTGATGAATTCCGGGATCGCATTGGCCGGGCAGTGGAACTCGACCTCGTGACGCACGATGTTGAGCACGCCGCCGCGCTTGATGCCCGGCGACTTGTCCTCGTTGATGAAGTGGACCGGCACGTCGACATTGACTTCGGTGTCCTTGCCGATGCGCAGGAAGTCGACATGGACCGGGAAATCCTTGACCGGGTCGAGCTGGTAGTCCTTGGGCAGGACCTGGATCTTCTTGCCGTCGACATCGATCGTGGCGATCGTGGTCAGGAACCCGCCGCCATGGATCTTGTAGTAGATGTCCTTGTAGGTCAGCGCAATTGCCAGGGGAGGCTGCTTGTCGCCGTAAATTACTGCAGGCACTTTACCGTTGCGGCGAACTGCACGGGCGGACCCCTTACCGACCTGTTCGCGCGCTTCGGCCTTGAGCTCGTAAGTATCTTGGCTCATGGCATTTCCTTTCGCGTTGTTCTGGAGCGTTCGCGGCCGGCGAGATGCCTGGGCCGTAAACGTCGAAAGCCGTCATGGCCTTACATGATCTGGTCCAAAATCTTTTTGGGATCACGTGAGGCCGGACAGCCTTCCGCCGCGTTGCCTCCAAGGGTGTCTACGCGGGTGGCGGCTCTATAGCGGAAGGTGGGGCGGGGTGCAAGCCAAAGGCGGGCATTGCAATGAATGTCCGGCTTGAGCCCAGGAGCCGACATTGTCACTTCGAAAGCCCTGAAGCAACCGACTGCCGGACAGCCGGTGCATTCGATTGCGAACATCGCTGGGATGGGGTCTTTTTGGGGGAGTCGGGAGCTGATCGATCTTGGAAAATCGGATGCGGCTGGCCAGGCTTCGGCATCGTGACAGCGGAGAACCAAGATTCCGAAGCCCACTTTCCTTGAGATCGCCCGTCGCGCCGGGGTTGGCACAGCGACGGTCGAGCGCGTTCTGAACGGCAGGGGTGGTGTCAGGCCCGCAACCGTCGAGAAGGTCGTAGCCGCCGCGCGCTCACTCGACTATCCGCGCCGCTTGCCGGAAGCCCATCGAGGGGTGATCAGGATCGAGGTCATTCTGGTCCGACCGGACGCCACTTTCTTTGCCCGCCTGTCCCGGGCCTTCGAGCGCATCGCCGCCACGTTGGATCGGACGATCGCCGTCCACCGGACATTTCTCGATGAGGCAGATCCCGCGGCCATCGCGCAGCGGATCCTCGATCCAGACATGCGCCGTGCCGGCCTGATCCTGGCGGTTCCCGATCATCCGCTGGTCGGTGCGGCGCTGAGGCGGCTGGAGGCAGAGAAGATCCCGACGGTGCAGATCGTCACGCAGATTTCCGGCACCGGCGGTGCCTATGTCGGCATCGACAATTACGCGGCCGGGCGCATGGCCGGGCTGCTGATGTCGCGCATGCAAAGGCGGCCGGGCAAGGTGGTGGCGATCTGCCATAGCCAGATCTACCGCGTGCACCGCGACCGCGTGCGCGGCTTCTTCGACTATCTGATGGCGGCCGGCGGCGATTTCGAACCGGTCGCGGCCCTGTTCGGCCATGACGAGGGCGACCGAAACGCCGGGCAACTGCTCGAGGCGCTGACACGCTGGCCGGACCTTGCCGGGCTCTACAATGCCGGCGGCGCCAACGCCGCACTGAACGACGTGCTAAGACGCCATCCGCATGGCCGCGAGGTGTTCTTCGTCGGCCACGAGCTCACCGAGCGCAGCGCGGCTGCCCTTCGCCAGGGCACCATGGACATCGTGCTCGACCAGGCGCCGGAGGCGCAGGCAAGGCGCGCCATGGACCTGGTGCTGGCCACGCTCAACTTGCACGATCTGCCGGTCGACAATCCGCCGATCCGCTTCGTCACTTTCACCGCCGAGAACGTTTGATCTGATTTGATCAAGGAACAAGCGGCCTTCCGCTAGCCGCGATGTTATCCCTCAGCAAACGGGAGGATGACAGGTGACCAGACGGCTGACGGCCTACGATCTGCAAAGCGCCAAGGGCAGCCGCAAATGGCTGCAACTGCATGTCGATACGCCGGCCGAAGCGGCTGCGGCGGTTGCCTGCGACATCGCCATACTGTCTTGCGAGCCCGACCACAATCTCGAAGCCATCCGCGCCGCCGCACCTCACGCGTTCCTGTCGGTCGGCATGCCGCATGGCGCGGTTGCCTCGCCCGAGGAAGCGGTACGTCTCGGCTTTGCGATGATGCGACGCGGCGCCGACGCGATCTACTGCTCGCATTCGCCCCGCTTCATCGAAGCGATGGCGGCGGAGGGCATTCCCGTCACCGGCCATGTCGGCCTGGTGCCGAACCGCGCCACCTGGACGAATTTTCGCGCCGTGGGCAGGACAGCCGAAGAGGCGCTCAAGGTCTTGCGCGCAACCAAGGATTTGGAGAATGCGGGTGCTGCCTGCATCGAGGTCGAGGTGGTGCCGGTGCGGCTGGCCGAGCACATCACCCGCTCGACGCCGCTGATCACCATGGGCATGGGCTGCGGCACGGCCTGTGACACGCAGTACCTGTTTTCCTGCGACGTGCTCGGCACCCATACCGGCCACTACCCGCGCCATGCCAAGCGTTATGCCGACTTCGTCACGCTGGAGGCCGAGCTGCAGGAAAAGCGCGTCGCCGCCTTCCACGCCTTCGGCCGCGAGGTGGCCGAGGGCCGTTATCCCGAAGCCAGGCACCAGGTCGACATGGAAGATGCCGTCTTCGACCGTTTCCTGACCCTCTCCCAATCGCTGTGAGGCCGACATGGACGATCTGAAATACGGCAAGCGCAACAAGCGCGGCGACTGGGTCCCCGACGAACCGGCCGGCACCGCGCCGCTCTTCGTCTTCCCACCGCGTCCACTCGCGCTACTGAAATGGCTGCCGCATTACTTCCTGCCGTATAATTTTTTGTTCGCACTCTCCGCGGTGGCCTGGTGGCACTTCGTGCTGCCCGATGTCGAGGTGATGAAGACGCTCTCCTGGGGCTGGATCGTCAGGCTTTCATCGTCAACTGCGCAGCCCTTCTGTTGTTCTTCGGCGTCTTCGAGCTCCGGCTCTACATCCTGCGGGCCCAGGGCAACAGATTCAAATACAACGGGAAATGGCCGTCCGAACAGAAGAGCAAGGCCTTTTTCTTCGGAAGCCAGAACATCGACAACATGCTGCGTACCCTCGGCACCGGGCTGCCGATCTGGACGGCGATCGAGGTCGCCATCCTCCATGCTTACGCCAACGGTTACGTGCCGTGGCTCACCTTTGCCGCGCACCCCGTCTACCTGTTCTGCCTGGCACTGGCGGCGCCGATCATCCACGAGACCCATTTCTTCCTGCTGCACAGGGCCATCCATTGGGGGCCGCTCTACCGATGGGTGCATTCGGTCCACCACAATTCGGTGAACCCCTCGCCATGGTCGTCGCTGTCGATGCATCCGGTCGAGCAGTTCGGCTATCTCGGCGTAGCACTCTGGCATCTCGTCATCCCGTCCAACCCGATCCTGGCGCTCTATCAACTCCACTTCGCCGGCTTTGGCGCCATCCCCGGCCATGTCGGCTTCGACAAGGTGGAGCTCGGCGACGATGCCGCCGTCGATAGCCACGCCTACATCCACTACCTCCACCACAAGTATTTCGAGGTGAACTACGGCGACGGTCTCATCCCGTTCGACAGGTGGTTCGGCACTTTCCACGACGGCAGCAAGGAAGGCGAGGCCCGCATGCAGGCCCGTTACGAGAAGAAGAAGGCGCGCGCGAACGCCGCGGCCAAATAGAGCAGTCAGCCATCCCGAAAGGGCCGGTATTCCAGGAAGGAGTGAGCCGGCACTCCGCGTCCAGAGGGAGGAAGTCCATGAAGAAACTTCTGTGTTCGGCAGCTTTGGCGACGATGATGTCGACCGCTGCGATGGCAGAAAAGATCGGCGTCAGCATCGTCAACTTCGACAACAATTTCCAGACGCTGCTGATGCACGGAATGCAGGACCGCGCCAAGAAAAAGGGCGTCGGCATCCAGGTCGAGGACGCTCAGAACGATGTCGCCAAGCAGCTCGACCAGGTGAAGAATTTCATCGCCAACGGCGTCGACGCCATCGTCGTCACGCTGGTCGACACCAACGCTTCCAAGACCATCAGCGAGGAAGCCGCGAATACCGGTATTCCGCTCGTCTTCGTCAATCTCGAGCCCAACGGCATGGCCACTCTTCCCGACAAGCAGGTCTATGTCGGTTCCAACGAGGTTGAATCCGGCACATTGGAGGCGTTCGAGGTCTGCAAGCTGCTGCGCGCCAAGGGCAAGTCGGCGGGCGCCAAGGCCTACATCGTCATGGGCAGCCTCGTTCACCAGGCTGCCCTGCAGCGGACGAAAGATGTCGAACAGATCTTCCGCACCGACATGTGCAACTTCATCGAGATCGTCGACAAGCAATCGTCCGAATGGGCGCGCGACAATGCGCAGAACCTGATGACCAACTGGCTGACGGCCGGACAGGTGCCGGACGCGGTCATCGCCAACAACGACGAATCCGCCATCGGCGTGATCCTCGCCCTCAAGGCGAACGGCGTCGACACAAAGGACGTTGTCGTCGGCGGCATCGATGCCACCCAGGACGGCCTGCAGTCGATGAAGGCGGGCGACCTTGCGGTGACGGTGTTCCAGAAAGCCAAGGCGCAAGGCGGCGGCGGCATCGATGCGGCACTCGCCCTTGCCAAGGGTGAGAAGGTCGACCGCGTCGTCTATGTCCCGTTCGAATTGGTCACGCCCGCGAATATGAACGACTACCTCAACAAGAACTAGGCCGCAGCAAAACCTCCAGGCGGACGCGTGGGCCGTCCTGGAGGTGCCTTGCGGTTCATTATCGAAGGAAAGCATATGTCCAGCTGGATCAGGGCCTGCAGCCTCGACGACATCGAACAGGAAGGCGCCCGCCGCTTCGATCATGATGGCCGGACCTACGCCGTCTTCCGCTCGCCGGATGACGAGGTCTTCTGCACCGATGGCCTGTGCACGCATGAGGCTGTCCATCTCGCCGAAGGACTGGTCATGGACTACGAGGTCGAATGCCCCAAGCACGCCGGCGCCTTCGACTATCGCACCGGCGCGGCGAAGCGCCTGCCGCCCTGCGTCAATCTCAGGACCTATCCGGCCAAGGTGGAAGCGGGCTCTGTGCTGGTTGCGATCAGCCAGTAAGAGGAAGTGTGGCCAGGGAGTCGGCCTGAAAGCCGACCGCAATCGATCAGTGTTAGACCGGAAACAGGAGTGCCGAAAGCAACGCAGCGACATACAGCCCGATCCCGAAGGACAGATGAGTCATGAGGCCGCGCAGACGCGCAGTGTTCGGATTGGGAGTTTCGAGGCTGCAATTCCGGCTCCAAAAGCTGGCTGCATTATGAAGAATGGGGCGACAATACTGGACATGCCGACAAGAAGGGCGGGAAGCAATGTCGGATGTCGTACCCAGTCGAGGCCCCATACTCCCATCAGCAATGCAGCAAAGACGATGCCGATCGCGTAATGCGCGACCATCCAATAGGCGTTTCGCCCCGAATTCGCGCCGGCTCCGATCGCGGCTGCGCAGATAACGAATTCCAACTGCTCGCTCATTTCTATGCTCCTGTCTTGTCCATGCTGCTGTCTCGGGCGTCAGAGACTAGCTGACTCAAATTCATCATTCAATGTATTGATTGATTGATGGTTTCATGGTAGGCCTGCGATATGAAAAGCGCAGGTGTCCATCATCCGATCTTTGACGAAATAGCGGATCTCGCCCGCACGCTGGGACATGGACACCGGCTGGTTCTTCTCCGCCACATTGCCGACGGCGAACTCGCCGTGGAGCAGCTGACGCAACTTTCCGGGATCGCGTTGGCCAACACGTCGCAGCATCTTCAACACCTCAAGCGGGCCGGCTTGGTGCAGACCCGGCGAGACGGGAAACGCGTGCTCTATCGTTTGGCTGATGGCCCGATCGAAAACGTGCTCGCGGCTCTGCGAAGCCTTGCGAACCATAGGCGTGAGCAAATCCGCGAACTGATCAATGACACTATGAGCCGGCCGGACAGGCTGGAGAACATCTCGCGCGAGGAACTCGTGCGCCGCATGCGGGCCGACGAAATCGTGCTGCTCGACGTCCGGCCGCAGGAGGAATACGCGGCGGGCCATTTGCCGGGTGCGATCAACATTCCCGTGGGTGAGCTGGAAGAACGACTTGCAGAGCTTCCACGGGAAAAGGTCATCGTTGCCTATTGCCGTGGTGTCCAGTGCGTTCTCTCTGCCGACGCACTGGCAATCCTGAGGACGCGAGGCCGGGCTTCACGCCGGTTCGAAGGCGGCTTTCCCGAGTGGCTGGCCTCAAGCCTTGATGTCGACGGCATGAACTACGAAAGCGGCTGACAGAAGCCGAGGTTGGGGTCGCCGGCCCGAGCCCGAATATGGACGGAAACTGGAACCGCTGCCGGAGTGAATGCCCGCGGCAGCAGCACATGACGGCAAAAATCGATCTGGTCCACGCATGAGGTGGGCAGGAAGAGGGCGCTCCCGACCCTAAACGGGGCGAGGCCGAAATCAACTCAAGCTTCACCCGATCGTGGCCTCCCCCTCGGGCTTCCTCGCGTGCTTCATGTTCGGCAAGAAAACCGTCAGCAGCCCGAGCAGCGGCAAATACGAGCAAATCTGAAAGACGAAGTCGATGCCTTTCATGTCGGCGACGACGCCGAGCACGGCGGCGGCGATGCCGCCCATGCCGAAGGCGAAGCCGAAGAAGATACCGGCGATCATGCCGACCCGGCCGGGCACCAGTTCCTGCGCGAAGACGACGATGTTCGAGAAGGCCGAGGACAGGATCAGGCCGATCAGCACGGTCAGGGTCATGGTCCATTCGAAATTGGCGTAGGGCAGAGCCAGCGTAAAAGGCAGCACACCGACGATCGAGAACCAGATCATCGGCTTCTGTCCGTAGCGGTCGCCGAACGGGCCACCGAGGAGGATGCCAAGCGCCGAGGCGCCGAGGAACAGGAACAGCATGACCTGCGACATCTGCACCGAAACGCCGAACTTATCGATGGCGTAGAAGGTGTAGTAGCTGGCGAGGCTGGCGATGTAGGCGTTCTTGGTCAGCACCAGCAAGGTCAGCACCGCCAGCGCGCCCATCACCTTGCGGCGCGGGAAGGGCGAGACGAAGCCGGCCGCCTTGCGGTTGGCGAGCGAGGCGCGCAGGCGGCTGTACCAGCCGCCGACCCGCCACAGCACGACGATGCCGATCAGCGATCCGGCGGCAAACCAGGCTATGCTGGTCTGGCCGAAAGGCACGACGATGAAAGCAGCCAGGAGCGGCCCGATGGCCTGGCCGAAGTTGCCGCCGACCTGGAACAGCGATTGCGCCAGGCCGAACCTGCCGCCCGAGGCGAAGCGGGCAATGCGCGAGGATTCCGGGTGGAAGATCGCCGAGCCGATGCCGATCAGCGATGCGCCGATCAGCAGCAGCCAATAGTGTCCGGCATAGGCCAGCACGACCAGGCCGATCAGCGAGGACGCCATTCCGTAGGGCAGCGAATAGGGCATCGGCCGCTTGTCGGTGACCATGCCGATCAGCGGCTGCAGCAATGAGGCCGTCACCTGGAAGGTGAACGTCAACAGGCCGATCTGCCAGAAATCGAGACCGTAATTGTCCTTCAGCAGCGGATAGATCGCCGACAGGAGCGACTGCATGATGTCGTTGACACAGTGACAGAAGCTCACCGCAAGAATGACGGTGAAGGCCGTCGCCTGCGCCGAAGTGTGGCTGGCCGTCGCAGGCTTGGCGGCTGTCGTGTCGGTCAAGGCATGCTCCGTGGTCTTTTTGGCGGGCGCTCCCGCAGGCGGCCTCATAGCCGGGTTGCCTTATAAGTCACTTGCCGGACGACTTCTTTCGTGGTTTGGTCCAATAGTTTCGCGAGTGGGCCATTACTCGATGCCACGTAGCAATGAAACCTTCAAAGCGGGCGACACCGATCTCGGCCAGGTCACCGATCTCGGGCAGTTGCATCAGCGCCGCTGGCAATGGCTGGAGCAGGCCGTCGGGCCGGCGGTGGCCCTGCCGACCGAATACCCCGACGGCTACAACGTGCCGCAGCACCGTCACAGTCGCAGTCAGTTGCTGCATGCGCTTGTCGGCGTCGTGCTGGTGACGACGCGGCATGGGCGCTGGATGGTGCCTCCCGATCATGCCATGTGGATTCCCGCCGGTACCGAGCATTCCGTCGAGATGCTTGGCGACGTCAGCATGCGCTCGGTCTATGTGATGCCGGACGCCATTGCGGGGCTGCCGCATGGGCTGCGCGTCGTCGGCATTACAGATTTGATGCACAGCCTGATCGTGGAATCGGAAAAGCTGCCGCAGGGCTCCGAGTTGGAGGGGCGCGGCGGGCTGATCATGAGCCTCCTGCTGCATGAAATCCCGAACCTGCCGGAACGGCGGCTCGGCCTGCCTTTTCCTTCGGATCCAAGGCTTTCGGCACTGTGCCGGCGCTTCGTCGCTGCACCCTCGCCGCACGCGACGATCGACGAATGGGCCGACATCGTCGGCATGAGCCGCCGTTCCTTCACCCGCGCCTTTCATCGCCAGACCGGATTGTCGTTGTCGACATGGCGCCAGCAGGCCTGCCTGTTCGCGGCCTTGCCAAGGCTGGCCGACGGCGAGCCGATCACAAGGGTGGCGCTCGACCTCGGCTATGACAGCGTGCCGGCCTTCATCACCATGTTCAAGCGCATGCTGGGGGCATCGCCGCGCGGTTATATGCGCGGGTCAAGGGACAACATCAGGGTGTCGACGAACGGATAGCGCATGACCCCGAACCTTCGGTTCGGAAAGGATCATGCGCAAAATCAAAGTGCTACAGCGTCCTTTGCGCGTCCGCTGGACGCGCGGCGCTGTGGGCTGGCAGATTTCAGTCGAACAGGCTCGATACCGATTCTTCGGTCGCCGTGCGCGAGATCGCCTCGCCCATCAGGTCGGCGATGGAGATGACGCGGATGTTGCGGGCGTCGAGCACCGCCTGGGTCGGCTGGATGGAATCGGTGATGACCAATTCCTGCAGTTTCGAGGCGCCGATGCGGGCGATGGCGCCGCCCGACAAAACGCCATGGGTGGTGTAGGCGGTAACGCTGGTGGCGCCGGCGGCAAGCAGCGCATCGGCGGCATTGCACAAGGTGCCGCCCGAATCGATGATGTCGTCGATCAGCAGGCAATCCTTGCCGCGCACGTCGCCGATCACGTTCATGACTTCTGATTCACCGGGGCGCTCGCGACGCTTGTCGACGATGGCGAGCTGGGCATCGATGCGCTTGGCCAGCGCGCGGGCGCGGACCACGCCACCGACATCCGGCGATACGACCATGATATTGGCAAGCTGCTTGTATTTCGCCTTCACGTCACGGGCCATGACCGGCACCGAGAAGAGATTGTCGGTCGGGATGTCGAAAAAGCCCTGGATCTGGCCGGCATGGAGATCCAGCGTCAAGACGCGATCGACGCCCGCCCGCGTGATCATGTTGGCGACCAGCTTGGCCGAGATCGGCGTGCGGCCCGAGGCGCGGCGATCTTGCCTTGCATAGCCGAAATAGGGAATGACCGCCGTGATGCGCTTGGCCGACGAGCGCATGAAGGCATCGATCATGATGAGCAGTTCCATCAGGTGATCGTTGGTCGGGAACGAGGTGGACTGCAGGATGAAGACATCCTCGCCGCGCACATTCTCCTGGATCTCGACGAAGATTTCCTGATCGGCGAAGCGCCTGACGCTGGCTTTGCCCAGCGGGATGTTGAGATAGCGGGCGACCGCTTCGGCCAGCACCCTGTTGGAATTGCCCGCAAAAAGCTTCATGCACCGTTCCTGGTGAAGGATGGAGACTCTGGCAGACTCTCTTGAGCCCCTTAGTCGGGGCTTTTAGCGGCCCGTGCCGGTATTGCAAGCGTCGTGATCGGAATCCGCCGGCTAATCTCAATAAACGTCTACGAGGGAAGCCGGCAACATGTCAGCCCGCCAGTCACCCCGCTTGGCCGCCAAGCCATGTGGCAAACTGGTCGATCGTCTGGTCGGCGATCGCCTGCATGGTCTCCGGCGCGACCGCAGCCCAGCCTTCGCCACCATTGGCCGAGGGCGCCTTCTGCTGGCCATTGATGCGATGCAGCCGGTTGCCTGCCGGGTCATAGATGTCCCAGACATAGATGACGGTGGTGTCCTTGCCTTCCGACATCGTCGAGAAATAGCCCTTCAGCACGTGCGTAGGGGTCTGGCCGGCGCTGCCGGCCAGGGTGATGCCGCGCTGCTTGGCTCGCGTTTGAAGCTCCGCGGTCAGCGGTGTCGCGGCTTCCACCGAGGCGCCGACGATCGGCGCTACCTGCAGGCGGGTTCGTGCGATGACGGCGGCGCTCTTTGCGGGCGGCACGGTCGTGGTTGCAGGCTGCGCAGGGGCGGAAGGCTGTGTTGCTGCGGAAGACTGTGCCGTCGTTGCAGGTGTGGTGGGCGTTGCAGCCGTGCCGGTTCCGGCCGTTGGCGACTGCGGGGCGATGGCCGAGGGTTCGAGAACGTCCTTCGCGTTGGTGCAGGCGGCCAGCGTCAGCGCCGCGAGCAATGACACGGTCGTCACGTGCGATCGCCTCATTCCCTCAAAACTCCCTGGCGATGAACGCCCTTTGCAGCCGTACCATTATGGATTCATTGCACAATCAAGTCGAGATCATGGCGGGACAGCGGTTTCGGCTGCGATTCAGTCGTCAGATAGGTGCGGCCGAGCGTCATTGCCGTCTCGGTTTCGGAGTCCATGATGATCATGTGGGCGAACAGCGTCATGTTTGGCGCGATGGGTTCGGGATTGCCCTGATAGAACATCGGCATGTCCATCCATGATGGGGTGAAGCGGGCGCCGAGCGAATAGCCGCAGGCGTTGAGCCGGTGTTTGGTCAAGTTGTGCGCTTCGAGCGTGC
This sequence comes from Mesorhizobium sp. M1312, assembly GCF_040318115.1. NCBI lineage: Bacteria > Pseudomonadati > Pseudomonadota > Alphaproteobacteria > Hyphomicrobiales > Phyllobacteriaceae > Mesorhizobium > Mesorhizobium sp. M1312. The sequence continues at coordinate 15,022 of NZ_JAMYLQ010000026.1, read as the reverse complement.
GGGCATGCGCGTCGAACACATCGCCGAAGGTATTTCCGGGCGTCATCGCCTTTTCGACCGCCAGAAGTGCAGCGCGCGCGGCGTCGAACAGTTCCTGGTGACGTTTCGACACCTTGCCGGTCAGCACCGTGCGCATCATCGCCGCATGGTAATGGTGGAAGACGCCGGCCCATTCGAGCGTCAGCTGGTCGTTCTTGCTCAGCTTGCGGCGGCCGGCCTTGTAACGGCAAAGCAGCGCGTCCAAGCCAGAGCCGATGATGAACTCGTTGGCCGGATAGTCGCCGCCGCCGGCAAAGATCGCGCCCTGCATGGCGGCAAGGATCAAGGCTTCGTCGCCACCCTGCTTGATCAGCGGCAGGGCCGCGTCCAGCGCGTCGTCGGCGAGACTCGCGGCCTTTTCCGCCTTGGCGATTTCGGCCGGGCTCTTGAACAGGCGCAGCCGGCTGACGATCCCGGAAGCATCAGCGATCTGGCCAAAGGTCTGCAATTGCTCGTCCAGGCGCCGGCCATTGTAGGCGGTCAGGCCGTGGGTGTCGTATTCGACGCCGATGCGGGCGCCGAGCAGGTCGAGGTCGTTGAGCAAATTGCGCAGGTCGATCGCCGGATTGGCGCCGTCGCGATCGGTCCACAGCACGATGTTGTCGATGATCGAGGTGTGGCGCGCCTGGCGCAGATCGGCCGAGCGCGTGAGCAGGATCATCGAACCGTCTGCTTTCACCACCAGGCACTGGAAGAAGCAGAAGCCGAACGTATCGTAGCCGGTCAGCCAGTACATGCTCTCCTGCGCAAACAGCAGCACGGCATCGAGCTTCTTCTCGGCGATCTCGATCATCAGCCGATCGCGCCGCGCGTCAAATTCCGACCGTTCGAAATGCAGCGCCATTATTCTGTCTCCAAAACGATTGCCGAAATCTGCCGTCCGTAATCCGGCTCCTTGCGATGCGTGCTGCGCCGGTAGGAATAGAACAGATCTTCCTCGGCGTAGGTGCAGCGGCCCAGTCCGTCGGCGATGACGCCGGCCCGGGTCAGCCGATCGACCGTGTAGAGGTTGAGGTCAAACATTGCATGTCCGGACTTCGCGGAGGGCGCGAAATAGCGGATATTGCTGGCGTCGTCCTCGACGAAGCGGGCGATGAATTCCGGGCCGACCTCATAGTTTTCCGGGCCGATGGACGGACCGAGTACGGCAAGGATGCGCTCGCGCCGGGCACCGAGGTTTTCCATCGCCGCGATGGTGTTTTCCAGCACGCCTGACAACGCGCCCTTCCAGCCGGCATGGGCCGCGCCGATGATACGCGCCTCGGCATCGGCAAACAGCACCGGTCCGCAATCGGCGGTCGAGGCACCGACGGCGATGCCCGGCCGGTCGGTGACGACGGCGTCGGCCTTCGGCCGCTCGCCGGGAAAGGGATCCCTGGCGATGACAACGTCGGGCGAATGGATTTGGTGGGCGGTCAAGAGATGGCTTGATGGCACGCCCATCCAATCGGCGACGCGACGGCGGTTCTCGGCTACCTGCGTCTGGTCGTCGCTTGAGCCGGTGCCGATGTTGAGGCCCTGATAGATGCCGCTGGAGACGCCGCCAATGCGGGTGAAATAGCCGTGGCGAATGCCCTGCGCCCGCGCTTTCTCCAGCAAGGGCGACCGAACGGGATCCGGTTTGGTCTGATTCAGCATGGCTGCGTTGTTGTCCGTGAGAGCGATTTCGTCAAGCGACAGTGCAAAGATCGCGACAGTCCAAAGATGGCTACACTCCAAGGATCGGCGACAGTCGGAAGTTGGGAGAGTGGGAGAGGCGGCGGCGAAAAGTCAATCCGCCGTTGCAAAGGGCGGAACGGCGATGCCGGCAGGCAGGACGGCAAGCACCTTGAACAGGTCACCCATGGCTTGCGGGCCGGCGAGGCGCTCGACCTCGCCTGCAATCTTTTCGCGAGCCGCCTCATCAGCATTGGCGCCGAGTTGGCCGGCGCGTTCGAGAAGGCCCATTTCCACCATGAATTCGCCTTGCGTGGAGAGATGGGCATCAAGGCCGTGCGCCCGCACAATCGCGGCAAGGGCGGCGAAATCGACATGGGCGGTGAGATCGGCTTCGCCCGGATTGGCTAGCACATCTTCGTGATCGTGCTTGCGCAAGGCCTGCAACGTGTCGCCGATCCCTGGCCGGAGATAACCATAGTCGAGGAATAGGCCGGCGCCACCGAGCCGGGCCAATCGCTCGGCGATGGTCGCCATCAGCGCGGCTCGGGCCGGCGCGACCTCGACAATCGCGCCCTGTGGCGCGTTTTCGGCATCGTTCGGCAACAGCGTCGGATCGACCGAGCCGGCGCCGGCGAAGAAGTGCAATTCGTCCGCGCTGTCGAGGCCGATCATCCGTTCGCGCCAGCCTGTTCCGGCGCGGACGAACTGGCGGATGGGCACCGCGTCGAACAATTCGTTGCCGACGATGAAAAGCGGGGTCTGCGGCAGTGTGTCGATGCTTTCGTGCCAGCCGATCGTCGCTGGCGTGGCGGCAAGCGCTTGCCTTTGGACATCTGCCAGCCGTGGGCTGGTCTCGATCAGGGCGAACGATGCGCCGGCGGTCAGCGCCGGATCGAGCCGCGAAAGCGTGCGCAGCATGTCCTTCATCAGCGTGCCGCGGCCGGGGCCGATCTCGGCGATGGTGACCGGCATCGGCCGGCCGGTCGCCAGCCAGGCTTCGTAGAGCCAGACGGCGACGAGCTCGCCGAACATCTGGCTGATCTCCGGCGCGGTGACGAAATCGCCGGCGGCTCCGAACGGCTCGCGCGTCGTATAGTAGCCGTCCTGCGGATCGAAGAGGCAAAGCGCCATGTATTGGTTGACGGGGATCGGCCCCGCCGCACTGATCAACTCGACGATGCGGGTTTTCAGCCGGGTCATGCCGGCTGGGGCTGTGTTACCGGCTTTGCAGTCGCCATCGCCCAGACGCCGGCAAGCACCATTGGTAGCGACAGCACCATGCCCATGGTCAGCCAGCCGGTGCCGAGGAGGTAGCCGAGCTGCTGATCGGGCTCGCGGAAGAATTCGACGAAGATGCGCGAGAGACCGTAGCCGCAAATGAAAGCGCCGCCGACGAAGCGCGGCGTCTTCAGCTTGAGCCTGGAATGGGTGAGGAAGCGCAGGACCAGGAACAGCACCAGGCCTTCGAGCAGCGCCTCGTAGATCTGGCTTGGATGGCGCGCAAATGGGCCGCCATTGGGGAATTCGACCGCCCATGGCACGTCGGTCGGCCGGCCCCAGAGTTCGGAGTTGATGAAATTCGCCATGCGGACGAGGCCAAGGCCGACCGGCACGCCGGCCGCCACCACGTCGAACAGCGACCATGTGCGGATGCCGCGCGACCAGGAAAACAGCGTCATGGCGAGGACGACGCCGAGCAGCCCGCCATGGAAAGACATGCCGCCCTGCCAGACGGCAAGGATATCGAACGGATGAGCGATGTAGCGCGGCAGGTCGTAAAACAGCACGTAGCCGGTGCGCCCGCCAAGCACCACGCCGATAGCCGCCCAGACGATGAAGTCGTCGAGATCCTCGGGCTTCATTGGCACGGTGCCGTCGGGCCAGAGCCTTGCATTGGTGACGAGCCGCTTGGCATACCACCAGGCGAAGAGAATGCCGACGATGTAGCCGACGCCATACCAATGCACCGCCAGCGGCCCGATCTGGACGATGACCGGGTCGATGTTGGGGAAGGGCAGGGCGGCCAACGGCAGCATAAGATATTCGCTCAACAGGATCTCCCGGTTGCGATCGCGTTCGGGCGCGGACCATGCGGCAGGGTTTTGGCGGGGTCAAGGCGACGGGGATGCTGTCATTTCCCAGGGAGCAGGATGGCATCAAAATCCATCGCGCCGTGCAGGACGTGCAGTATCTCCACTGCGTCGGTGTTAACGCGGTAGAAAATCAGATAGCTGCCATGAACGCGACGGCGGACGCCGGAAGATCGATAACGCTGCAAGAGCGGATATCGCTCCGGCATGGTCTGTAGTTCCAGGCAATCGGCACGCAATTCCCGGATGAATGTCACAGCTCGAAGCGGGCTGTCCTAGGCGATGTGATCGCCAATGGCTTCAATATCTGCCTCAGCCTGATGGGTGAAGATCAGCCGCTTCACCGGGCCTTCCCGGCCATCGCCTTGTATTTGCCCTCCAGGCGGTCGAGCACGTCTTCCGCGGGCTTCAGTCGCCCTGCGTCGGCATCGCCGATGCCTTTGGCGAGCGCGGCGTCGAGTGCAGCCAGGCGCTTCTCCCGCTCTTCGACGAGGCGAACGCCTTCGCGCAGCACTTCGCTCTTCGAATTGTAGCGGACCGTGCTGACAAGCTGGTTTACAACGTCCTCCAGACGATTGCCCAAATCTGCGCTGATGGCCACCATGGAGTGCTCCTCGGAGATGCCTTTCGGGTAATAATAATAGTTATTGATCCGCTCAGCCAGTGTTCAGTTGACCAAAGTGCACCGGCAGCGATGCCCATCGGTCTCAAACGTTCTTGCATTCCGCGTCGCGCGCCACTACGTCAAATCGAGCAAGCGAGGATTTGCCATGTCGACCGGACCGAACCGCATTCTCGATGAATTCGCCAAGCTGATGACCGACGCCGCGGGTGCCGCGCAAGGCGTGCGCCGCGAAGTGGAAACCGCCTTCAAGGGGCAGGCCGAGCGCGTTCTCAACTCAATGGACCTCGTGCAGCGCGAAGAATTCGAGGCGGCCCGCGACATGGCTGTCAAGGCCAGGGAAGAAAACACCCGCCTCGCTGCGCGCATCGAAGCGCTTGAGGCAAAGCTCGCCGAATTGACCGGACAGCCCGCACCTGCGGCTGCGGCAAAGCCCAGGTCAAAAAAATAATCGTTAAACTTTTCCACAAAGCACAATCGCAAAAAGCGCTTTGTCGTGAATCGCTTACCGGCATTGCGTGAATCTTTGTGACAGTGGCTTTCCACATGCGAATGACGCAGTGCGAAAAATTGGGCTGGTCACGCGACTCCCGATCAATAGACTGAATTTGTTGCATGATTCGGAGCAGGGTCATGCGCCGGGCGGTGGGGTCCGGTCTGGGGTCTTTGCGTTGACGAAGTCCCGGCCGTCCGAGTTCTAGACAAGATTGTTCGTTGTGTGTGCCTCTCCCGCGGAGCGTGTGGTGGCGCTCCCAGAACGACAGGAAGCATTCCATGGAACTTCTCGAACTCGAATTCTCGCGCGAAATTCATCCGGTGGATGTTATCGAGCAGGTGGCCCACAACAACGACTGGTCCTTCGAACGGGCCGGCGACGACGAGATTTCGATTTCGGTTGCCGGAAGCTGGACCGACTACCACGTCTCATTTTCCTGGATGGAGGATTTCGAGGCGCTGCATCTGGCCTGCGCTTTCGACATCAAGGTGCCGGAGGCGCGCGCGCTCGAAGTGATGCGGCTGCTTTCGCTGATCAACGAGCAGATGCTGTTCGGCCATTTCGACCTCTGGGAGCAGGAGGGCGCGATCATGTTCCGCCAGTCGCTGCTGCTCGCCGGTGGGGTCGAGCCGTCGAGCCAGCAGGTCGAGGTGCTGTTGTCGTCGGCGCTGGAAGCCTGCGAATGCTATTTCCAGGCTTTTCAGTTCGTCGTCTGGTCTGGAACCTCGGCCAAGGATGCGCTGGCCGGCGTCCTGTTCGAGACCTACGGAAACGCCTGAGCCAGATACTGACCCTCAATGAGTTCGAGCAGCCAGCGTAAGCCCGAGATCAGCTTCGCCGATTTCGACCGGGTCGATATCCGTGCCGGCACGATCGTCGAGGCCGAGCCTTTTCCGGAGGCGCGAAAGCCGGCGATCAAGCTGAAGATCGATTTCGGCCCGGCGATCGGGGTGAAGAAATCGTCGGCGCAGATCACTAAATACTATGCACCCGAGACGCTGATCGGCCGGCAGGTGTTCGCGGTGGTCAATTTTCCGCCGCGGCAGATCGGCCCCTTCATGTCGGAAGTGCTGACGCTTGGCTTTCCCGACGAAGAGGGCGCCGTCGTCCTCGGCGCAATCGAACGCAAGGTGCCTAACGGCGGCCGACTGTTCTAGACTAGCAAGGCCTCAGGCGGCCAATTTGCGCGTCTTTCCCAGCGCTTCCTCAATTGTTTCCAGGAACATCTCCGCGCAGGCTTTCCAGCTATAGCGCATCGCGCGTTTGCGCGCCTCGGCACGATCGACATGAAGCGCTGCGAGCGCGGCTTCCCGCAAATCGTTCGACACCGCTCCGCCAACGCCGTCGCCGACAATGTCGATTGGTCCCGTCACCGGATAGGCTGCGACCGGCGTGCCGCTGGCCAGCGCCTCGATGATGACATTGCCGAACGTGTCGGTACGGCTGGGGAAGACGAAGACATCGGCCGAGGCGTAGATTTCGGCCAGTTCGTCGTTCGGGCGGTGGCCAAGGAAGTGGGCATCGGGGTATCTGGCCTTGAGCCTGGCCAACTCCGGTCCCTCGCCGACGATCACCTTGCTGCCGGGTAGGTCGAGGTCGAGAAAGGCGGCCAGGTTCTTTTCGATCGCAACACGGCCGACGCAGAGGAAGATCGGTCGCTCGAGCCCCAGATCCTTCTTCTTGTCCGGCCGGAAATGGTCGGTATCGACCCCGCGCGTCCATGGCCTCAGCTTGGTGAAACCGCGCGCCGCCAGGTCGTCCGCCAACGACTGGGTGGCGACCAGCGTGCCCTGTCCGGAATTGTGGAAATCGCGAAGCCAGCGATAGGCCCAGGCTTCCGGTATTGGCAGCCGCGCGCTCAGATATTCCGGAAAGCGCGTGTGATAGCTTGTGGTGAACGGCCGGCCGGCCTTGCGGCAGTAGCGCCGCGCCATGATGCCGAGCGGGCCTTCGGTGACGATATGGATATGATCGGCTTTGCGCGCGTCGATCAGGCGCGCGACGTGGCCTGGCGTCGTCAGCGCCAGCCGGATGTCCGGGTAGGTCGGCAGGGGCAAGGTGCGAAAGACGTTCGGGGTCAGGAAGTCCGTCTCGACGTCGAAGGATTTGAGGGTTTCCGAAAGCCGTTCCAGCGTGTGGACGACGCCGTTGACTTGCGGGCGCCAGGCTTCGGTGACCATCAGGATGCGCATAGCAGCCCTTTGCTTGAAAGGTCGTCGGTTTCCTTGATGCGAGGCCGCAAGGCCGAATCAATCAGGATCACGCGCTTCATACGCGCTCTTCAGCATGGTTTCATGACGCGCCGATGAAGGCATAGCCGATGGTCGTTTACAACCACCGGAAAGCAGCGCATCGGCCCGAAAATCGAATTCGATTTTCGGAAAGCAAGATGCGTAGGTTCAAAGCGTTAGAGCGTACTTTGTGCGTTCAATTGGACGCACGTCGCTCTAATCAGGCCGGAACCTTGATGACGGCGCGCAAGCCGCCGAGCGGGCTCTTGTCCAGCATGATGTCGCCGCCATGGCTGCGGGCAATGTCGCGTGCGATGGAAAGGCCAAGGCCGGTGCCGCTGGCGTCGAGATTGCGAGCCTCGTCAAGCCGCACAAAAGGCTTGAACACGTCCTCGCGCTTTTCGGGCGGGATGCCTGGACCGTCGTCGTCGATAGTGACGAGCAGCGAGCCGCGGCCGTGGTTGGCGTTGATCTCAACCGTTTTGGCATAACGGAAGGCGTTGCCGACGACATTGGACAACAGCCGGGCAAAGGCGTGGGGCCGCACATGCACATTTGGGTCGCCGGCGAGCGTGGTCGACAGTTTGCGCTTGCGCAGCGTGGCCTCCTCGCCGAGCTTGTCGAAATAGGCTTCAAGATTGAAACGGCCGGCGTCTTCAGCTGCCTCGCCGCGGGCAAAGGCAAGATAGCCTTCCAGCATAGACTGCATGTCATCGATATCCTGGCCGAGCGCCTCGGTGTCGGCCTTAGTCCCGGTCAGCGCAAGCTGCAGCTTGAAGCGGGTGAGGATGGTTCTCAAATCGTGACTGACGCCGGTCAGCATGGCGGTGCGCTGTTCAAGCTGGCGTTCGATGCGTTCGCGCATCTGGATGAAGGCAAAGCCGGCGCGGCGAACCTCCTCGGCGCCGCGCGGACGAAAATCGAGCGGCATCGGCCGGCCCTTGCCGAAACTTTCGGCGGCCTCGGCCAGCGTCAGGATCGGCCGGATCTGATTGCGCAGGAAAGGTATGGCGATCATCAGCAGCACCAGCGAGGTGCCGACCATCCAGATCAGGAAAATGTGCGTGTTCGAGGCATAGGCCTGACTGCGGCGCACGAAGGCGCGCAGCACCTTGCCCTCGAGCTGGACACGGACCTCAATGATATTGGAATTGCCGACCGTATCGATCCAGAACGGACGGTTGATCTGATGGGTGATCTCGGACGAGAGAATCTCGTCGAGGATCGAGAAGAACGGCTTTGGACCGGGCGCCGGCAGCGGATCGGGCGGAAGCAAATCGATCTTCAGCTGCATGCGATCTTGCGCGATGCGGATGATGTTGGCGTAGTCGGCGTCGTTCGGATAGGTTTCTACCAGGTCGACGATCGCGGCAATGTCGCGGACCGTGGCCTGCGACAGGCGCTGCGTCACGGTCTGCCAGTGGCGTTCCATGAAGACAAAGGCGAGGACCGATTGCAGCAGGATCATCGGTGCGATGACGATGATCAGCGAGCGGGCATAGAGCCGCTTCGGCATGTAAAGCGAAACGAGGCGCCAGAACCGTTTCCAGGCGAGCGGCACCGCCTTGAGCGCGCGCGTGGCGCGAGCGCTCAAGCCGCGATCTCCCGGCCGTTCCAGTTGTGTGGTCGCCATTCGCCCTTTTTGCTCATCTTCAGCCACTCAACAAGGGGCTGTGGGCGGCAGTCTATTCCACGCTGAGCCGATACCCAATACCGCGCACGGTCTGCAGCCAGACGGGATTGGACGGATCGCGCTCGATCTTGCGGCGCAGCCTGTTGATCTGGACGTCGATAGTGCGTTCGCCGACTTCGGACTCGTCGCCGACAAGCTCATGACGCGGTATCGTTTCGCCGGCCCGCGCCGCGAAGATCGCCAGAATCTCCTGCTCGCGGTCGGTCAGCTTCAGAGCCTCGCCGCCGCGCTTGAGCTCCCGCCTGGCGATCTGGAACGTATAGGGGCCGAAGACCAGTTGCTCGACCTTGGGCGTCGTTGCCGGACCGCCGCGGCGCAGGATGTTGTTGATGCGCAGGATCAATTCGCGGGGATCGAAAGGCTTGGGCAGATAGTCGTCGGCGCCGGCCTCGAGCCCGGTGATCCGGCTGTCGGTCTCGGAGAGCGCGGTAAGCATCAGGATCGGCACGTTCTTGCTTGCCCGCAGCGCCTTGGCGAGATCGACGCCGGTTTCGCCCGGCATCATGATATCGAGCACGAGCAGATCGAAATCGAGGCCGGCGAGCTTGCGCCGCGCTTCGCCGGAATTTCCGGCAACGGTGACGCGAAAGCCGTTTTCGGTCAGATATTGTTTGAGAAGATTGCGGATACGGGTATCGTCATCAATCACCAGCAGATGCGGCGCGTCGTCGTCCGGTGCTGCCGGTTGATCAACCCTTTCAATGGTCTCCATGGCTTTTCCCTGACGTTTTTGCGGGCACAATGTCGATCTGCGCCCTTAGTTCCGGATTGACCATCGCTTCCAGGAAGCGCTCGATCAAGGCGCGTTCGGTGGCTCCGGAATCTTCCAATGCAGCATGGATGCGGCGTGACTGTGGCCGTGCCAGCGCCAGTGCCAGGGCGCGGCCCTTAGCTGTCGGATAGAGCTCGCGCTGGCGGCGGTCGCGCGGACCCTGCAACTGGACGATGTGGTCGGTGTCGATCAGTTGCTTGAGCACGCGCGCCAGGCTCTGCTTAGTGATCTTCAGCACGTCGAGGAGTTCGGCGACCGTCAGGCCCGGCCTGCGATTGACGAAATGCAGAACCCGGTGATGGGCGCGGCCGAAGCCATAGTCGGACAGGATCTGGTCCGGATCGGAGGTAAAATCGCGATAGGCGAAGAAGAACAATTCGATGATGGCAAAGTCGATGCCGTCCTCGTCGGTGATCGCCGTCCTGATCGGTTTTCCGGCTGGGTGGCTGCGATCCGTCATCTTTTCTCCGTGCGAAAGGGAAATTATGTCAGTACTATTGACGTAATTTCCCGGCAATGGTAATTTTTGACAAGCTTTCCGGCGGATTGCGAACGAAAAGGCGAGGGAAAGCCGTTTTTCCGGAACTTCCTGTGTTTGCCAGAGCTTATATATCCGCCTACGCTTCGAGATACCGGCCGCCCGGTGCGGCTGACAAGAAACGCGCAACGATAATGGGCGGGCGGCCGCCCGCGGGAGGTTACCATGGCATCCGTTCCCTTTGACCAAATGGACGGCTTTATCTGGATGAACGGCGAGTTCGTCAAATGGGCCGACGCTAAGATCCACGTGCTGACCCATGGCCTGCACTATGCCAGCGCGGTGTTCGAGGGCGAGCGCGCCTATGGCGGCGAGATTTTCAAACTGACCGACCACAGCGAGCGTCTGCACGAATCGGCACGCCTGCTCGGCTTCAAGATTCCCTATTCGGTTGCCGAGATCGACGATGCCTGCCGCACGCTGTTGAAGAAGCAGGGTTTCCAGGATGCCTATGTCCGGCCGATCGCCTGGCGCGGCAGCGAACAAATGGGCGTTTCGGCGCAAAACAGCCGGATCAACTGCGCCATTGCCATCTGGCAGTGGCCGAGCTATTTCGATCCGGCACAGAAGCTGAAGGGCATCCGTCTCGATCTGGCAGAATGGCGCCGCCCCGATCCGCGCACCGCGCCGTCGAAATCGAAGGCTGCCGGCCTCTACATGATCTGCACCATGTCCAAGCATGCCGCCGAAGCCAAGGGCTATGCCGACGCCATGATGCTCGACTGGCGCGGCCAGGTTGCGGAAGCGACCGGCGCCAATATCTTCTTCGTCAAGGACGGCAAGATCCATACGCCCACCCCCGATTGCTTCCTCGACGGCATCACCCGCCGCACGGTGATCGGGCTTGCCAAGGATCGCGGCTTCGAGGTGATCGAGCGCACCATTATGCCGGAAGAGCTCGAAGGCTTCCAGCAGTGCTTCCTCACTGGAACGGCGGCCGAGGTGACGCCCGTTTCAGAGATCGGTCCATACCGATTCGAGGTGGGTGAAATTGCCAAGACTCTGATGAACGACTATTCTGCAGCCGTTCAACCCAAGCACGCAATCGCAGCAGAATAACGAAAGTCACAGCTTTTTTTATAAGTAGGGGCGGTTTTCGGGCCGCCCCTTTTATTTAAGCACTTCTGCATTTGACTTTCGTCCAATTCGGCGTCTCATGATGCTGTCGGCCCGGGAGGCTGGCAGCTATGGAGGGACTGGTAATATGGACATGAACACGCTTCTTCCGATCATTGTTCAGGTGATTATGGGTATCATCGGTGGCCAGGCGGTGGGCGCGGCGCTCAAGACAGCGGCAGTGGGGCAGCTTACCAAAATCCTGGGCGGTGCCCTTGGCGGCGTCGGCGGTGCGCTCATCCTCAACACCCTGCTCGGCGGTGGTGCGATCGATCCGGCGGCAGCCGCAGCGGCAACGAGCGGATTGGGCAGCGCGCTGAATGTGCAGAACATCCTCGGCGGTGCCGGTGGTGGCGCCATTCTGACGGCCATCATCGGCGCGGTCATGAATGCGACGAAGAAGGCAGCCTAGCGGTTTCCGGCTTTTGCATGGGCGGCTTCGGCCGCCCATTTCTTTTTTTGCGTTGTGGCGACAGCCGGATGCGGTGGACGACGTTCGCGTGTGTATCTACATCAGGGCGACACAGCGAAAGGACGATCATGGGTCAGCTCAACGCCGGCGTCGTGCCGGTCACGGCCTTCCAGCAAAACTGCACCATCCTTTTCGACATGGACGATAGACAAGGCGTCGTCGTCGATCCGGGCGGCGACATCGACAAGGTGCTGGCGGTGCTCAAGGACAATGCGATCAACCCCGGCGCGATCTGGATCACGCATGGTCATATCGACCATGCCGGCGGCGCCATGGAGCTGAAGGAGGCGCTCGGCGTCGAGATCATCGGCCCGCATGAGGCCGACCGTCGGCTGCTTGCCAATCTCGAGAAACAGGCGAAACACTACGGCATCACCGATCCGGTGCGCAATTGCGTGCCCGACCGCTTTCTCGGCGAAGGCGATACCGTCTCGTTCGGCCAGCACGCGTTCGAAGTCTTTCATTGCCCCGGCCACGCGCCCGGCCATGTCGTCTACTACAATCGTGCTGCGAAGTTCGCCCATGTCGGCGACGTGTTGTTTCGCGGCTCGGTCGGGCGCACCGACCTGCCGGGCGGCGACCACGCCGCGCTGATCGCCTCGATCAAGGACAAGCTTTTGCCGCTCGGCGACGACATCGGTTTCATCTGCGGCCATGGTCCGGGCGGCCGCTTTGGCGAGGAGCGTCGGAGCAACCCGTTCCTGATTTAAAGCGCGTCTTATCTGAGAAGCCGCGTGCGACGCGCATCAATCTCGCCTGTATGCATGCCGACCAAAAAGCGCTGGCCTTGCGGACAGCGCTTTTGTTTGGGGGCAGGGAAGCCTCAGTTCGCGGTGCAGAAGTGCTGTTCGCCGTCATAGCCGGTGAACGTGCCGGTGCGGGCGTTGAAAGAGCGATAGCGATCCGAACAATATTCATACCAGCCACGGGTCCATGGCTCGGCATAGCCGTCATTGTAGACGACCCGCGGTTCCGCGTAGTAGCGGCGCACCGGGGCGGGCCGTGGATAACGACCATAATCGTCATAGCCGGGATCGTAATAGCTGGGCTGCGGGTTGTTGAGCGCACCAACGATCAGGGCGCCGGCCGCGAGGCCAAGGACGCCCGCCGCGATCGCATCGCCATTGCCACGATGGTGGTGCCGGTGGCGCCAGTCACCAGCGCTGGCCGCTGGCAAAGTCGCGAGCGTGGTCGCAACAATCGCGGCGGACAGAATGGGAGTCTTGAAAATTCGGTTCATGTCGATCTCCTTCGTGCCGGCCCGGGTAATCTGGGGATGCGGTCCGGCTTTGCCGAAGCTAATAGGCGACCGTGGCTGAACGGGGGCTGAACGAAATTGACGGGATGGGACCAGTCGATATTCCTCGATCAGGCATGGCGCAAGGCACAAATATCGTACGCTCAACAAGGAGCGGACCTGCGCCACGGGACCGTCCGACGCTGTCTCGAACTCGGCTCAGCCGATCGACAGGTTGACGGCTTTCGGACCCTTGCCGCGCTTGTCCGGCTCGGTGTCGAATGTTACCTTCTGCCCATCCTCGAGACCGGGAAGACCCGACGCCTGCACGGCCGAAATATGGACGAAGACATCCTTCGCGCCATCATCCGGCGTGATGAAGCCGAAGCCTTTGGCATGATTGAAGAATTTGACGGTGCCGGTCTGCGGCATGGGAAGCTCCTTTGATCCCATCAAGTCCAGTCTCGGGCCGGCAAATGCCCGAGTGGAAATTTGTCCTTTATTTTAGCGCTATCGGCAAGAGAAAGTTTTGCGAGCATTGGCTTGCCGCCCGGCCACAAAAAAGGCGCGACGAAAACCGCCGCGCCTTCGAAAACTCGGGTCCGGCCCTGAAAGCCGGTTCAAGGCCTTTGGAGGGGCCTCGGGCACATTCCTGGCACGTCCGCGCGGACGTGCGCGCGGACGGTTCAGTCCGCGCGGAGATTGACCGCCTTCGGCCCCTTGCCCATGCGGTCGGGCTCGACGTCAAAGGTGACCTTCTGGCCATCGACGAGCGTGCGCAGGCCCGAAGCCTCGATCGCGGAGATGTGGACGAACACGTCCTTGGCGCCGTCATCTGGCGTGATGAAGCCGAAGCCTTTGGTAGCGTTGAAGAATTTAACGGTGCCGGTCTGGGCCATTGGGGAAACTCCTTCACCCGTGTCAGTCTTTGTGGTTTGCCCGCCGCCTGACGCCGTGGGCAAGTCCCGGTGGTTGCTTCGGCAGTCATGCATTGGCGCATGGTGAAAACCCCCCGCCGAAAAACGGGGCCGTCAGAGATTCACAGTATCGGGGAAAGGTCGTCCAAAACGTTCCGCTCTCCGGGTCGCAAATGCCCGAACACGAAATTTATCGCACGGAAAGGTGATCGTTGCAAGGTAGCGTCCGCGGGCCGCCCAATGGGCGCATTCCGACGCATGGCATCGATAGGACGGGGGGCTCGCCCGGTCATCGGCCAGAGCCTGGCCACGCATGGTCCAGCGGGCTGGGCTTGCAAACAGGGGTTGCATTTGGCGGTGGAATGGCGAGGATCGGCCTGGAGTGGAGCGCATCTTGCGCCGGAGCGGGGGCTCGGGAGGTATGGTCATGAAATTTCTTGCGGCAATCTTCTCGCGGCAGGGGTTTGCCATCCTGTTGCTGTCGGCAGTTCTTGCAGCCTGTACCGCGGTGGTGGTGGAGGAAGGACCGGGGTACCGCCCGCCGAGGCCCGGGCCGCAATTCTGCACCAGGGAGTATGATCCAGTCTGCGCCCGGCGCGGTGGCGACCGCCAGACCTTCGCCAATGCCTGCCTTGCCGAGCGGGCCGGGTACCGCATCATCCGCGACGGCCAGTGCCGCGACGGCGGCGGTGGTGAGGAGCAGACATTCTGCACGCGCGAGTATGCCCCTGTCTGCGCACGCCGCCGTGGCGAATTGCGCACCTTCCCCAACGCCTGCGAGGCTCGCGCCGCCGAATATCGCATCGTCGACGACGGCCCCTGCTGAGAGGCTGATTTCCTCCCCGTCTCCGGACGGGGAGGGGCCCATCTGTCAACTGGACACAGGCGGGCGACGGCAACTGGCGCCTCTTGCCTCTACGCCGGCAGCCTGGCGTTAATGGGCAATGGGCGATGAACTCGGCCCTAGCCAATCCTGACCATATGGCTTCGACGTTACGTGATCTTTAATCCGATCCGCGCGGTGGCTGGATGAATGCAGGGCTGCTCACCCGGCACTAGGCCATGTGGACAGTTACCGCAACCATAGGACAATAGCCGCGAGAGTGACAACGGCGCGGTAATTGCGGGCGGTTTTCTCGA
>NZ_JAMYLQ010000025.1:0-118921 GCF_040318115.1 Mesorhizobium sp. M1312 | reverse complement strand
TCGAGCCCGAGATTGCTCTCGATCTCGGCATTCGCCACTTTGCGCCCAGGCACATGATGGCCAAATCCGAGAATGCGCGACGACCTGCTCATGATCTCAAACCGAAGCTTTCGCCGGCCTCCTCAAATGGCGTCGTAGAGCCGGTCGAGCTCGTCGCCGGTGATGCAATAGGGCGGGAGAAGATAGAGGACATTGCCGAGCGGGCGCACGAGTAGGCCTTGCTCGAGGAAGAACGCGCGCAGCTTCGGACCAATCTCGGCGAGATAGCCGGCTGAGCCGGCGCGCAGATCGAGGGCCGCGATCGTGCCGGTCCCCCGGCTGTCGGTGAAGAACGGATTGTCGCGAAAGCGCCGAAGCCTGGCGGCCTGCATCGCGCTCAAGGCCGCGATCCGCTCGGCCCCCGGCTCGTCCTGCCAGATCTCGACATTGGCGAGTGCGGCCGCACAGGCAATCGGATTGGCGGTGTAGGAGCTCGAATGAAAGAAGGTCTTCTTCCGATCCGTCGAATAGTGAGCCTGGAAGATGGCATCGGTGGCAAGCGTGGCGGCTAGTGGGATGGCACCACCGGTCAAGCCCTTCGAGGTGCACAAGATGTCCGGAGAGACGGACGCCTGCTCGCAGGCGAACATGGTTCCGGTGCGCCCCCAGCCGGTCATCACTTCGTCGGCAATCAGGAGCGTGCCGGAGGCTTCGGCGATTTTTTTCAATTCGGTCAGAACCGACGCCGGATACATCAGCATGCCGCCGGCGCCAAGCACGAGCGGCTCGACGATCAGGGCGGCGGCGCGCCGGTCGCGGCTGACGGCCTCGAAACGATCCAGCGTCTCCTGCTCGCGCCCCGCGGCCGGGAAGGGGATGGTGCCGACCTCGAACAGCAGGGGCTCGTAAGCGGCATTGAACACGCCGCGAGCACCGACGCTCATCGTGCCGATCGTGTCGCCATGGTAGCTGTGCTCCATGACGACGATGCACGAGCGCGGCGCACCGATGTTGCGGAAATAGCCGAGCGCCATCTTCAGCGCGACTTCGACGGAGGTCGAGCCGCTGTCGGAATAGAATACCCAGTCGAGTCCGGGCGGAGCGAGGCCGACAAGCGCCCTGGCCAGGCGTTCGGCTGGCTCGTGCGTGAAACCGGCGAAGATAATCTGGTCGAGAGACGACGCGGTCGTCTCGATGGCCCTCATGATGCGGGGATGGCGATGGCCATGGGTGACGACCCACCAGGATGAAATGGCGTCCAGGATGCGCGCGCCGTCGGCCTTGTGAAGGTAGGCACCTTCGGTCCGGACGATTTCAGGGATCGACGGTTCGAGCGCATGCTGGGTGAAGGGATGCCATACACAGGACCGCGACATTATGCACCTCCGGCAATCAGAGCGAGGTCGAAGCCGGCAATCATCGCTTCTCTCAGAGTCTTGCCCGTCAGCGGATCAATGTGCGGCAGCCTGCCGAGTTGCGGCACATCGCCGAATTCCGCGATTGTCCTTTGCGTGTCGGCCGCTTCGTCGCCAATGAAGGCGACGCCGATCAGCGGGATCGAGCGGGCTCGCAGGGCCTCGATCGACAGCAGGGTGTGGTTGATTGTGCCGAGCGCGGTGCGGGCGCACAGAATGACCGGCAGCTGCCATCGTTCGAATATGTCGATGAATCTTGTCCGGCGGTTGAGCGGCACCATCAGTCCGCCCGCGCCCTCGATGATGAGCGGACCCGGCACGACCGGAAGCGAGAGGTCTGCCGCCTCGATCGAGACGCCGTCGATTTCGGCCGAACGATGCGGCGAAAGCGGGCTCTTCAAGCGGTAGGCTTCCGGCAGCACGCGCCCCGACGGCAGGCCGGCAAGCCGCGCAACGACCTCGCTGTCGGTCTTGCCGTCGAGGCCCGATTGCACCGGCTTCCAGTAGAAGCCGTCGAGCAGGCCAGCAAGCCCAGCCGAAAACACTGTCTTGCCAATGCCGGTGTCTGTTCCGGTGACGACGATGCGCTTGGTCATGCCGAGGCCAACACCTCGACGAGCGCCTCGACCAGGGCCGAAATGTCGGCATCGTCGACATTGAGCGTCAGCGAAATGCGCAGACGCGATGTGCCCTCGGGCACGGTCGGCGGACGAATGCCGCGTATGTCGAAGCCGCGCGCCTGCAACGCCGTCGCCACCGCCATGGTGCGCCTGTTCTCGCCGATGACAACTGGCTGGATCTGCGAGCCGCTGGGCTTCACGCCACAGCGCTCTGCCAATTGGCGGCCCGCCAAGGCGACACGCTCATGCAATCGAACACGCCGCATGGGCTCGTCGGACAGAACAGCCAGCGCTTCGCGCGCCGCGACCGCCATCAATGGCGATGGCGCGGTGGCGTAGATGAATGGCCGGCACCGGTTGACGAGATAGTCGCACAGCGTTTCCGGTCCGGTGACGAGCGCGCCGGACGCGCCGAGCGCCTTGCCGCATGTATGGAGCGCGACGATGTTGTCGCGGCCCTCAAATGCGGCGGCCAGCCCCCGGCCGTCCGGTCCCCAGACGCCGGTGGCATGCGCTTCGTCGACGACGAGGAACGCCTCGTGCCGATCGGCAAGTGCGACCAGGCTCGCAATAGGCGCGCGGTCGCCATCCATGCTGTAGAGGCTTTCGACCGCGATCCAGACACGGCCCTTGCCGCCTTCGGCGCGCCAGCTTGTGATCGCATCCTCGACAGCGTTGACGTCGTTGTGCGCAACCAGCACGAACTCGGCGCGTCCGGCCTGCGCTCCCTCATGCATGCTGGCATGGGCGAGTTCGTCGAGGATCAGCAGGTCGCCCTTCTGCGGCAGGGCGGTCAGGAGAGCGAAGTTGGCGATGTAGCCGCTGCCGAAGAACAGCGCACGATCGGCCCCGAAGAACGCCGCCGCGTCCGCCTCCAGGGCCTCGTGTTCCGGCGCGTTGCCGCGCAACAGCCGCGACCCGGTCGCGCCAACCGGCGTGCCCCGCGCAATCGCCGCCGCAACCGCCTCGCCCAGTCTTCTGGAGGCGGCAAGCCCTAAATAGTCGTTCGACGAGAAGTCGAGCCCGGCGCGCGGCGACAGTGTCCGCAGCCGGTCCTTGCGCGCCAGTCCCTGCAAGGTCGCTTCATAGCGGGCAAGCGGTGCCCCGTTCATTGCGCCTCGAGTTCCATCGGCTCGATGCCGAGGCGGCGGAACAGGAGAGTATCCTTGTCTTCGCCGGGATTGTTCGCCGTCAGCAGCGTGTCGCCGACGAAGATGGAATTGGCGCCGGCAAAGAAACACAGCGCCTGCATCTCGTCGGTCATGGCGGTGCGGCCGGCGGAAAGACGGACATGCGATTTCGGCATCATAATGCGCGCCAAGGCGATTACGCGCACGAATTCGATCGGCTCGATGGGCCTGGCTTTGGCAAGCGGGGTGCCGGCGATCGGAATAAGCATGTTGATAGGGACGCTTTGCGGATGTTCCGGCAGGTTGGCCAGCGTCACCAGCATGTCGATCCGGTCCACCGGCTCTTCGCCCATGCCGACGATGCCGCCGCAACAGACCTTGATACCGGATTGGCGAACCTGCTCGAGCGTATCGAGCCGGTCGGCAAAGCTCCGCGTACTGATGATCTCGCTATAATAGCGTTCCGACGTATCGATGTTGTGGTTGTAGTAGTCGAGACCCGCCTGCTTCAGACGAGCGGCTTGCTCAAGATCAAGCATGCCGAGGGTCATGCAGGTCTCCATGCCGAGTGCCTTCACACCTTCGACCATCGCCACCACCGCATCCATGTCGCGCGCCTTGGGGTTTCGCCAGGCAGCGCCCATGCAATAGCGGGTGGCTCCGGCGTCACGCGCCTTGGTCGCTTCGGCGATGACGCGCTTGACCTCCATCAGCTTCGACGCCTTCAACCCGGTTTCGTGATGCGCCGACTGGCTGCAATAGCCGCAATCCTCCGGGCATCCGCCTGTCTTGATACTGAGAAGTCGGCTGAGCTGGACCTTGTTCGGGTCGAAATTCTCGCGATGGACGGTTTGCGCCTGAAACAGCAGGTCATTGAAAGGCGATGGAGAGCCTGAGCCTCCGTTTGCGTCCACAAGGGCCGGGCGCTTTCGAAGCTCATTTGTGGTCCACTCACTACCATTGTTTCCTTCCCTCATGCGGAAGCAGACCGTCCTTACGGCATTCTGCTCGTTTTTCCAGTCCTCGAGTCGAGGCCGCGAGCGAATGGCGAATTAGTGGTGCCCTGCGTCATCGCTTAATGGGCTACTTTGACGCCGGCCCGGGAGTATTCGGGCCATCGCCTCAGGGCTGCCGCGACCGGAGGCCCGGACGCAGAGGAATTTCGAATATCCTTACCGACCATCACGGCATCAATATCCGAGCATGGGCGCTTCGCGCGATTTCCGAAGTCCTCGACGATGAGACCCTTCATCGGTTGCGACGCCTTCCTTCAAGGAGATCGACGACCGCACGCCCGGCATCCAAGATATGTGTTCCAGGGCCGAACACGGCGGCGACCCCATGGTCCATCAGGAACTGATAATCCTGGCGCGGCACCACGCCACCACAAACAACGATGATGTTTTCGGCGCCTCTGGCCTTCAGGGACTCGACGAGTTGCGGAAGGAGTGTCTTGTGCCCGGCCGCGAGCGAAGATGCGCCGACGACATGAACCTCACAGGCCACTGCCATGCTTGCTGCTTCTTCCGGCGTCTGAAAAAGCGGCCCGGCGACCACATCGAATCCCAGATCGCCGAAGGCCGATGCGATTACTTTGGCGCCGCGATCATGGCCATCCTGGCCAAGCTTGGCCACCATCAGCTTTGGCCGGCCGCCAAGCGAGACGGAAAAGTCCTTGATGCGCGAGGCCAGCGTTTGGTATTCTGGCTCATTCTGCAAGGCGGCGCCGTAGACCTTCGAGATCACCTCGGGGACAGCCGTGTGATCGCCGAAGGCGTGGCGCAGAGTGTCGGAAATCTCTCCCACCGTCGCGCGAGCGCGCACCGCTTCGACCGCTGCTTCGAGTATATTGCCCTTGCCGCTGGCAGCGGTCCCACCAAGCGCGGCAAGGGCTGCGTCGACGCGCTTGGGATCGCGCTGACGCTTTGTTTGTTCGAGACGGCGGATCTGCGCCTCGCGCACCGCCGCATTGTCTATCTCAAGAGCCTCGATCGGGACCTCGTTTTCCAGCCGGTACTTGTTGACGCCGACGATCACCTCGTCGCCGAGGTCGATCGCCGCCTGGCGGCGGGTCGCCGCCGTCTCGATGAGGCGTTTTGGCAAACCGTCGATGACGGCCTTGGTCATGCCGCCGATGGCCTCGATCTCCTCGATGAGCGCCCACGCCTTATCAGCAAGTTCGGCGGTCAGGCTTTCGACGTAATAGGAGCCGGCGAGCGGATCGATGACCTTGGTCACGCCGGTCTCGTGCTGGAGGATAAGCTGCGTATTTCGGGCGATCCGCGCCGAAAACTCGGTCGGCAGCGCGATCGCCTCATCGAAGGAGTTGGTGTGAAGTGACTGGGTGCCGCCGAGAACCGCGGCGAGCGCCTCATAGGCCGTGCGCACGATATTGTTGTAGGGATCCTGCTCCTGCAGCGACACGCCTGATGTCTGGCAGTGCGTGCGCAGCATCAGCGACGAAAGCTTCTTCGGTTGGAACTCTTCCATGACACGCGACCACAGGAGTCGCGCTGCCCGCAACTTGGCGGCTTCCATGAAGAAATTCATCCCAATCGCGAAGAAGAACGACAGCCGTCCGGCAAAATCGTCGACGTCGAGGCCCTTCTTCAACGCCGCGCGGACATATTCGCGCCCGTCGGCCAAGGTGAAGGCAAGCTCCTGCACAAGCGTCGCACCTGCCTCCTGCATGTGATAGCCGGAGATGGAGATCGAGTTGAACTTCGGCATCTCCTTTGCGGTATACTCGATGATGTCGGCGACGATGCGCATAGAGGGCTCGGGCGGGTAGATGTAGGTGTTGCGGACCATGAACTCCTTCAGGATGTCGTTCTGAATCGTTCCTGAAAGCGCGGAGCGCAGACAACCCTGCTCTTCGCCGGCGACGATAAAGCAAGCGAGGATCGGGATGACCGCACCGTTCATGGTCATAGAGACGGAAATGTCGTTGAGCGGTATGCCGTCGAACAGGACCTTTATATCCTCGACGGAATCGATTGCCACGCCGGCCTTGCCGACATCGCCGACCACGCGCGGGTGGTCGCTGTCATAGCCGCGATGCGTAGCAAGGTCGAAGGCGACCGACACTCCCTGCTGACCCGCTGCGAGCGCTTTGCGGTAGAAGGCGTTCGACTCCTCCGCCGTCGAGAAGCCGGCATATTGCCGGATTGTCCACGGCCTGCCGGCATACATGGTTGCGCGCGGGCCCCGGACGAACGGTTTCAGCCCGGGCAGTGAACCGAGATGGCCGACCTGCTCGAGATCCTCGGCCGTGTAGAGCGGCTTGACGTCGATGCCCTCGGGCGTGCGCGAGACCAGGGTGTCGGGCGATGCCTTTAGCTCGCGGTCGGCAAGAGTGCGCCAGTCGGCGAGTTTGGGATCGGCCATCATTCGAACTCCAGAATGGGTTCGTCGACGGCCATGCCTGCCCCCGCCTTGGCGGCAATCCGTTTGACGACGGCCCGCCGTTCAGCGCGCAGGACGTTCTCCATTTTCATCGCCTCGACGGTGGCCAGTACCTGTCCAGCCTCGACCGACTCCCCTTCGGATACGGCAATTGCGGTGACCACACCGGGCATCGGGCAAAGCAGCAGCTTGGAGGTGTCCGGCGGCTGCTTCTTCGGCATCAACCGCGCCAGTTCGGCGATAGGTGGGCTGCGTACATGGGCGACAACATCCATGCCGCGCCAGCGCAGTCGGTAGCCCGTTCCTGAGCGTGACGTTTTGATCGCCGCGCTTTCGTCGCCAATTTGAAAGTGCGCGAGTGGCTGGCCCGGCAGCCAGTCGCTTGCGACAGCCAGGATAGCGCCATCATCGAATGACACCGCGGTTGCGTCTTCCTGATTGCACACGGCCACCGGAAAGGCATGGTCGCCAAGCGTGACGATCCAATCGCTGGAGACTTTGCGACGATGATTGTCCATCGCCCCGGAGATCAGGACATTACGGTGCTGGAGTTTCCAGTTGATGTGTGTTGCGACCGCAGCGAGCATCCGCTCATCCACATCCGTTGGGATCACACCGGCGAAGCCGTCCGGAAACTCCTCGGCGATAAAGGCTGTGCTTAACCGCCCCTCTCTAAACCGCGGATGGTCCATGACAGCGGAGAGAAACGGCAGGTTGTGGCCAATGCCTTCCACTTCGAAATCATCCAGCGCCGCGCCCATGGCGTTGATTGCACCCAGCCGGTCGGGTGCCCAGATGCAGAGCTTGGCGATCATGGGGTCGTAGTGCATCGAGATTTCCGAACCCTCGACCACCCCGGTATCATTGCGGATGAGTGAGCCGTCCGCACGTGCACCCTCAGTGGGCGGGCGATAGCGTGTCAGACGACCGATCGAAGGCAGGAAATTGCGATACGGGTCTTCGGCGTAGAGCCGGCTTTCGATCGCCCAGCCGTTCAGCCTCACATCCTCTTGGTCAAAGCGCAGCTTTTCGCCGGCGGCAATGCGGATCATTTCCTCGACCAGATCGATGCCGGTCACAAGTTCTGTGACCGGATGCTCGACCTGAAGCCGGGTGTTCATCTCGAGGAAGTAGAAGTTGCGATCGCGATCGACGATGAATTCAACGGTACCTGCCGAGTGGTAGCCGACCGCCTTTGCAAGAGCGACGGCCTGCTTTCCCATCGCATGTCGAGTCGCTTCGTCGATGAACGGGGAGGGGGCCTCCTCGATGATCTTCTGGTTGCGGCGCTGGATCGAGCATTCGCGCTCGCCGAGGTAGACGATATTGCCGTACTGATCGCCCAGCACCTGGATTTCGATGTGACGTGGCTCGGTGACGAATTTCTCGATGAAGATACGGTCGTCGCCAAAGGCGTTCTTCGCCTCGTTTCGCGAGGAGTGAAATCCTTCGCGTGCCTCGACCTCGTTCCAGGCAATGCGCATGCCCTTGCCGCCCCCACCGGCGGATGCCTTGATCATGACAGGAAAGCCGATCTCTGCGGCGATGCGCACCGCTTCCTTTGCATCCTCGATCACGGCCATGTGGCCGGGGACTGTGGAGACGCCGGCAGATGCCGCGATCTTTTTCGACGTGATCTTGTCGCCCATCGCCTCGATGGAGACGGGCGAGGGCCCGATGAAAGCGATGCCATTGGCTTTGAGCGCGTCGGCGAAATTCGAATTCTCAGACAGGAAACCGTAGCCCGGGTGAACGGCATCAGCACCCGTAGCGGAGACGGCATCGAGGATGTTTGCAATGCGAAGATAGGACTGGGCTGAGGCGGCGGGACCGATATGGACCGCTTCATCGGCTTGCCGGACGTGCAAGGCGTCGCGGTCAGCGTCGGAATAGACGGCGACGGTGGCTATGCCAAGCCTGTGGGCCGTCTTGATCACCCGGCATGCGATCTCGCCACGATTGGCAACCAGGATCTTCTTGAACATTTTTTGTCACTCAAAGCGGGATGGTGTCGTGCTTCTTCCAGCGAGTCTCGACGCTCTTGCCGCGCAGAGCGGCAAAGGCGCGCGCGATTCGCTTGCGCGAGGAATGTGGCATGATCACCTCGTCGATAAAGCCGCGCTCGGCGGCAATGAAGGGATTGGCAAAACGTTGCTCGTATTCCTTGGTGCGAGCCTCCAGCCTCTCGGAATCGCCGAGTTCGGACCGGTAGAGGATCTCGGCCGCGCCCTTTGCGCCCATCACAGCGATTTCGGCGGTCGGCCAGGCGTAGTTGATGTCCGCGCCGATATGTTTCGACGCCATCACGTCGTAGGCGCCGCCGTAAAGCCTTGCGTGTAATCAGCGTGACCATCGGCACGGTCGCCTGGGAATAGGCAAACAGCAGCTTGGCGCCATGCTTGATTACCCCGCCATATTCCTGGGCGATGCCCGGCAGAAAACCCGGTACGTCGACGAGCGTCAGAATCGGGATGTCGAAGGCGTTGCAGAAGCGAACGAAACGCGCCGCTTTGCGGGAGGAATCGATGTCGAGGCATCCGGCCAGCACCATCGGCTGGTTTGCCACTACACCTACCGTCCTGCCCTCGATGCGCAAATAACCGGTGATGATATTGCGGGCGAAGGCAGCCTGAAGCTCGAAGAAGTCTCCTTCATCGGCGATGGCGAGGATCAGTTCCTTCATGTCGTAGGGCTTATTGGCACTCTCCGGCACGAGTGTATCGAGGCGCAACTCGATCCGCTCGGGATTGTCATAAAACGGTCGTACGGGCGGCTTTTCCCGATTGTTCAATGGCAGGAAGTCAAAGAGGCGCCGAACCTCCTCCAAAGCCTCAATGTCGTTTTCGAAAGCCCCGTCGGCAACAGAGGATTTTTGCGTGTGAGTTGCCGCACCGCCCAGTTCCTCCGCGGTCACGATCTCGTTGGTGACTGTCTTGACCACATCGGGCCCGGTCACGAACATGTAGGAGGAGTCCCGCACCATGAAGATGAAGTCGGTCATCGCCGGGGAATAGACCGCGCCGCCGGCGCACGGGCCCATGATCCCGAAATTTGCGGAATGACGCCAGAAGCATCAACATTGCGCTTGAAGACGTCGGCGTAGCCAGCAAGCGAGGCGACCCCCTCTTGGATGCGAGCGCCGCCGGAATCGTTAAGCCCGATCACCGGAGCACCGTTGCGCACCGCCATGTCCATGATCTTGCAGATCTTCTGAGCGTGTGTCTCCGACAGCGATCCGCCAAGCACCGTGAAGTCCTGTGAGAAGACATAGACGAGCCTGCCGTTGATCGTACCCCAGCCTGTGACCACGCCATCCCCGGCCACCTTCTGGGTAGCCATGCCGAAGTCTGTTGCACGATGCGTGACATACATGTCGTATTCTTCGAAGGAGCCTTCATCGAAAAGCACCACGAGGCGCTCGCGGGCAGTCAGCTTGCCTTTCGCGTGCTGGGCATCGACGCGCTTCTGCCCTCCGCCCATGCGGGCCTGCGCACGACGGACCTCGAGTTGTTCGAGAACCCCTCGCATCAGCACCCTGCCTTTGCTTCGAACAGGTCCCAAGCCGTCGGCAACTGTATCGCGGTGAACCGGCTTTGCGTTGAACTTGGCCTTGCTTTGGACGATCGCACCAGAACCTCCCGCAGAAATGAGCTCCGCATTAGTTCGCCGGCAATGAAAGGAAAAGGATTGACCGGGTGTGGTTGTGAAAAGTATGGAATTGCAAACAGCAAAATGCGAATTTGCAAATGGCTAATAATAAGCTTTTCATTGGGCGCCGCGTCCGCGAATTACGGGAGGCCAGCAAGGCCACCCAGGCCGTGTTCGCGGAGCGGCTGGGGATTTCGACCAGCTATCTGAACCAGATAGAAAACAACCAACGACCGGTGTCAGCCGCGGTGCTTCTTGCGCTCGCCGAAAAATTCCATGTGGATATCGCTTCGATCGGCGGCAGTGAGGCCGACCGGCTGCTCTCGGCACTGAGCGAGGCACTTGCTGACCCCATGTTCAGCGGTGTTTCAGCCGGATTTCAGGAACTCAAGCTCGTTGCCCAAAACGCACCGTCTCTCGCTCATGCACTGATCACCTGTCATCAGGCATATCGACGAAATAGCGAGCAGCTTGCCAGCTTCGACGACCAGCTGATCCGAACCAATGCTTTTGCCGAACCGACACCCTACGAGGAAGTGCGGGACTTCTTTCATTTTGTTGACAACTACATC
Source organism: Mesorhizobium sp. M1312 (assembly GCF_040318115.1). Classification (NCBI taxonomy): domain Bacteria; kingdom Pseudomonadati; phylum Pseudomonadota; class Alphaproteobacteria; order Hyphomicrobiales; family Phyllobacteriaceae; genus Mesorhizobium; species Mesorhizobium sp. M1312. Next base: position 108,152 of record NZ_JAMYLQ010000025.1, on the reverse strand, counting down.
GATGAGCTCGACCGGGCGGCCGAGCATCTGGCGAAAGCCCTGGGCGTGCCGGATCGAGATGTCAGTACGGCCTTCGCAGATCACTTGGAACAGCATCATCACGTTCGCATTGCGCGAGCTGACAACGGCGAGCGGGCAATCAGGCGTTTTGACGCTTCCGCGCGCGTGTTGTACCTGAACTCATACTCACCTGCGCCGACGCGGAGTTTTCAGATGGCACTCCAGATCGGCGCCTTGGAGCACCGGGCGGAAATCGACGCGATCATCGAGCGAGCGCGCTTCCGCACCTCGGAAGCGGCAGAGATATGCAGGATCGGCCTCCAGAATTATTTTGCCGGCGCGCTTATGTTGCCATACCGACCCTTCCTGGCCGCGGCAAAAGAACTTCGGCACGACCTGCACCTGCTCGCAGTGCGCTTCGGCGCCAGCCTTGAGCAGGTGGCGCATCGACTTTCGACGTTGCAAAGGCCTCGGATGAAGGGCGTTCCGGTCTTTTTCGCGCGCATCGACCGAGCTGGCAACATCACCAAGCGCCACAGCGCCGCGAAGTTGCAGTTCGCGCGCTACGGTGCAGCTTGCCCGTTGTGGAACGCTCATCAGGCGTTCGAAACTCCAGGCCGCATGATTTGCCAGCTGGCCGAGACGCCAGACGGCGTGCGCTATCTCAGTATTGCGACAGAAATCACCAAGGCGGACGGTGGATTTGGCTCTCCTCATCGACGCTATGCGATCGCGCTCGGATGCGAGATCTCCGATGCGAGCGATTTCGTCTACGCAGACCGGCTGGATTTTACCAACAGCTCTGCGTTCGAGCCCATCGGGGTTTCATGCCGCATTTGCGAGCGCATGGATTGCATTCAACGCGCCGTTCCGCCGCTCAAGAGCACGATCGTAGTCGACCACAACCGACGTTATGAATTGCCGTATACCCTTTGCTGATTATGTTCGACAGTCTTCCCCGATATTGGACTTTATTCAGCCAAAGTCCGCAAGCTCGATTGGCATGGAGCGCTTCGTCGGCGCCATGGTGATCATAGCCGCGGAGGCATGTCTGCGTCTGGAGACGCTGTCGCTACCAGCCAAATGTGGCGCCCAGAGGGGGTCGATCGCGTGATGTCTCCTCCGGCTCTCGTCGAATAGGGTGATTGACAATTCAGCACGGGCATGATGGCTTGTATGCATGAAGTATGCAAGCGGCATCACCATTTCGGAGGACGCGTCTTCGCGGAGGTATCTCTGCCTGCATTCCACTATGTCGCCGAACGTTGCTTCTACAGTCGCGTTACACGGTGCGATCGGCTGGCATTTAGACGAAAAAAGTGTCTTGGAGGCCGCGTCGACGAACAGCAACCCCTGATCCGGGCCGGCCTATGAAGGCCGTCCGTCCGGCCCATCTTGAGGTAGCTAGTTCCTTTGCAAACCACACCTGCGCGTAGCGTCATGTGGCTGCCACCTAATGGAGAGAATCTGTGCGAGCTTTCGGTTTCCACAAGCACGGTGGAATGGAGGTGATGACCTTTTTCGACGCGCAACGGCCAAAGCCGAAGCGCGACGAGGTCCTCATCGAAATCAAGGCGAGTGCCTTCAACAGGCTCGACATCTGGGTCCGCGACGGCTGGCGCGGCCTCAAGCTGGGACTGCCGCATATAAGCGGTAGCGACGGCGCCGGAGTGATTGTGGAACGGGGGGAAGACGTCACATCCTTGCGCGTCGGGCTACGTGTTGCCATAGATCCAGGCATCAACCATTATGAGGACGAATTCACGCTTTCCGGCGAGCGAACGCTCAGCCGCGGATATGGCGGGATCGGCGAGGACAGTCCGGGGACGTGTGCCGAGTTCCGGTGCGTCAAGGCCACAAACGTCATTGCGATACCCGATCACGTGACGTTCGAGGTCGCCGGTGCGGCGAGCCTTACCTTCCTCACCGCATGGCGTATGCTAATCACCCGCGCCCGGATACGTGCTGGCGAAAGCGTGTTGGTCCTCGGAGCCGGGGGCGGCGTTAACACCGCCGCTATCCAGATCGCAAAATTGGCGGGCTGCAGGGTCTATGCGACCACAAGCACGCCCGAGAAGGCGGAAATGGCGAAGGAGCTCGGGGCCGAGCTGGTGCTCAACTACAGAGAAGATCGCGACTGGGCCAGCACGATCCACAAGTTCACCAACAAAGATCGGCGTTGACGTCGTGGTGGACAATGTCGGGGCGGCGACCATGCGGGATAGTCTTCGGGCAGTCAGGAACGGCGGCCGCATCGTCTGTGTCGGCAATACCAGCGGTCCATTTGTCGAGATCGATCTTCGCTACTTTTTAGTAGGCAGATCAGCCTGATAGGCAGCACCATGGGAAATTATGTCGACTATCGAACGGTGATGAAGTTGATTTTCAAAGGGAGCTTAAGGCCCGTCATCAGCGATGTCATTCCGTTCGAGAAGGCTGCTGACGCGATGGCCACGCTCGAGCGAGGAGAGCAGTTCGGCAAGTTGGTGCTGGCGCACTGAGCGTCAGCTTGCCCTCGGACCGAGGTCGGCCCACTCGATCGGGTGCATCACCCGGCCGAGCGCACTTTCATTCCGGGATGGCAACCACCGCTTCGATCTCAATCAGCGCTTCGGGTCGGTAAAGGCCGGCAACGCGTATGAACGTGCTGGCCGGCAGGTTGACCTGTCCTTCGAAGTACGAGTCGCGTACGGTCGAATAGGTTCCTTCCTCAACGTTTCCGACAATGAAGATGGTGAGCTTGCAGACATTCGCCATCGTCCCGCCGCAGGCTTCTACGGCGGCCTTGAGATTGGCGAACGCCCTTTCTGTCTGTTCCTGGCATGTGGGAGCGAGCCGCCACTGCGCGTCGATGCCGACCTGTCCGGAGATGAAAGCGAGCTTGCCCGCCGAAACCACGGCTATCTGTGAGTAGCCCATGGTGAGCGGGCAATTATCCGGTGTGAAGAGTTTCGGGCGACGTTCGCTCATTCGTTTCTCTCCATTTTTCAAGTCCCTTGAGGGCCATGCGTCGGAAGAAGATGGGGCCGGAAATCGATGGCGACCTCCATCCGAAGGATACCGGTTTCAACAGGCTTCTTCCTTTCTGACCGGACGCCTGCCCTTGCGGGAATGCGAGGCAACCACGACGCCGCGATCCGGTTCAGCTCTTTTGCGAGTCAGCACTACGCTGGCTTCATTGACTCCCAAATTGCATCCATCCATCTCTGATGCGATTTATACATTGTGAGGGCAGCTTGCTTCGGGTCGCCAGTTGCAAAACTGTCGCGGTAAGTCTCCAATTCCTCGCGTTGCAGAGCTTGGAATGCCATCTTTGCCCGATCATAGCTGGTATACCAGAGCCGACTGGCGTAGTAATACGTATCTATCCACGTGTTCGCGACAAACCTATTATTAATACAGCTTAAAACATGCCAGCGGCATCGGTGCGATAATTCTGCAAACCAGGTTGCGTCGCCTGGCTCTCCGGAATTTTGTTCTTCCAGTAGGGTTGCAAATTCGCTGGCTGCGCGCTTCATCTTATCAGCATCTAAGAAATGCTCTAACATAAGGGCGAGTTGAAGGCGGAATTTGAGCACCTCGCTTGTTGCCTCGTAGTCTATCGGGGTCACAATCGACCCATATCCGACAACAGGTTCAATTAATCCTGCGAGTTCCAGTCTCTGCAGAACTTGGCGAACCGGAGTTCGGCTTGCCCCAAATTCTGCCGCGAGTTCCATCTCCTTCAGTATCTCTCCGGGTCTATACTCAAGAGTCGAGATTCTGTATCGAATCGTCTCAAAGATATGCTCGGTGTCCACGCGCTTCCTGCTAGCGAACGGGGTTGCCGCAATCGAGCCCGCACCGAACGTCTGGCGTCTGAGGCTGGCGCCACTCCCAATTTGTCCTTTATCGTTTGTCATCACGGGTCCTTGTTTGAACGTATGTCATATCGCCCTTGACATGGATATTTCAATAGCCGATACAAGTATACATGAACGAGACAAATGCGAAACCCGTTATCGAAGCCCGGCATCTGGGCAAGCGTTTCGGTTCGCTAGTCGCCTTAAGCGACGTGTCGCTTTCGGCGTGTTCTGGGGAAGTGATTGCCATTCTCGGCCCATCCGGGTCTGGCAAGAGCACCCTTCTGCGGTGCTTCAACTTTCTCGAGGTGGCAGACAGTGGTGCCATCGTTCTGAGGGAAGAGCAGTTCGAGTGTTCTAAGTTCCTGAACCCGGGGAGGGCGCAGCAGGCACGCCTGGTCCATCTGCGGGCCAGGGTCGGCATGGTTTTCCAGAGCTTCAACCTCTGGCCCCATCGCACCGCCGAGGCCAACATCATGGAAGGGCCGATGCACGTGCTAGGTCTCACGCGGGCAAAGGCGCAAGACCAGGCGCGTCGGCTCCTCGCAAAGGTTGGCCTAGCGGACAGAGCGGAGCATTTTCCATCACAGCTATCAGGCGGGCAGCAGCAGCGGGTTGCCATCGCGCGTGCCTTGGCCATGGAGCCCGAGGTGCTTCTTTTCGACGAGCCCACCTCGGCATTGGACCCTGAACTCGTCGGAGAGGTCCTGGGAGTAATGCGCCAACTGGCGAAGGAAGGCCGCACCATGCTCATTGTAACCCACGAGGTTGCCTTCGCCCGGGACGTCGCTTCCCGCATCGTGTTCATGAAGGACGGCTCGATATGCGAGGCAGGCCCTCCAGGACGACTGCTGACGGCGCCTGAAACGCCTCAACTTGCGAGTTTTCTGTCAAGGTTCAACAAGCGTCACTAGTGTGCGCGACAACAGGGGAGAATGGAAATGAAACTGAAAGCCGCGACTATTTTGGTTGCCGCGCTTGTCGGCAATGCCTTTGCGACTGCATCGCAAGCCCAGGAAACTATTTCGGTGGGCATCGATGCTGCATTTGCACCGTTCGCCTTCGTGAAGCCGAACGGCGACATCTCCGGCTACGAATACGACTTGGTGGTTGCTGTGTGCGAAAAGATGAACGTCACCTGCAACATCAGCAACGTGCCGTGGGATGGGATTTTCGCTTCGCTGGAAGCGGGAAACATCCAGTGGATCGGCACAGGTGTTACGATCTCCGACGCGAGAAAGGCCCAATACACCATGAGTAACACAGTGTATCGGGTCGGCCTGGTCATGCTTGTCAAAAAAGACGCGCCGGTATCGAGCTACGATGAGCTCAAGGGAAAAATCATCGGCACGCTGGCCAGCACGGAACCGTGGTATGCCTTCGGAAGAGCAAAACTGGGTGAGGGGGTGGACATTCGAGGATACGATTCCATCGACGCTGCCGTCCTCGATCTCGATGCCGGACGCATCTCTGCGGTGATCGGCGACAATCTGCAGCTTCAGGACCAGTTCGTCTCTAAAGGCGGCTACAAATTTGTCGCAGAGCCGGAATACGCGCAGGAATTTACGGGCGCCGGAAGAGGGTGGGTGTTCCAGAAGGGCAACACTGAACTCGCCGACAAGGTCAACGCCGCGCTGGCTGAGGCCGTCGCTGATGGTACGCATGCAGAGATCGGGAAGCGCTATTTCGGGACGGCTGTGCCAGCCAAATAGCTTCACTCACCACAAGGTCCGGGTTAGGATGACCCATGTCGTTGCTCACGCCCTATATCCCCTTCCTGTTGCTCGGCCTGCTCACCACGTTGCTGCTTTCGGCGGTGGCTTTCCCGATCAGCATTGTACTCGGGCTGTCGGTGGCCCACGCGAGGGTGGGGCGTTCGCCCGCGATGCGCGGTTTCGCCAAGGCATTCGTCACGGTGTTTCGCAGTTTGCCGGAACTGCTCGTAATGTTCCTGTCCTTCTATGGCATCAACTTCTTGCTGAACGGTGTCGGTGGGGCACTCGGAATCCCGATGCCGAACGCCACCCCGTTCGTGGCGGCCGTCATCGCACTCTCGATCCAGTTCGGAGCGTACTCGGCCGAAATTCTGCGGGATGCCCATCGCAGCCTTCCTGTCGGGCTCGCGGAAGCCGGGCGAGCCGTCGGGCTGACCGAGGCGAAGGTCCGGAGCCGCATCGTGACGCCCCTGATGTTGCGGGCCTCGCTGCCGTCGCTCGGTAACCTCTACCTCGTGCTGCTCAAGATCTCCGCACTTGCGTCTGCGATCGGAGTGGATGAGCTGACACGGCGCTCCAATCTCGTTTCCGGCGCGATCAAAGACCCGTTCCTGTGCTTTGGCGTTGCCGCGCTTGGCTACCTGCTGCTTGCGGGTCTGGGGTCGCTAATACAGGAGTGGGTGTTCGGCCGTCGCTTCGCCAAGGGAGGCCCGGTCAGTGTCCATTGATCTGCTGTATCTTCCCGAATTCTGGTGGGCTGTCCTAAGGGGGCTGGGGATCACCGTATTCCTGACGATCACAACAATGGCCCTCGGCCTGTTGGTCGGGACGGGTATTGCCCTGCTTCGGCTATATGCGACATGGCCCTTGCGTTGGTTCGCTATCGTCTATGTTTTTATATTCCGCGGTGTACCGCTTTTGGTCCTCCTCTTCTTTTTCTACTATGGTGCCCCCCGCATACCCGGCATACAGCAAACGTTCTTCTGGGACCTGATCTTCGCCTCGGCTTTGTCAACTGCGGTGTTCGCATTGACGCTCAACAATGGGGGATATCTGGCGGAGATCATCCGCGGCGGTATTCTAACGGTTCCGCGCGGATTGATTGAGGCCGGGGAAGCCATTGGCATGACACCGGTACGAGTATTCTTTCGGATCACCCTGCCGGTGGGCTTCCGCAACATCGTGGCAAGCCTGGGTAACGAAACGATTGCCGTTATCAAAGCCTCTGCAATCACGAGCATCATAACAATCCGTGACCTGCTCGGCGGACCCGTGGTCGTCGGCAAAATCTATCTCGACCAATTCACACCGCTCCTCGTTGCCGCGGTCTTCTATTTTGCGCTCGTTCAGATCGTCGAATTCGCGACGCAGCGGCTGATTGCAGGGCTGGCAGTGGGAAACGGAGATCGCAAGGCACTCTGAGGCGGCGCTGTAAGTCCCCTTGTGCGATCGAACGTGACGGCACGCCAGCCGAGCTGGTCAGGGTGAAATCAACTTGAAACGCAAACGCGTCGCCGTCGATCGTCAGCGGTTTGATCATCGGTCTCGACGTCCACCTCCAACGGCGTCGGGGGCAAGCGGCCACGTCGCGCCGCTTGCCGTCTCGGGAGCGAAAGCCGCACCTCCTGAACTTTTCAAGTCCGCTGGCGAATAGCCTCTTGACAGACTCAACGGCGCTGCGTATTACATGTATACATGAACAGAACAAGTCAAACTCCCCTGATTCAGGCAGCTGGAATCACCAAGCACTTCGGCGCGGTGGTTGCACTCCAGGGCGTGGATCTCGCCGCCAGGCGAGGAGATGTGGTGGCGTTGATTGGCCCTTCCGGTTCCGGCAAAAGCACTCTGCTGCGCTGTCTAAACTTCCTGGAAAAGCCGTCGTCTGGTGCCGTGATTCTCGGTGACGAACGCTTTGAGGCAAGTGAGTTCGCCAGTAGGCCCAGCCGCGCAGCGCGTGCGCGTCTCATCTCGTTGCGGCGCCGAGTCGGCATGGTGTTCCAGGCCTTCAATCTCTGGCCCCATCGCACCGCCCTCGGGAATGTCATGGAAGGTCCGCTGCAGGTCATGCGCATGCCACGTGCGGAGGCGGAAGCGCGTGCGATGGAGCTGCTGGAACGCGTGGGCCTGGCGGATCGGGCGCACCACTATCCGGGTGAACTTTCGGGTGGTCAGCGCCAACGCGTGGCGATCGCCAGGATGCTCGCCACGGATCCGGAAGTGCTCCTGTTCGACGAACCGACATCGGCACTTGATCCAGAGCTCGTTGGCGAGGTCCTCGGCGTCATGCGCTTGCTGGCCGAAGAAGGCCGAACCATGCTGGTGGTCACGCACGAGATCGCCTTCGCGCGCGACGTCGCAACGAAGGTGGTTTTCATGACCGACGGCGCTGTCCGCGAGGAAGGCGGCCCTGAAGATGTGCTTCGAGGCGCGAGGTCAGAAGCTCTGCGCAGTTTTCTTAGCCGCTTTCACGACGACGAATTTCACGCCGGCAAAGGTGTTTGGGAGAGTTCCGCTGGGGAGGGGGCGCCAGAGAATCCGCACTAATCAGCAAGGTATCGGCCGTCGAGTCGCTGTCAGACGTCTGAGCGCTCCCGGAGGGTGCAGAGCGCCGTCGTCCACGACCTCAGCTCGGGACGGGAGCAAACAAATTCTAACCGGAGTATCCAATGCAACGTCATGTATCATTTGTAACCGGCGCAGCCAGCGGGATGGGTCTCGCCGTCGCCCAGCAGTTTGCGAACCGTGGGGACGCGGTGGTTCTGGCCGACGTCAACGCCATGGCAGGCGAGACAGCGGCCCAGGCGCTTCGTGACGGCGGCAAGGACGCTCTGTTTGTCGAGCTCGACGTGGCAAAGCGCGACAGCTGGGTGAAAGCCTATTCTGCAGCGGAGAAGGCGTTCGGACCGGCCGATGTCCTCGTCAACAATGCAGGCGTGCTACGTGATCGTTCGCTCCTCAGAATGACCGACGAGGAGTGGGACGTGGTGATCAACGTCAACCTGCGGGGAGCTTGGCTTGGATCCCAGACGATGTTCCCCGGCATGAAAGCCAAGGGCTGGGGCCGGATCGTCAATTTCTCGTCGACAGCCCACCGCGGCGGATTCGGTCAGGCAAACTACTCTGCCGCCAAGGCCGGAATTATCGGACTGACGCGCACCTTGGCGATCGAGGGGGCGAAAAACGGCATCCTCGTCAATGCAGTGGCGCCGCACAACGTGCTGACGCCAATGCTTCTCTCGGTCCCCGAGGCCGAACGGGAGGCTTGGCTGGCTAAATCCCGGTTCGGGCGTTTCGCGGAGCCGGAAGAGATCGCCGCTCTGGTCCTCTTCCTGGCCTCCGACCAGAATTCCGTGGTTTCCGGTCAGCTCATCGAGGCCGATGGCGGCGACCTGTTGGGCACCGCTTAAGGAGGAGAAAATCATGGATATGGAACTCCTGTCTCGTGCTGCCATCGTCGGTGCTTGTGAATCGCCTCGCCGCAAGGCCAACGACATTCACCCCTTCCAGATTTTCCACGAGGTGATAGCCGGCGCACTCGGGCACGCCGGCCTGACGTTCGCCGATGTCGACGGGTTGTGCGTCACCGCCGGAGACGTTGGTGAAGGCGGAAGTGTCGAGGACGTCATCGAAGTCGCGGAGTATCTGGGTATCATGCCCCGGTTCTTCGATTCCACCGATGTCGGCGGCTGCAGCGCCATAGTGCAGACCGCGCGTGCAGCGGCGGCCATCGCCTGCGGGATGGCCGACACCGTCGTGGTTGCCTACGCCGCTTGCCCGCGCTGGTTCCCTGTCGGGCCGACCACCCCAATGACATGGCCCATCGGGCCGGGAGCGCTGGAAATGCCCTACGGGATTTCCAACATCACCGCATACGGTCTTCTCGCTGCGCGCCACATGCACCAGTTCGGCACAACGCCCGAGCAACTTGCAGCCGTGCCCGTGGCAATCCGGGCCAATGCAGCTCGCAATCCCTCGGCGCTAATGAAGGACCCGATCACGGTCGCGGATGTGCTTTCGTCACCGATGATTTCGAGCCCGTTCCACAAGCTCGACTGTTGCGTCGTGACCGACAGCGGTGGTGCAGTCGTGTTGACCCGGCGCGATCGCGCCAGGGATTTGCGCAAGACACCGATCAGGATGCTCGGCTATGGCGAGGCCATCACCTGCGTCAATATCAATCAGACCGCGGACTTCACAGTGTCCCCAGGAGTTCACTCCGGCCCGCGGGCTTTCAACGCCGCTGGTCTTAGCCCGGCCGACGTCGACGTGGCGCAGCTCTATGACGCCTTCTCGATTACGCCGCTGCTGGCCCTTGAGGACCTTGGCTTCTGCAAGAAAGGCGAAGGCGGGGCTTTCGTCGCTAGCGGCGCGATCACGGCCGATGGATCCATTCCTATCAACACCGACGGCGGAGGGCTTTCCTCTAACCACCCCGGAAAGCGCGGCATGTTCGTTCTGATCGAGGCGCTTCGCCAGCTCTGGGGCGAGTCCCCGGGCCATCAGATCTCGAACTGCGAGGTCTCTCTTGCTCACGGCATCGGCGGCTTTAACTCGGCCGCCTCCACAATGCTCCTTGCACGTTCCTGAGGAAATAAGATGGACAGACCCCTCCCAATCCCATGCGCCCACGACAAGGAGTTCTGGGAAGCGGTTTCGCAAGACCGTCTTGTCGTGCAGAAGACCGCCGCCGGCCACTGGCAGAGCTATCCGCGTGCCCACGCACTCGATGATCCGATGACGCGCGACACGGCCCCCCGATTTGAACCGGTCGCCGGGACCGGCACCATCGAAACCTTCTCCGTGGTGCACCGCTCGTTCTATCCGGCTATCCAGGCGCCTTACGTGTTCGCCGTCGTGCGACTGGACGAAGGTGTGTGCATGACCGCTCATATCGTTGACGCCGAACCATCCGAAGTAGGTATCGGCGACCCGGTGCGCGCCACCTTCGTCGAGATCGCACCCGGCCAGAAACTGCCCTGCTTCAAGCTGAACAAGGCTGGATCCGTCGCATGATCGCCTTCGACGACATTGCCGTCGGTGAAAAGTTCACGTCGTCGAGCCGCACGGTGTTCGATGCCGACATCGTCAACTTTGCCGGGTTGAGCGGCGACTTCAACCGTCTCCACGTCGACGACGTCTTCGCGGCTTCGACGATCCATCAGGGGCGAATTGCCCACGGCATGCTGGTCGCGTCGCTCGTCTCCGGCCTGCGCAGCCGCCTCGACGACTATGCGATGCTCGGCTGGATGGAGACGCAGCGGCGTTTCGTTGCCCCGGTGTTTCCAGGGGACACGATAACGGCTGTCTATGAAGTGGTAGAAGCGCGTCGTTCGAAAAGCCGGCCTGACACCGGCGTCGTCACGCTTGCGGTGACGGTGACGAAACAGACGGGTGAAACCGTCCAGACGGGCCGCGATACCCTTTTGATTGAAAGCAATGCGTGAGGCAACAATGAACATCGAAGGGCAAAGAATCTCGGCATCGCTCGACGGACTGTTCAACCCGCGTTCCGTTGCCTTGGTTGGCGCGTCGTCTACCACCACCAAATGGGGCTTCGCGTATGCCCGTCAATTGCTCGGAGGGGCTTCGAGGCGCCGCATCGACCTGATCAATCAACGGGGCGAGACGATCCTCGGCCAAAAATCCTACACCTCCCTGCATTCGCTTCCCGACACGCCCGAACTGGCCGTCATCTGCGTACCGGCAGCGCATGTCCAGCAGGCGATCGACGAGGCGCTGGAGATCGGAACGCGGTACTTCGTGTGCATCACCTCCGGCTTCGGCGAGATCGGGGAAGAAGGCCGTCGCGTGCAAAACGAAATCCGCGACCGGGTCCGTTCGGCCGGCGCGCGGCTCGTAGGACCCAATTGTGCGGGAGTATACGACGCAGCCGCCAATCTCGAGTGCACGGCATTCTGGAAACTGTCGCCGGGCGACATCGGGATCATTTCGCAAAGCGGTGGAGTGATCGTGGACCTGGGTGCCCGCCTCCCGCGCGAGGATCTCGGCATTTCTCGAGCTGTCTCACTTGGCAACCAGGCTGATCTCACCGTCGAGGAATTTGTCGAGGCGTTTGCGCTCGATCCCAACACACGGGTGATTGTCGCCTATGTCGAGGAATTTCGCGATGGCCGTCGCCTGTTTCGGGCCATCGAACGCGCCCGGCAATTGGACAAGGAAGTCGTACTGGTTGCCCCGCGCGCCAGCGAGGCCGTTGGTCGCAGCGTCGCGTCCCACACGGGCTCGATGATCTCCAACGACGACGTTCTGGCGAGCTTGTGCGCCGAGCTCGATGTCATCCGAGTACACGGAATCGGGGATCTTCTCCTGGCTGTCCGCGGCCTGACTGCGCCCGTCCGGGCACATGGTCGGCGCGTCGCCGTCATAACGGATGGCGGCGGCTGGGCCACGCTTGGAACGGATGCGGCCGTCGCGGAAGGACTCGAGGTTCCGGCATTTTCGCCGGCACTTGCCGGCAAGCTCGCGGAGATAACACTGCCGAATTCCGCTCTCGGTAATCCGGTCGATTTTGTAGGCGCTCTCGACCTTGCCATCTTCGAGCCAGTCATCAGCGCCATCGCCGCGTCCGGCGAGGTCGATGCCATCATGCTCAACGGCGCGTTCAACAACGTGGCCGGTGCCGATGCCGAAGCGGAAGCCCAGGTTGCCGCCAACATTCGCAAGGCTTGTAGTGGCTCCGACACCGCCTTGTCAGTGGCCACCATGATCATGGGCGAGCCTGCGATGGTTGCCTTCACCGCCGACCGGGTGCCGGTATTCGATTTTCCCGTAGAAGCGGCGCGATGTCTGGCTCTTGGTCGAATGCGCCAAGCCGCTCGGCAACTGCCGAAGATTGGTACGACGGCGCCCTATCTGGGAGAAACGGATTACCAAGCGAGTCGAGATGCGCTTGCCGCCAGTGGAATTAAGTTCACGCGCGCAATCCACGCCGACGATGCCGACGAGGCTGCCGCCGCCGCCGCCAAGATCGGATACCCGGTGGTGCTGAAGGCTCTCGGCAGCCTGCACAAGAGCGATGCCGGGGCGGTCGTTCTGGGGATTGCCGATGAAGCGTCGCTGCAGGCAAAGATCGACGCACTGACCGGCCGACTCAAGCCGACTGGCTTCAGCGTTGAGGAGATGGTTGTCGAGCGTGACGGCGTAGAATTGTTGATCGGGGGACTGCGCGATCCGGCGTTCGGACCCACGGTCGTCGTTGCCGCCGGCGGCACCAAGACCGAGATTTGGCGGGACCGGGTCGTGGCGCTCGCTCCGGTCGACGAAGCGACCGCCCGACGCATGCTGAGCTCCCTGCGCATCGCACCGCTCTTTGCTGGGTTCCGAGGCAGCCTGCCTGTCGACCTGGGAGAAGTGGCGAAAGCCGTCGCGGCGATCTCCCGCTTCATGTCGGATCACCACAACGTGCTGGAAGCCGAGATCAATCCGCTCATTGTCGGACCCGATCGCTGCGTCGCGGTCGATGCGAGGATCGTTACGGCTCGATAGGGTGTTGCGATGCGAGATCATGGTTTCTGGAGGAAACTCGGGTTGCGAGTTAGTCGCAACGTACGAACCGCCTTAACGCCAATGCCTCCCAAGGCTGACCAAGCTGCCGCCCAGCATGGCTCGGCGGCAGCTTTCTGTCGCCGGACTGCTAGAGCGAAAGTCTCGTCTTCACGGGCAGAATTGAATCCAGTCGAACCATTGGCACGGCATATGCCGGTGCGGACCTTGATGTGCCATCGGAGGCGTCGGCCACGACCTTGTGAGGAAGCAGCGCCTTCTCCTGTTTTTTTGACCTGGCCCGGGGAATGGGGCGAGCGGGCGACCAGAGATACCAACTGGAAAGGAGGCCCAGATGGCCATTTCCTTCGCCCTCGATGAACGCGCCGAGGCATTCAGGGCGAAGGTGGCGCTGGTGCTTGCCGATGCGCTACCACCCGGGATTCGCGTCCAGGTCGCTGATGAAAGGGTAGATCTCGCGCGGGCCGACCAAGCGACATGGCAGTCAATTCTCGATTCCTACGGTTGGGGCGGCATGGGCCTTTCGAGGGCACATGGGGGGCCGGGATGGACCGACGAGGAGCATTTCGTGTTCTTGCGCGAGTTGGGTCGTGCGGACGCGCCGCGGCCGCCCCTTTATAGCCTTAAGATGATGGCGCCGGCGCTCACTTGTTTTGGGACCGCCGAGCAGGTTGCGAAGTATCTGCCCGATATCATCGCGGGCCGCACATTCTGGTGCCTTGCGTTCTCAGAACCCAATGCCGGTTCTGATCTCGCCGCAATGCGATGTTCCGCGATAAAGACGGAAACCGGTTACGAGATCACTGGCTCCAAGATTTGGACAAGCGATGCACATCATGCAGATCTGATGTGTGGCTTTTTTCGAACCAGTTCAAGCGGACGCAAGCAGGAAGGGATCACGGCGCTTGTCGTCGACATGAACTCTCCCGGCATCACGATTCGCCCATTGCCCAACTATGAAGGGACGCACGAATGCAACGAGGTCTTCTTCGACAAGGTACGGGTTGATTGTGCGAATCTCATCGGCGAAGAGGGTAACGGCTGGGCCATTGTCAAGTATCTACTGAACGTCGAACGGTTTGATCTTGCTGAAGTGCCCCGTTCAATTGCCACTGTAGCGCGGATTCGCGAACGTATCCTTGCCTTGCAACGTAAGACCACATGCACTGAAAAGGGAGGTGAACTCCAGGCTCGTCTTGCGCGGCTTGAGATTGACCTACGTGCCCTTGCTGCCACCGAATGCCGGTATGCGCTTGGGACGTCGCCGCAGGAGTCGAACGGAGCCGAGCCATCTGTCCTTAAATGGGTTGGCACCGAGCTTCAGCAAGATTTACTTGAACTGCTCATGGATGCCTACGGCGAGCAGGCGCAGGCAAGGCTGCCGGCCGAAGTGGCACTTCCAGGCTCGATCTGTCCCGTTCAGGGTGGCTTTGCGGGCAGGGCCTTTCACCGGTACCGGGCCACGACGATCTACGGTGGCTCCACCGAGATTCAAAAGGAACTGATTGCGCGGACTGCGCTCGGTCTGGGGGCTTGAAATGGACTTCACGCTTACCGAGGAACAGACACTCTTGCGCGACTCCGCGCGCCGCTATTTCGCGAGGACGGAATCGGCAACGCCTCGCATCGATCCCGGAAAAGCCTGGGCGGATATCGCCGAAATGGGCTGGCTGTCCGTGATGGTTCCGCTGGAATCGGGCGGGTTTGGCGGGTCAATCATCGACGGCTGCCTTCTGGCGCAGGAATTGGGCAGAGGGCATGTCGCCGTGCCGTTCGCGGAAACCGCCATCCTCGGCGCGACAACATTTGCAAACGACGCCTCCATGTTGGAATGCATCGCTGCGGGGAGCGTCAAGTTTGCTTATGTTCTGCAGGACGATGCCGCAGAACCACTGATTTTCAAAAGGACGACCGACGGCTACGTCTTGAGCGGCGACAAACCATTCGTCCGCTTTGCTTCCGACACCTCCATGTTGATCGTGAAGGCGTTTGATGAAGCGGACCATGTTCCGGCCATCTTCAGACTTTCCACGGAGTCGCCGTCGCTTCAGCTCAAGCCCTTTCCGACACTGGATGGCGTGGGAGCGGCGAGCGTTTCATTCCAATCTTTGGCAGTCGATGGCGAGGCTTGCCTGGCCGTCGGCGAGCCTGCCCGTGCCATCATAGACAAGCTTGAGCTGGCTTCGTGTCTGGCTTTTACGGCCGAAGCAGTTGGCCTGATGGAGTTTCTGGTCAACGCGACGCGCGACTATGCGCAGACCCGACAGCAATTTGGACAACCGATTTCCCGTTTTCAGGTGGTTCGTCACAAGCTCGTCGAAATGTATGCCCTTTCGCAACTGGCGGAATCGCTCGCGTTTCAGGCAGCGGACACGTTGGATCGTCTTGGGATCACCGCCGAAACACTACAAGCAGTTCGAGCCGCGTTTTCGTATGTCGGCCGACAGGGTCGGCGGGTGGGAAAGGAGGCCATCCAGCTACACGGCGCGATCGGCACCATGGAAGAGATGCCGATCGGCCATGCTTTCGCTCGCCTCGTGGCAATATCGCAGAGCTGCGGCGGCGCCTCGATGCATGAGGCAAACTATGCGACTGAACTGATGTCCATTGGCGACACCTCACGCCTTTGGGCCCTGTAGGCAAATAGGAGAGGCAATGACCGATAATCCGATCAGGACAAGCAAAGACGGCCATGTCCTGGAAGTCACTCTGGACCGGCCCAAAGCCAATGCTATCGACCGGGCTACCAGCCGGATCATGGGAGACGTCTTCACCGAGTTCCGCGACGACCCGGAATTGCGGGTGGCCATCCTTACCGGGGCCGGCGAGAAATTCTTCTGCCCTGGTTGGGACCTCAAGGCTGGCGACGCCGTCGACGGAGACTTTGGCAAGGGCGGCTTCGGCGGACTACAGGAACTTCGCGGTCTCAACAAGCCGGTCATCGCGGCGGTCAACGGTATTTGCTGCGGTGGCGGGTTGGAGCTTGCCATCTGTGCGGACATCATTCTGGCAGCGGATCATGCCACCTTCGCACTGCCTGAAATCCGCTCGGGCAATCTCGCGGACGCAGGAAGCATCAAGCTGCCGACGCGCATTCCTTACCATATCGCCATGGAGATGCTCTTCACGGGGCGATGGATGGATGCGGCCGAAGCGGCACGCTGGGGCCTCGTGAACCATGTCCATCCGGCCGCGGACCTGATGGCGGAAGCTCGCAAGATTGCGAGATCGCTCGCCGCCGGCCCTCCCTTGGTTTACGCGGCTATCAAGGAAATCGTGCGCGAAACAGAGGACTTGAAGTTCCTAGATGCGATCAACCGCGTCTCCAGAAGCCAGCTGGAGTCGGTAGAAAGGCTCTACCATTCCGAAGACCAGAAGGAAGGTATCCTTGCCTTCGCCGAAAAGCGTGATCCTGTCTGGAAAGGGCGATAGATGACACATCCTCCGCTGCACGGGCTCAAAATCCTCGATCTTTCACAGCACGCACCGGGGCCGTTCGCCACGATGATCCTCGGCGATCTGGGTGCCGAAGTGACTCATATCGTGCATCCGGGTGCGTCTGCCGGTCCAATGTACTTCAAGCAGTTGCTCGACGACCCATTTGTGGGCGTTCGCTTCGGCCCCAAAGACACGCTGATGCGCAACAAGCGTTCGCTTACCCTCGATCTCAAGACCGATTGCGGTCTTGAGATCTGTCGCAAACTTGCACTGCAATCTGATGTCATGGTCGTCGAGATGCGGCCGGGTAAGCTGGCGAAGTTCGGTCTCGACCATGCCACCCTGAAAGCCGATAATCCCGGCCTGATTGCGTGCTGCATCAGTGGCTACGGAAGCAACGGACCGCTGGCGCAATCCGCTGGACATGATCTCAACTACGTCGCCCTGTCTGGCGCTCTCGAGCTCATGCGCGACAGTAACGGCGAGCCGTTGCCGCCCCAAAATGTCCTAGGGGACTATGTGGGCGGTGGATATCTGGCCGTCATAGGTATTCTGGCTGCGCTTGCGGCGCGCGAGAAGACGGGGCAGGGCCAGGAGATCGATGTCGGGATGCTGGACGGTGTCCTGCTTACGCTCGCCGATCTCTTTTCGGCTCCGCTAAACGGCATCGGGCGAGTAAGCGACTGGCGATCGACTCTCGGTGGTGGGATGCCCAATTACAGGTGCTATCGCTGCGCCGACGGTCAATATCTCGCTGTCGCATCGCTTGAGAAACGCTTCAGCGAAACTCTGCTGCGCGAGCTCGACCTGCTTCATTTTTTCGAACGCATGGACAGCTCCGAAAGCAACGCGTCCGTGGCCGAGGCGCTCGCCAAAAAATTCGCTGAGAAGCCGCGGGCCGATTGGCTCGATCTCTTCAACGGGAAGGACGTCTGCATCACGCCGGTCCTGGACATGACCGAGGTTGCCGACGATCCGCAGGTTCGTGCGCGAGAGATGGTGGTCGAGCGGTTCGGGGTTCGCCAAATTGCACCCGCTCCTCGATTTTCTGAAACTCCTTCCTCGATCCGGTCTGCGCCCGCGCAGCCAGGTCAACACAACAGGCAGGTCCTCACCGAACTGGGTTATGACGAAGACAGCATGGAACGGATCGTTGCGAGTGGGGCAGTCGGTACGGCAGACCTTCGTTAATTCAGCGTTGTGGCAGTCTGGCGGTGGGGATCAGCTTGCGCGCTCGAGGCGTCGTGCCCGTCCTTGCTTGCACAGATCTGCTGGAACCAATCGGTGAACGCGTCCACGGCGGGGCCCGCATCATGGGCCTTTAAGAGGTAGTACCCTTGATCTTCAAGCGTCGCGATCTCTGACAGAACCACGAGATCGCCGTGCGCTATCTCCCGTCGGAACACCTGGATCGGACAAAGTGCGACGCCATGGCCGGCCATGATGGCGCCCGTCAGAAGATTGAAATCCTGATAGATCGGCCCGCGAAGCGGCTTGATACGCTTGATGCCCGCCTTCTCGAACCACTGCGCCCAGCCATCCAAGCTTTCATCATGCAGCAGGTCCGCGCTTTCCAATCCATTGCTATGGAGAATCTCGGGCTTCTGTTTCACGTAATGGGCGCTCGCCACGGGCTTGTTCATGCGTGAGAAAAGCCTGATCGAGCGGCAGGCCTCGCTGTCCGCGCGGCTAAGCGTGATCAAGACATCGTGCTTATCGGCATCGAAGGTTTCCTGCGCATGGGCGTATTCAACGCGCATGTCTATGTCCGGATGTTTGCTCAGGAAGTCCTGGACAGCCGGCACGAGCCAACGTGTGGCGATCGATGCGATACAACCGACCGATAGCGGGCTGCTGCCGGGCCAGCGCTTTAGGCGCCGGGTCGAGACTGAGATCATGCGTAGCGCAGTCGATACTGCCTCGTAGAACTCCTCGCCGGCAGGTGTGAGGACGATGCCGCGTCCGACGCGCCTGAACAGTGGTCGACCGAGCCATTCCTCCAACTGTCTGACTTGCTGGCTCACCGCCGAATGCGTGACGTTTATCTCGCGGCCTGCATTCGTCAGGCTGGCCAGGCGAGCCGCGGCTTCGAACGCTTTCAGCGCGTTCAACGGAGGCAGTTCCATCTGTAAGTATTCCTTCCATTTGTGTTAGAAATGACGGTTTGTCCGAAAAGCCTCAATCATGCATGTTTCCTACGGATAGTGCGCCTCATCGCTATCTCGGTGTGACAGCTGTGGCGCCTTCATCATAGTTCTTCTTATAGGTGAAAACATGTTCGTTCGATCGATCAATGAAATCCAGGGGACTACGCGGGACGTCGATTGGGGCAATGGCAAGAGCTACCGCCTGCTGATCGACTCCGACGGGATGGGTTTTGGAGTCTGCCACACTGTCGTGAAAGCCGGCACGGAAGCCCTGCTGCAGTACAAAAATCACCTGGAGGCCTGCTACTGCATCGCCGGCGAGGGCGAGGTTGAAGATATGAGCGGCACTATCCACCCCATCAAGGCCGGCGACATTTACGTGCTAGACCAACATGACAAGCATTACCTGCGCGGTGGTAGGGATGCGGACCTCATCCTGGTCAGTGTGTTCAATCCACCTCTCAAGGGTACAGAGCGGCATGACCTCAAGAACGGCGAGGGCTCGTCGTACTGATTTCGCAATGCCACGGCCGAACGGCCACGGACGACCTGCCCGGCAGATCACCGCTTGGCACGGCAGAAAGGTGAAAGAACGCACCTATGCTCGAGAGTATCTCGCGCTTGATACTGGGGTGCACCGTGCGAGGCAGAGTCGTAGTCCTGAGCTTGCACGGGCGAGGCCAATGCTGTCGCTTGGCACTTAATTGGGTTCTTCCTCACTTTGTGTGGTGATCAGGCCGGTTGAGTGGCAGCATGCGTGCCCTAAGGAGTTCGGAGCCCGCTCTGCCGTACATCGCACGCTTGATCGTCTTCAGGCGGTTGATCTGCCCTTCCGCCTGGCCGTTGCTCCACGGCAATTCAATGGCATTGCGAACGGCGTCAACGTCACGGCGTAGGACCCGAGCGAAACGCGTGATGGCGACGAGCCCGGAGTTGACGGCATCGTCGATCCAAGTGTCGAGCTTGTCCAATTCACGGCCCCGCAAAATGCCGCGGAAGCGCATGGCAAGCCTGCGCATCATGGCAAACTCATGTGATCCCTGCTTCAGGACATCGACCTTTCTCGCCTGGTTGATCGTCAGCATACCCCGGGGCTTCATGCAGAGGGCCGCGGCGACTACCGGCGAGATCACATGGCCAGTCGCCGGATCCCGTATGGGGACAGCATCGCGGGCTGGTTGATGGCGTATGATCGAAGCAGGCGACGCACTGTCCTTGCCCGGCCTCTCGGCGCGGCGCCAGCTTGCGAGAAGCCGCTCCAGATTGGAGAAACTGCCCGTGTAGCCGCGCTGTTTGATATCGTGGAACAGGTGTCGTCCGCAGCGATTGCCGTCTCTCCAGGACTGGCTAAGAAACGCCTCGAAATATAAGGGTGACGTCGGCTTCAACGCGGCCCTGCGTCGGTCGGGTGGCGTGTCGAAAGTCAGCCATTTGGCGATGCTGCGCCGGCCGTAGCCGGTACGACGGGCGATCTCGGAACAGGACAGCCCTTCCTTGCGCAAGGCGTGAACCATTTCGAACACCGTCTGCCGCGATTGTCGATGAGCGTGGCGCACCCGGCGCCGATGCGTTGCGTCAACGTGCGGATCATCCTGAATCAGATCGACTTGCGCGCTCCCGATACCCTTATCGGGCAGCAATGCACGCCCCGTGGCGCGGCCCGAAAGGCTCATCTGCTCCTCGATTGCGACCCGCAGATTCTGCATGAGATGGAACCGATCAGCCACCTGGCGCGCTTGCGGTGCACCCTCGCGAACAGCTTGCGCATAGAGCCCGCATCGGTCTCGGCTCACGATCTCGACGGAAGGGTGCCGCTCTAGCCATTGCGACGCACTCGCCACGCTTCGGTCATCCAGGATGTCGACAACCGAATGGCGCTCCAGGTCCACGATCATCGTGCCGTAGCGCCATGATCGCCGCCAGCTCCAGTCATCGATGCCAACGACCCGAATGGTGGAGTTGCTGTGAGCGGCCGCGGCATCTCGCTTCAGCTGCCGCAGGATACTGTCGTCGCTGACCGGCATGCCGAGCCGTCGCATCAAGCGCTCGCCGGGACGGCCGCCGGTGCTATGGCCGAGCAAACCGACAATCTCCGCGATTATCCTTGTCCGGCGCGCATAAGGGGTAGCAATCGTCGGCAGACGGTCGGTGAATGTTTGTCGTTCACATTTCTGATGTGCGCACCGCCAGCGGCTCAACCGAAGCTTCACCGTCACGGTCTTGCCCTGGACCGGCAGATCCTGAAGGCTGCGGTTGGACCAGCCATGCCGACTGTCCGCAATCGGGCCAAATGCCGAACGCCGGTCCGGCAGCGGAAACAAGCCAACTGTCATCATCAGTGAGCGCGACACCCAGTATTTTAACCCCTGGGCCGGGGGACCATTTTGTTTTCGTTCGCATGCCCGCGCATAGCGGCATCCTCGCTAACGGCGAATGAACCACACAAAGTGAGGAAGAGCCCAATTAAGTGCCAAGCGACAGCTGATACATGCCAGCTCGATTATACAAAGACGCGTAAACTTACCTCTCTTTCGAGGAATGCCCCTAAATGCACGATGCCCATAAATATGGTTCAACGGCACCCTTGGACAAGATTGCCCCTATCCCAGGCTCATTCGATATACTGAATTGGCCATCTTTCGCTGACGCTGGGTTCTCTAGCACCTCCACGTAGCCCTGGTCCTCATTGAAGTAGGGATAGTGTTCGTGAATCATGAAATTACTGATGTTTGCCTCGAGTTGGAGCGTGGCGGCCGTTATCAAGCTGCTTCCACAAACGTGGGGAGCAACCCTCATATTGTACGCTTCGGCCATGGCTGCTATTTTCTTGACCTCCATCAATCCGCCGGCCGTTCCAACATCTGGTTGGATGATACCTGTCGCTTGCAGCTCGAAAATCTTGCGATAACCAGACTTCGTGTAAATGCGTTCTCCGACAGCGATCGGTATCGGAATCTGATTGGAAATGACCTTCAGAGCACCATTGTCGAATGGATCGCAGGGTTCTTCGACATAGTGTATGTCGAATTCAACAAACCGCCGGCAGAGCCGTATTGTCTCATCCGTCGTGAGACCGCCGCTGAGATCAATCATGAGCTCGATCCTGGAGCCCGCGGCATTTCGCACCGCCTTCACGCGCTGATAAGCAAGCTCGATGGCTTCAGCACTTACCGCCCGACGCGTGACGTGCTGCAATGCCGTACCAACGCGCTGAGCGAGCGGATAGAACTTCAGCGCGGAGTAGCCGTCTTTCAGAGGCCGGTCGACTGCCTTGGCAAACTCGTCCGGTGTGTCAGCTGCACCATACCAGCCATTGGCGTAGGCTTGAACGTGATCGCGGAACGGCCCACCAAAAAGCTCATAGACGGGAACGCCAAGGGACTTGCCTTTGATGTCCCATAGCGCCTGCTCGATGGCACTGATCCCGGCGAAGATGATCGCGCCTCCATTCTTCGCCCAGAACGAATGATCGTACATCGATGACCATAATTCCTCAATTCGCGACGGATCTCGACCAATCAGAAACCGCTCCGACAGATCCTTAATCATCCCTGCTGCCGCAGTTCCCCCAACGCCATAAGCGATTCCCGCTTCGCCTAGCCCCGATATTCCCTCATCGGTTGACAGTTCCACCAGTACTGGATGAAGACGGCCAGACTTGAGAAGGTAAATTTTTGCTTGGGTGATCTTCATTGCCGCCTCCGAGTGAAAGATGAACTACAGGCAGAGTCGTTCGTATTTGGAAGCGGATGGCATTCCCCGCGCCAGATATAGCGTCCGCGATCGGCAATCCATGACGATGGAGAACGCGGTTTGCGTCGGTTCGCGGGTTGACGTCAATTTGCATACGGAATCGGGCGTGCCGTCCCGGTTTCGCAGGATGTCAAAGACGTCTTCAATGCTTTGGCAGGTGTCACGGCGGGCATTTATGGTGTGCAGACGTGCCTGGCTCGAAGGATATTGCTTGGCCAACTCCTGAGCGTCTTCGTCCCGACGAATGTCTTCACACAAGGCGTGGTTGGTATGCGCCAAAAAGTCATCCACTCGCGATACATGCACACCATGGCGCGCTGAGACCTCGATGCTGGCAATAGCATCGGTGACGTCACCGATCAGATAGGCCCGTCCCGCCATATGCGGTAATGATTTGGCTGCGTCGAGTGCCTCATCTACACCGCTCGTTGCGAGGAGTATCCGGCGGGCAATTTGACTGGGAATTCCGTCGGTACGAGATCTGAGCACCAAGTCATTGTTGACCATGGCGAGCCCAGCGCGATTGCATCCCACCCAGCCGAGACCGCCATACGCCGACACGGTGGCGAAATCAAATCCGTCCGATGCGATGTGTATGAAGAGAGCCTGCTCCGCCTGGCTTCCAACCGGCGCATCCCAATTCTGCCCAACCACCACACCTTGGCTCGTTTGAACCGCAAGCGCGCTGCAGCCCGTGTCATTGTTCGGCGCCAGCAGCTCAAAGGAACTTCGGATAACTATGTCGAGGAGGGGACGACCGGCGCCGTCTGCAATTCCGCGCAGCTCTGCATGAACGTCAGGAGCGATAGCGCTGATCGCGTCAGCGGTGTCCTTAGCGCGCTCATATATCAATCGCAGATCAGAGGATCCAAGCGTGTCGAGGGGGCGCCTTATCCCAGTCTCGATCGCCGCCGCAAAGCGCTGGCCATGTTGCGTTCCGCGCTGATAGGCCGATCCGCACAGCACGACGACGGGGATATCGGCTTCCATGGCCATCCGCTCCTCAACGACATCCGTCGGCGAATGACGGCATAGAATTTATCAGAGGGCTAGACAATCATTGTTTTCTTGTCAAGAAAATTATGAGCTTTCGTTAGGGTGCAGTTTTTCGTTTCGCCGTTAGGATTTGGCGAACGAACCGAGGTCGTCAACCAGACCGGGTCGCCAAACTCCCGCTTTTTCCATTTCTCGGAAGATCTCCTGGGATTTGGTCCGCCAAGGCTTCAAGCCGACGCTACACATGACCGCATCATCCTCTTCGAGCAGCGCTGGCAGCAGGTCGTCGGTATGTCCGATCAGATCCGAACAGAATTCAGCCGCTTCAATCGCGGCCTGTTCGAGACCTGCTTGCATGTGGGGCGCAAGGATTTGGTAACGCTGCAGGTTCATGGCGAAGGTCAGATCCAGCGGCCGATAATCAAGGACGGTGATGAACCTGGCGAAGCGAGTGAATCGCATGCTCACAACATGACTCAGGTTTGTGATCATGGCGGTGAATTTCTTGGCTTCAAAAGCGTCGGCGATATCGTTCCATGAAACGACGACCGGACGGCATCCCATCATTTCCAAATAGCGGAACATGGTGTCATTCTCGGGGCACCTGATCGTGAGGCCCTTGAGGTCGTCCGGAGATAAGATTGGAGTCGTCGAAAGCATGACAAGCGACGGACCTCGCCTCCATTTCATGTTCGGACTCAGTATTTCGACAGAATTATTCCTAAGGGCCGTCCTAATCTCCTTGTAAAATAAGGAGCTGTTCGAGAATTGTTCGAAATGTCTTTCATTCTCGAAGCAGAACGGCAACGATGCCAATTTAATCGGATCGGCGAGATGCTGAAAGAAGCTTAAACTCTCGACGAAGATGTCGATAATACCATTGACGAGCGCTCTGACCTGGGTGTCAGCGGGTCCAAGTTGTGCCGCTGGAAAAACCGAAATTGTAAGGTCTGAACCGGTCTTCTCTTTTACAAGCGAAGAGAACATATCGATTGCTCGACCTTCTGGATCCCAGGAGGGAACAAGGGTGCCTAGGCAACGAGGCATTTCCGAGTCATTCTGGAGAAAATACTGCGTCGGACGATCGAGCTCGAGACCAAAGCGGACTAGGGACGCGATCGAAGTGGCCGCCTTTCCTGTCTCCAGCTTCGACAGTTGTGATACGGACATCCCTACCTTCTTAGCCAAGTGATCGAGACTCAGCTTCTTCGCCTTCCGGGCTTCGCGGAGGCGTTTGCCGACGACACCATTAATGTCCTGTGAGATGTCTGATTTGGCGTCCATGGGGCCCTCTAGCTCCTACTGTCATTTTCATGTGTCCCCCCTACGCGCCCTGCCAACATCACGGCAGCCTAAGAAAAAGCGACTTTCGGGCCGCCCTCAGAAATTGGCGGATCCGAAAATCTGAAGAGCGCGACGGTCCTGATAGCATCATTCTTTCGGAAAAAAAATGACTTGCGCATGATGCTAGAATTTTCTTGACAGGAAAAACACGCCGTGCCCTTTTAGTCGGAAGTTGCGAAGAGGGTGCGCTGAAGCCTCTGTCGAAGCGCGGTTGAACAGATTTGTAAGAGGAAATGACGTGGTTGGAAGGAATATGGCGTTCTCCCTAGAGGAGTATCAAGGACGGCTCAATCAAGTTCAGGCGGCCATCCAGGCACGCGACCTGACGGGCCTGCTCGTTCATTCGCCGCACAATATTTGCTATCTCACCGGCTATCACACATCCGGTTTCTTCGCTTACCAGGTGCTCTTTGTTCCGGCTGAGGGCGAACCTCTGCTTCTGGTGCGTGAACTGGAGCGCACAAACGCCGATGAGTATTCGTGGCTCGATCGCGATCAGCAGGCGATCTATCTGGACAACGAAGATCCTGTAGCCGTCACCGGCCGTTGGCTCGCCGATCTCGGGTGGACCGCCGCAAAATTGCCGATAGCCGTTGAGAAGTCCTCCTTCAATCTATCGGTCAGGGACTACGAAAAACTCCTGAGCCACGCGAAGCCGAACCATTTGGTTGACGGCTCGGTCATCGTTGGACGCGTTCGCGTCGTGAAGTCGCCGCAGGAAATTGCTTATGCCCGCCGGGCCGCATTGATTGCCGACGTCGGGATGAGCGCTGGATTGGGCGCCCTTGCAGTCGGCAAGCAGGAACTCGAGATTGCGGCCATTATTCAAGATAAACAAATCTTGGCTGGTTGCGAATACACGAGCCTGCCGAACTACATCTCCTCCGGCTATAGAATGGCTATCGGCCACGCGACGCCAACCGAAAAGGTCATTGCGTCCGGCGACGTTCTAAAATTCGAGATCACGGGATGCGTCAGACGCTACGGCGCCGCGATGATGCGAACGGCCGTGATGGGCAAGCCAAGCGACGATGTCGCCCGCGTGGCCGACCTGCTCATAAGCAGCCAGGATCGTGCTTTCAGCATGATGAAGCCGGGCGCCGTGGCTGGCGACATCGATGCGGCGATCCGGCAGCCCGTTCTCAAGACGGGTCTCCGCAATACCTATCACCCGCGCGTCGGCTACTCCCTCGGTATCGGCTTTCCGCCGGTGTCCGGCGAATGGGAAGTCAGGGAGTTTATGGCCGGTGACACCTGGCTGCTCGAAGCCGGAACGATCTTTCACATGATCATCAATGCCAACGGCATTTCCTTCAGCGAGACGATCTTGGTGCACGAAACCGGAGCCGAGCGGCTGACCTCTCTCGACCGGGAGCTCTACGTTGTCAGCTAAGCCGGAAAATGGCCGCACGAACCCAGCCGCTGTTGCAGTGCGCAATAGCGCCCTTGGAAATTGGGACGCGGCCACGCGCGGGCATCGATCGGGGGAGCTGCTGGTAACCAACATAGCTGAGCTTACACCGGTCAACGAATTTGGAATGAGTTCGCAGCGAGGTCCGTTGAGAAGCCTCCGATCGATAACGAACGCAGCGGTCTACGCGGTTGACGGAAAGATCAGGAGGTTAGGGCCTGCTGAAGACGTTCTGGCCAGTCTTCCAAACAATTCTGATCCGATTGTTCTCGACGCGTCGGGACGCGCCGTTGTACCCGGCTTCGTCGACTGCCACACGCATCTGCTCTATGCGGGCTCGCGAGCTGACGAATACCCGATGCGCATCGCCGGCGCCGGCTACAGCGAAATCGCCGCCACTGGCGGTGGTGTTGCAAGAACCATAAGAGAAAGCGGCACAGCGACGCCAGATGTCTTAGAAAGTTCTCTGAACGCGAGGCTGGAACGCGCTGTTCTGAACGGCACGACGACGGCTGAGGTCAAGACCGGGTACTGGGTCGAGCCTGAAGGGGAACTCGCAGCCCTGGAGATCATCGCGCGGGCAACGCGCTGCCAGCCCCTCGATCTGGTGGCGACGTTCCACGTGGCTTTGGGCACCCCCGGACGATTCAAGGACGTCGATGCGCAAGCCGCTTTTGTCATAGACGAGGTTTTGCCCGTCATCGCTCCTCATGCTCGATTCTGCGATATCGTGTGCGATGCCGGAGGCTTCTCAGTCGAAGGCGCACGGCGAATTTTGCGCGCAGCGGTAGCTCTTGGAATGCAACTCAAAATACATGCCGACGAATTTTCGGCCGCCGGCGGCGCGGAGCTGGCGGCCGAACTGGGAGCGGCGTCCGCAGACCATCTGTGTTATCTGCGGGAAGGCACCCCGCGAGCACTGGCGCAGTCGGCAACGATTGCGATTCTGCTTCCTGCGACGCGGCATCATCTTCTCGCGCCGTGTTTTGCGGACGCCCGCCAGCTGATCGAACAGTCGGTTCCGATCGCGCTTGGCACCGATCACGGACCCAGCAGCCCTTCATTGTCGATGCCGTTCGTCATGGGCCTGGCCTGTTCGTGGCTCCGGATGGACCCTGCGGAGGCTTTGGTCGCGGCGACCTGGAACGCAGCTTGCGCGATCGGGTGTGTCGCGACCGCCGGCTGCCTGGACGTTGGACGGCCTGCAGACATGGTTGTGCTGGATACGTCTACTTATCGTGAATTGCCTTACTTCATCGATCAACGCTTGATCAGAAACGTCGTGAAGAACGGTGAAGTACTTAGTGCGCAGAAGCGTTGATACTTCAAACCAGGGGAATAGTCATGACAAAGTCAAATATAATCTCAGAAATAGCAGCTTGTCTTGCATTGACGGTTGGTGTCATCACACCGGTTCACGCTCAATCTCCGGCCAGTATTACGATTTCGGCATCGGGAGGATCTTACGACGAATGCGTGAAAAAGGTTTACTCCGACAGTTTCGAGAAGGAGACCGGCATTAAGGTCGTTGTAGGCGGACCTGCCTACGACACTGGCGTCTGGCGAGCACAGCAGGAGTCCGGCAAAGTGGAGTGGGATGTCGCCACGTCCGATCCTGGCCAGTTGCAGCAGCTGGTCGCGAACGCGTGGGTCCAGCCGATCGATCCGCACCTTCTTGAGACGAATGGCGGCGTCATCGAGTTCCCGGGAATGGTAAGCGTCAGTGGCGGCAACGTGTACGCCTTGCCATCCGAGATTTTCGGCATTGTCGTTACGTACAACGCCGATGCGTTTACCGGAGAAAAGCCCCGGACTTGGGCGGACGTCTTTGACGTCAAGAAATTCCCTGGGAAACGGCTATTTTCGAATTCAGTGGTCGATTTCGGAGTCCTCGAAGTGGCTCTCCTCGCTGATGGTGTTGAACCGTCAAAGCTTTACCCGCTGGACGTGGAACGGGCGCTGAAAAAGCTCGACACCATCAAAGACGACATCATGTGGTATGACTTCGGCACTCAGCAGATTGCATTGCTGCAGCAGGGAGAAGCGGTTATCGGCGCCGGCTGGGACGGCCGTGTCAAGGCGCTGCAAAAAGAAGGAGTCCACGTCGATTTTTCATCGGATCATGCCGTGGTTAAACCTGACTTGTGGGTGTTGCCCAAGGGTGCAAATGCCGAAGCAGGGGCGCGCTTCCTGGCGCATATCCATAACCCGCAGCGGCAAGCTGATTTCGCCAAATGCATCGGATACGCACCAGCCCTCAAAGACTCCTATTCGTTGCTGCCGGCAGATCAGAAATTCACCATTGATCCGAAGGATCTGAGCAGCGTGGTGCCGTGGGGTGCGGCCTATTGGGCCGAACATGCCCGAGATGTCACGAGCCGCTTCAACGAGTGGCTCACGCAGTAAGATCGCAACTGCGCACAGCGCGCTATCGCTCCCGGAAAGGTGCCAATGGACCAAGATCAAGTCGGTGCCGCCATATCCATCAAAGGGATATGCAAGCGTTTCGAAGACAAAGAGGTGCTTCGCGGCATCGACTTGGAAATCCCAAACGGCGCATATGCGACGCTGCTCGGCCCTAGCGGCTCAGGCAAGACGACACTTCTCAGGATCATTGCCGGTTTTGGCGCGCCCGACAAAGGAAGTGTTAGCATCTCGGGGGTCGACGTCACCATGCGCCGTGCCCGCGAGCGCGAGCTCGGTATGGTGTTCCAGAATTACGCGCTATTTCCACACCTGACCGCGAGGGAAAACATTGAGTATCCTTTGCGGGTGAGAAAGCTCAGCAAGACCGCGCGCAAAAGCCTCGCGGATGAGTATCTCGAGCGAGTCCAGCTGACGAACTGGGCGAACAGCTATCCTCATACACTCTCCGGCGGCCAGCAGCAGCGGGTGGCGCTTGCGCGCGGTCTCGTCTGCCGGCCGAAGGTCTTGCTGTTGGACGAGCCTTTGGGAGCACTCGACAAGCATCTAAGAAACGACATGCAGGAATTTCTCAGGCAACTGCAGCACGATGTAGGGATCACCTTCATCCATGTTACCCACGATCAAAGCGAAGCACTCGCCCTGTCCACGACTGTCGTGGTTTTGAGAGACGGCCGGCTTGAGCAGGTTGGGAGCCCCGAGGAGCTTTATCTTCATCCCAGGACCAGCTTCGTGGCCGGGTTCATGGGAGACAGCAATCTCGTCTCCGCGCTCGTCATCGACCGAAGTGATCAATCCTTGGGCGTAGCGCTTTCAAACGGCACTGAGTGCTTACTGCCAAATTCAAACGCGAAATGGCCAGACTCCAGCCACGATGTCCGACTTGTGCTTCGACCGGGAGATGCCGAGTTCGGCGATGGAACGTCCGCTCATCATGTGGTGGTGAGCGGGACCATCCAAAAAACGACATTCATGGGAACACATTACGAGGTCGTTTTGGTAACTGAGCTCGGCGCTCTGACTGCCCATTGTAGGACAAATCACATCCCGGGAGGGCATGCGACCGCAGCGTGGCCGCTGGACAAAATCGCAGTCGTGCCGGCATGACCGCTCCGATCGTGTCGCCGAAGGCCCTGAACTTCATCGCCGTCAGCCCGGGATTGCTGCTCATCCTGGCTCTGTTCGTGCTCCCACTTGGCGTGATGGCCCTGCGCAGTGTTACTGACCCCCAGTTCGGGTTTGGCAATTACGAGACGCTCCTGACCTCTTCCACCTATCTTCGTGTTGCCTGGCGGACGATATGGATATCATTCATTGCAACGGGGCTTTGTGCGATCGTCGGGACGCCCGTTGCGTATAGTCTCGCACACTCGGATCGGAAGCTGCTCAATGGGTTTACCCTGGCTGTCCTGGTCTTGTCGTTTCTCACGAGTTCGCTAATCCGCACTTTTGCATGGATGGTGATCTTCGGCGCCCAAGGTCCGTTGGCCAGAGTTCTCGGTATTCTTGGAGCGCCGGGATACACGCTGCTCGCGACGCCGACAGCCGTTCTCGTCGGCATGGTACACTTCCTGCTGCCGATCTACATCCTGACGGCATTTTCTGGCCTCAGAAAAGTCCCGCATCACTTGTTGGGCGCTGCCGAGGGCCTCGGCGCGTCGCACTGGTTCGCACTCAGGACAGTGTATCTCCCGCTAGCCCTTCCAGCGATCGTTAACGGGGCGTCGGTGGTATTCATCATCGGCGTTGGCTTCTTCATCACGCCGGCCCTGCTTGGAGGACCTCGGCAGACCATGCTTGCCCAGCTGATTGCGCGTAGCGTCACGCAGTTCGGCGACTTTGGTTTTGCTTCGGCCGGTGGAATGGTCCTTCTTCTGATAACCATCGGGTGTTTGTGGGCGATCAGAAGTTTGGCCATGCCGAAGACGGGCAGAACGACATGACCGCGTGGGCTGGACCAAGAGACGCCAATGCCCCGATTCGGGTCGGCATCGCCGGCGCGGGACTATGGGCCGAACGCGCGCACGTTCCTTCGCTCTCCAGGCTGGCTGACGTCAGGATCGTCGGTATCGCCGACCCGGATCTTGCCCGCGCGAAGTTTCTCGCAGCGAGAGCTTCGGACTGTGCCGTCCATCACGATGTGGAGACGATGCTGTCGGCCGGTCTTGACGCAATCGTCATAGCAACTCCGGAGGACACACATTACACGGTGGCGAAAGCAGCACTCCAGGCAGGCATCCACGTGCTCTGCGAAAAGCCTATGTCACGAACCGTCGGAGAAGCGCGTGAACTGGCCGAAATCGCCAGCAAGGCGCAGGTCGTGACCAAGCTCGGATTTGTGCTTCGATACAGTCCTGCGATGCGGCAACTCAAGACGCTTCTGCAGAATGGCTACGTTGGCACGGTCCACAGCTTTGTATTCTTCAACAATAGCCCCCAGTTTTTTGACAAAGCCGAGCCCTTTCATTGGGTGATGGACGCGGAGCGTACGGGAGGAGGCGCCTTTGTGGAATATGGCTGCCACGGACTCGATCTGGGCCGATGGTTGGTCGGCGAAATGTCCGAAGTCTGCGCGAACGCCGTGCGGATGGTTGACGAACGGCCCGATCCGGCCACGGGCGCGTTGCGGACGGTCACGGTTGACGACACCTGTTCCTGGCTTGTGAAGTTCGCGGGAGGTGCAGAAGGTCAGTTCCATGTGAGTTGGAGTTCGTTGGTAAATTTCGGCTTTCAGGTCGCAGTGATCGGCGACATGGGCGTTCTTGGCTGGCGGATGACCAGGAACTGGCCGTTCGCCGAGGTTCTCGGCAACAACGACCAGGCAAGCGATTTCAAACCGTTCGACATCTCAGAGAAATACCTGCGTGGAATCGAATGGGCGACAACTTGGCGAGAATGCTTTGCTGGATGTCTGGCTCGGCGATTTGTCGACGAGATACGCGGGATCGCGAGCCCGGAAGGGCCTGACTTCAGCGACGGCCTGCGAAATCAGATCGCAATCGAAGCGATAGCCCGATCACTCAAGGATCGATGCTGGGCGTCGATTGACGACAAGTGAGGTGGGAATGTCTTTCGTAGCCGAAACCCTCGCCCAGTACATACGAGCATTCACGATCTCCGACATGTTCCCCTCGACGCGATACAAAATCAGCGATTTGGCAATTGATCTTGTGGGTGCAGCCGCGGCCGGCTTCCCAAGCGACCCCGCTCGGGCGACGAGGGCCGTAGCCGGAGATATTTTCCAGGCTGGGCAATCCAGCGTGTGGTTCACGGACAGACGCCTGACGTCGTGCGCGGCTGGATTCGCCAACAGTGCCGCCGCCAGTGCAATGGACGTCGACGACGGCCATCGAGAAGCCATCGGGCATCCGGGTGCCCCGATCATCTCTGCGGTGCTTGCCGAGGGCGAGTCGTTGAGTTCCGGCGAGGAGCGTTTGGCGTGCGCCATCGCAATTGGGTACGAAATCGGTATCAGGATAGCAGCAGCTCAGGCCAATCGGATCGACAGGCACGAATATGCGACCGGCCGATGGGCTTCGATCGCCGTTGCGGCCAGCGTCGGATTTCTCCGAGGACTGGACGAAGTGGCGCTCGCGCAGTCCCTGGCGATCGCGGGAACTCATCGCGCGTGCCAGATTCCAAGCGGCGCCAGTCGACAACTTGGCCAAGTGAAGGAAGGTATCGCCTGGAGTACGCTGAATGGTTTTCTCGCGGTCAGCCTCGCCGAGCAAGGCGTCACGGCTTCGCTGGATATATTCGACATTCCGGCGCTTTTCGATGTGCAGGCAATTACAGCCGGTCTTGGCACAGGCCTCAAGGTCGATGCCGCCTACACCAAACCCTATTCGTGCTGCCGGTGGATCCATGCAGCTATCGACGCACTCCTCATCCTGATGGACGCCAACCAAGTTGCAGCGGAAGATGTTGAAGCGGTTATCGTGCATACCATTGGCCCTGCTGCGCGTTTGAACAACAAAACAAGCCCCTCATCGCATTTCGAGGCGCAATTCAGCGTCCCCTACTGTCTCGCGGTCGCGGCGCTCGAAGGCGCAGGATCGCTCCTTGCCCCTGACATGGGCGACATGAACGACCGAAGGCGGATCGTGTTCGCTCAAAAGGTTCGAGTGAAAATCGACCCTGTCCTCGACGGATTATTCCCGGGAAGAACGGCTGCCCGTGTTGAACTCGTCACTCGTCACCAAACGATCGAACAGCAAGTCGACTTTCCGAAAGGCGACGCGATGAATCCCATGAAGCGCATCGAAATCGTCGAGAAGTTCCGCACGCTTGCCCGATACGGATTGGATCGAGAGACGGCAGAGCGCGTCTGTAGTTCTGTCGCATCCGATGGCAACGTCACGCTATCCGCGATCCTAAAGATTGCAGCGTCCTCAAGTAGCACAGAGGTGGTGGCACGATGAGTCCTTTGGATCGAAATTCCAATCGTGGTTTCTTGCTGGACGTCTGGATCTATGTCGTCCTGCTCTTTCTCGTGCTTCCCCTGCCGATTATCGGAATCATGTCGCTGTCGTCCGGGAAATTTCTGTCGTTCCCGCCGCAGGCATTCTCGCTGTTTTGGTATGGAGAGACTCTTGGCAGCACAGCCTGGGTACAGGCAGCCATAACCTCGGTTCAAGTTGCTGTCCTTGCGGTTTTGATCGCACTCCCCTGCGCTGTCAGCCTGGCAGTTGCATCTTATCGGCTCCCCGAGAAAGCGCGGCGCGTCGTCAATTTCCTCACCGTGGGCCCGTTGATCATTCCGCTCATCGTGTTTGCCATTGCGCTGTTTTTCGTCTTCGCCAAGCTTGGCCTTGTGGGAACCAAGTTAGGTATCGCGTTGGGGCATGCAATTTTGATAATGCCGTTTATCTACGTCACAGTGTCGACTGCGTTGGAGTATTTCGACGATGGTTTGATCGATGCCGCCGAAACGCTGGGCGCGTCGAGGATTTATGCGTGGCGTACCGTACTGCTTCCCTTCATCGCCCCTGCGATTATCCTCGGAGCGGTACTTTCGTTTATGACCTCATTTGATGAAGCAGTGGTCGCGATTTTCGTCGGGCAAGGCTCAACGCTGACCCTGCCAAGCTTGATGTGGAGATCCCTCAATGTGGAACTTACACCAGGCGTTGCAGCTGTTGCCACGATGGTCACATTGGCAGGGGTCGTGATACAGGGCACAGTTCTCTTGATCGTCTGGCCCCAATTCAAGAAACGGCGATCTAAATCTTCACAACTGAATGGTTGAGAGCATCGCTGCGGAACCGGTTCGCGCCCAGCACAATGTCTGGGCCGAAACTTGCCGTCGTCGGCAGACGTCAACCGGCGATTGACACGTCATGCGGATTTATTGTCCGTTCGATTTCAGCGATTTCCCGCCGCAGTATCTTGACCAAGTCGTCAAGACGGCCCTTTCGCAACCGAGCGCTTGTCATGTTGATAGCAATCGATCCGGCAACTTCACCGCTGGTGATGACTATGGGAACAGCGACCGCCGAAATTCCTTCGACAAGATGACCATCATCCACTGCAAAGCGTCGTTGCCGAATCTCAACGAGCTCACGCTTGATCGCATCGACAGTGAGGCCGTTATAGCGCGCGAATTGCTGGGCGTTTGCCTCGAGTATGATTTCGGCTTCCTTACTCGGCAGCATCGCCAGGATAGCCTGGCTTGCGGGGCCAACGCCGAGTGGTATTTGCCCACCCACCTGACCGGTCAGGCTGTCAATTCGGTAGCCTCCATCCTGGCGGTCGACACAGACCGTATTGAACCCGTTGCGAGCCATCAGGAAAACCGTGTCGCCGGTCTCGACAGCAATGCGCATCAATGCCGGATGGCAGACGCGCCGCATGCCGGTCGTGTCGGCTGCCCTGGCTCCCAGCGCGAACAGCGCCAGACCAAGCCGGTAGCGCTTGGTTGCGTCGTCCCGCTCGACATAACGATGCCGCTCCAGGCCGACAATGATGCGATGCGCCGTCGACATATTGAGGTCGAAGGTCTCGGCAATTTCAGAGACGCGCGCCCCGTTCCGACCGACATCGCCCAGATGGTTCAGGATCGCCACGGCTCGGTCGAGCAGTTGCGTGCCGGTCGCCTTGTCTTCCGGGTCTTTCACGGCGGGTTCCGCTCCTTGGCCAGTTGGAGACCTTTTCGTGGTCGTGCACCGAATTACACGAGTGATCGGTAGGAAGCCAGTTGTGCGGCTCGGTGCAAGCTATGCGTCCTTCGCCTGCCGCGATCCCCGCACCAGCGGCATTTCCAATGCGGCCAGCAGGCTTTCGAGGCGGCCCTGCTTCATGTCCTCGAACGCGGTCAGAAAGCGGTCGCGGCAATGTTCGTCCAGCCGTCGGTCGGCCACAGTGCGGAATTTGGTCTGTAGCGCCGTCCAGTCCATCGGGTTTGTCGGCTCGCCAAGGGGCGCCGCCACTTCCCTGACCATCGAACTGTCCCTGGTGGTGATGCGCACGCGTGCCGGAACCGATTGCGGAAACATCGCGTCGAATGACGGATCGACACGCAGCCTTACGTCCCTTGCCAGAGCAAGCGTCTCGGGATCAGCGATCTGCGGCGGCTCGACCTCGACCAGAGCCCCGGCGCCTTTGGTCAGCGCCATGGCGACGCAGAAAGGTACGCTGTACTGCGCGGATTCGACCGTACGCGGCGCGACTTCGTTGTTGAGCCGCAATGCCCAGGAGAAGGTGTCAATCTCGATGGTCTCTATGTTCTGTGCCGCTATGCCGTGTTGGGATTGAAGCCACAGCACTGCATCGATGGCCGAATGTGCCCAGCGGCAGCACCCATACGGCTTAAAGTAGATGCCGTTGATCGCCCAGTTGGACCCGAGGCCGTCGACAAGTTGGTTGCGGTTGAACAATGATTCGTTGTCGAGCAGGTCGACCGGGCCGGTGGAGCCCGCCGCAGCGAGTTCGACAGCAACCAGGGCGGTCGCGGTCGCCCAGGGGATACCCTCCTTGATGTGGTTGCCCATCACCTTCGAATAGGCGATTGCCGAGAGATTGGGTGCCGTGGTGCCGGCGATGGCGATGGCTTGTTCTATCGCCTGCGTATCGAGCCCGCGCAGCCATGCCGCTGCGGCGGCGGCGCCGTATCCTACCCATGGACCCGAGACCAAGGTCGTCAGCGATGCGAAATCCCTGGACGACCCGACGCGTACGGCAATTTCGTAACCAAGCACGATGGCGGTCAAGATCCTCTCGGGCGCGCAGCGATGGGTGGCTGCCGTCGCCAGGACCGCTGGGATGATCGAGGCGCCGGGATGGCCGGCCGCGGCACGGTGCCCGTCATCCATATCGAGGATAGAGGCGCTGGTTGAATTGACGAACGCAGCCCCGGGGGCGCTCATGCGGCGGTCGGAGAACCAGACCGCCGCATCGCCTTCCTTCCAGACCGCCGATGCCGCCTTATGAGCGGCGATCGTGCCTTCCGCATCGGCTCCGGCGACTGCCGCGGTGACCAGGTCCAGAACGGCCGCCTTGGCCTTTTCGATCGGCTCCGGTTCGATGTCCCCAATGCCAGACAGGAACTGCGCGAAATCCCCTACGATGGTCATCAACCTGCTGCCTCTTGCATAAAAGCCCGGCGCATTGCCGGATAAGATGTATCACTATATGAAAAAAACGCATTGTAAATGTCATAATATGGAATATAGTGATTGGGCAATCGGAGGTGAGATGTGGCTGACAGCGGGGCTCAATTGGTACGGATTGCCGGTGCCGAACGGCCGCCAGTTCGCTGCCGGGTCAACGGCCAGGCTATTTCGGCGCTGGCTGGCGATACCGTGCTGACGGTCGTGCTTACCCAGGCACCGCGCCTCAGGAAATTCGAGTTCGGAGATGGCTATCGCGCCGGCTTCTGCCTGATGGGGGCCTGCCAGGATTGCTGGGTGGAAGTGAACAATCGACGTGTTCGCGCCTGCTCGACGCTGGTCGCCGATAATATGGACATCTCGACGGAGATCGGCGCCCGTGCTTAAGATCGTGATTGTCGGGGCCGGTCCGGCCGGCGTGCGGGCAGCCGAGCGGCTGGTGAGGGCAGGGCATCGTCCCGTGGTCATCGACGAAAACGTCGCTGCCGGTGGCCAGATCTACCGCAGGCCGCCTGCCGAACTGCACCGGGATCCCAAAGACCTCTATGGTTTCGAGGCAGAGCGCGCTTGCAAGCTGCATCGTACATTCGACGAACTCGCCGGATCGATCGATTATCGGCCGAGTACCTCGGTCTGGTCCGCCGAGGGCAGGCGGCTGGATGTGATCGACCGCGATGGTGCCAGTCATTTGCTCTGGGACCGCCTGATCCTGGCAACCGGGGCGATGGACCGCGTCATACCGATACCGGGTTGGGACATGCCCGGCGTCTTCACGCTTGGTGGGGCCCAGGTATCGATGAAGTACCAGGCCTGCGCCATCGGCGCGCGGCCCGTCTTCTTGGGAACAGGCCCGCTGCTCTATCTTATCGCCTACCAGTACATGAAGGCTGGGGTCGACGTTGCCGCCGTGCTCGACACAGCGCCGCTTTCCGGCAAGGTTCGTGCCGCACCGACAATGATGGCGGGTGGTACGGCTTTGCTCAAGGGTCTGTACTACGTGGCGCGCCTGGTCGCGGCCGGTGTTACAATCAGGTCGGGTATCACCCCTGTCGCCATCGACGCCAGTAGCGGACAACGGGTCGGCGTGGTCCGCTATACGACAGGCGAGGGCAAGATAACTACGATAGCTTGCGACGCCGTCGGGATGGGCTTCGGCTTGCGATCGGAAACGCAGCTGGCGGATCTGCTGGACGTGCAGTTCGACTTCGATCCGTCGCTGCGCCAGTGGCTCCCTGCCGTCGACGCTTGGGGCCGGTCAAGCGTGGAAGGTATCTACCTGGCGGGAGACGGAATGCAGCTTGCGGGGGCTCAGGCGGCGGAACTGTCGGGGGCGAGGGCTGCCGAAGCCGTGCTGCATGATATCGGTCAATACGATGCCAGGCGTATAGTAAGGTCGCTCAATCGTCGTATCGACCGCTGGCTTCGCTTTCGCGATGCGATGGCGTCGCGCGCTTTCCCGTTTCCCCATCAGCTGGCGCAGCAGTGTGACGACAGCCTGATGATCTGCCGCTGCGAGGGCATCGCCGCCGGAGCGATGCGCGAGGCAGTTCGAGGGCAAGGGCAAGCGGAGATAAACCGAGTCAAGGCTTTCACCCGTGTCGGCATGGGGCGCTGTCAGGGCCGGGTCTGCCAAACGGCCGCTGCCGAGATCACCGCCTCGGCAGCCGGCCTCGATATTTCAATGGTGTCGCGGCTGCGCGGTCAGGCGCCGATAAAACCGCTGCCGATGGCCGTTTTCCGTGAGGAGGCCGCCCAATGACCTCCTATGACGTGGCAATCATCGGTGGCGGCATTGTCGGCTCATCGGCCGCACTTCACCTTGCGCTGCGCGGCAGCCGCGTCCTCCTCCTGGAACGTGGACGCATCGGCAGCCAAGCGAGCGGTGTCAACTATGGTGGTGTCAGGCGCCAGGGCCGCCACGTCGCCGAATTGCCAATCGCGGTTCGCAGTCGCAAAATCTGGGAACGACTGCCGGAGTTGCTGGGGACCGATTGCGAATTCGCCGTCTCAGGCCATTTGAAATTGGCTGTAACCGAAGCGCAGATGGCCGAACTGCAGGTCTATGCGCGGGACACTATCGAGTTCGGGCTCGACCTCGAACTGATCGGAAAGCAGGAGATACGCCGGCGCTATCCCTATCTGGGCGAGAATGTCGTCGGCGGTTCGTTTTGCCCTGGCGATGGCCACGCCAATCCAAGGCTGGTGGCGCCGGCCTTTGCCCGCGCCGCCGCTAAAGCCGGAGCTGAGGCAGTGGAGGCTGCCGAAGTCGTTCAACTCGCCGCTGACGGCAAGAGTTTCGATCTCCGCCTCGCCGATGGCCGCAGCTTTCGCGCCGCTCGCCTCATCAATGCGGCAGGGGCGTGGGGATCGAAGATTGCCGAGACGTTTGGCGAAAGTATTCCTGAAGATGTCATGGCTCCAAACATGGCGGTGACCGAGCCACTGCCCTACTTCATCGTTCCCAACATCGGCGTCTGCGGCGGCGGCATCTACCTTCGCCAGATCCCGCGCGGCAACGTCATCTTCGGCGCCGGGGAGGGCCGTGCCGACCGGGACACGATTCGCGCCCGGCCCTTGCCCGAGGTAACCGCCGAGGCGGCACGGCTGGCGTTGGCGCTGGTTCCACGTCTTTCGTCGGCCCACATCATCCGCACCTGGTCCGGAATCGAGGGACGCATGCCCGATGGAATCCCGGTGATCGGTCCTTCCACGTCGACGCCGGGTCTCTACCATGCGTTTGGTTTTTGCGGTCATGGCTTCCAACTCGGCCCGGCCGTCGGGGCCATTCTTGCTGACCTTGCGCTGGATGGCGAAACGACGACGCCGATCGATCCGTTCTCGGTGGCGCGTTTCGTAAAAGCAGAAAATTCCTTGAACACGGCCGTCCGATTCCAGGCGGAAAGCGGCGGTCGACGCGGTCTTCACGGTTCGCGCGGCGCGGCCGAACACCTCCCTCGGTCCACCCCCGGATCCGTGAAGGCCGCCTACCTCGATTCGTTCTTGCGCCACTTGCACATCACATACAGAGGCTGAGCAGATGACTGGTAACCGCCAGGCTTTCACGACTGAAGAATTTCGCAGACGCGTAGCGCGCGTGCAGAAGGCGATGTCCGATCAGGGTATCGACGTCCTGTTGCTGCACGCGCCCGAAAATATCTACTACCTGACCGGGCATCAGACTTCCGGCTATTTCGCCTACCAGACCGTCATCCTCGGCCAGGATGGCGATCCGCAGTTGCTGCTCAGATTTCTGGAGAAAGGCAATGTCGACGAGTATTCCTGGCTGGACGATGCAGCCACGTGGAAAGAAGGCGACGATCAGGTCGAGAAGACCCTGGCTATCGTGCGCTCGTTCAACTGCACAGGTAAAAGCGTGGGTCTGGAAAAGCGTTGCTGGTTCCTGACCTCGGCCTACGCGGATGCCATCACGGCGGGGCTCGGCGACGCCACCATCGTCGATGCTAGCCTGCTCGTCGACCGGGTCCGGGTGCTCAAGTCGCCTGCCGAGGTCGGTTATATCCGGCGGGCCGCACAGATCGCTGAGATCGAGCAGCAGGTCGCCTTCGCCACCATCTGCGACGGGGCGACGGAAGCGCAAGTGGCGGCTGCTGTGTTTGCGGCAGGCGTCAATGCCGGCTGCGAGTACACCGGGCTGCCACACCACATCATGTCGGGCTACCGCTACAATGTCTGCCACGCGAACTGGTCGCCGAAGATCATCCGTCGCGGCGAGCTGGTGATGTTCGAGTTTTATGGCTGCCTTGAGCGCTATCACGCCACCCAGATGCGCACCGTCGCCATCGGCGAAGCGTCTGACGCGGTTAAGAAGGCCGCCGATATCGTCATCGCGGCGCAGGACGCGGGCATCGCAGCAATGAAGCCGGGAGCCTCGGCCCGCGAGATCGACGCGCTGGTGCGCCAGCCGATCCGCAAGATCCGCCCCGAATATTACAATCGTACAGGGTATTCGACCGGAATCGGCTTCCCGCCAAAGACCGCGGAGTGGGAAGCACTCGATTTCAACGAGCAGGAAGACTGGGAATTGAAGGAAGGCATGGCCTTGCACATGCTGGCGCTCGCCTGCGGCTTCGGCATCAGCGAGACGGTCGTCGTTACGCACAATGGGGTTGAGCGCCTAACAGGCTCGAATAGGCGTGAACTGCTGATCAAGTGATCGGCCAACAATGGGCTGAGCCAACAATGGGAGCTATTCAAATGTCAGACAAATCTCTATTCGATACGTTTCTAAGGCGCCGGACATTCCTGGCAGGGACGGCCGCCGCGGCGGCGGCGACTGTTTTGCCTTCGCCTTTCGTGCGAAAGGCAGCGGCCCAAGAATTCGCCGGCAAGGAAATCCGTGTGCTAACGTGGTCGGACGCGACGGGCCAGGCGGCAGTCAAGAACATCTTGAAGACTTTCGAGGCGAAGACAGGGGCGCGGGTCGTCGCCGATCTTACCGGCACCACGTCGGACATGATCGCCAAGATCAGGGCGTCTGCCGCCAGGCCGCAATATGACGTGGTCATCCTGTCGGGCTTCGGCGCCAATTCGCTGGCCGATGCCGGCATGCTCGAACAACCGGACACCGCTGCGATACCCAATCTGGCGCGAGTGCTTCCAGAATACCAGACGGGCGCCAAGGGGCATGGCGTCGGCTACTATCTGTGGAGCGACGGGCTGGTGTTCAACACCAAGACCTACCCCGAGGCGCCAAAATCCTACGACGTGATCTGGAATGCCGGCAACGAAGGCAAGATCTTCCTGCCGCCGGCCGACAATCTTTATGCCCTTGAACTCATCATTGTCGCAGCCAAGGCAGCAGGCGGCGACGCGCAGAACCCCGATGCCGGCTTCGAAATCCTCAAGAA
Source organism: Mesorhizobium sp. M1312 (assembly GCF_040318115.1). Lineage (NCBI taxonomy): Bacteria > Pseudomonadati > Pseudomonadota > Alphaproteobacteria > Hyphomicrobiales > Phyllobacteriaceae > Mesorhizobium > Mesorhizobium sp. M1312. The sequence goes on along the minus strand of NZ_JAMYLQ010000025.1, from coordinate 67,083 downwards.
GCTGAAGGGAAAGTACCTGACGGTCACGTCCAACGCCAATCAGATCGGCGACCTGTTCCGCACCGGTGCGCTGAATGCCGGCGGCGTCTACTCGCCGCTGGAACTCTCGCCGTTCATCCCCAAGCCGGAATTCAATGTCAGCGGCACTTACGATCTCGCTGAAGGGTTCTTCGTCGACCTGCAATACATGGTCGTGCCGAAAGGCCATCCGGGCGACGTTGCAGTAATCAACGCCCTGCTCAATCACGCCCTCGACGCCGAGGTTCAGGGCAAGATGGCCGAGGAGGTCTGGTACGGGCCGATCAACCAGGATGCCAAGCTTTCCGACGCGGCCAAGTCGAGCTCGTTCATTCCCTCGCCTCAGGTCGTCAAGGAACGCGCCAACAAGGTCGATGCAGCCTATCTGGCATCTGTCCGCGATGACTGGATCCAGCGCTATACCGACGCTGTAATGTAGTCTTCAATCAGAGCTGGACCGGCCTGCCGGCCGGCCCAGCTGGCGCATTCGTAGCTGTTGTTCAGTCGAGGCAAAATGCAAGCAACACAGTCTGTCCTGGAGGTCCGCAACCTTTCGCGCACATTCGCGCGGGGCTTGGTCAAAGCCGTCGACAATGTCGACCTGGATGTCCAGGCGGGAGAGATCGTCTCCATCCTCGGGCCGTCAGGGTGCGGCAAGACGACGATGATGCGGATGATCGCCGGCCTGGAGACGCCAACTTCCGGCGAGATCCGCATCCTTGGCAAGGACGTCGTCGGCAAGCCGCCCTACAAGCGCAATGTCGGGCTGGTGTTTCAGTCACTGGCCATTTTTCCGCACATGAGCGTGCAACAGAACATTGCCTTCGGTCTACGCATGCAGGGTCTGGCGGCCAATGTCATCGAAGCCAAGGTCAGGACTGCGCTCGACCTGGTGCAACTGCCTCCCCAAACATTCGCGACGCGTCGTCCGGGCGAGCTCAGCGGCGGGCAATTGCAGCGCGTGGCGCTGGCCCGCACGCTGGTGACCGAGCCGGCACTGGTGCTTTTCGACGAACCGATGGCTGCCCTCGACCGGCGGTTGCGCGACTATATGGCTGTCGAACTGCGAGCGATCCAGAAAAAGCTGGGCATCGCCGCGATCTACGTGACGCACGACCAGGAAACGGCCTCCGCCATGTCGGACCGGGTTGTCATCCTCAACGCCGGCAAGGTGATTCAGGTCGGTTCGCCTGCCGCGATCTACGACATGCCGAACTCCCGATTCGTCGCCGAATTTCTCGGCGACACCAATGTTCTTCGCATCGAGCGCCTTGTCGATAGTGATAAAGGCGCGTTGCTAGCGTTGACCGAGGGTGGTGCGAAGATTCGATATTCTGCGGCGCAGGGGCCGGTGAGCGAGGGGATGTATGCGATCTTTCGTCCCGAACAGACCCTGGTGCACGCGTCCGATCCGGGCGCTGGCGCTTTGCATGGGACAATCGCCTCAACGCAGTTCCGCAGCGGGCTCTACCGCTGGCAGATCGCGCTTGGGCATAGCAATACGATCATCGCGCAATCGACCGAAAATCGCTTAGGCCAATGCGCTGTCGGCGATCCCGCATGGGTCGGCGTCGATCCCAACAAGGTCAGGTTTGTCCGCCAATGACGCCGACTGCGATCGACACTTAGAAACCCGCCAAGCAGGAAACCCAGGTCGCGGTTCGAAAGCCGCCCGCCTGGTTGCTGCTGCTGCCGGCAGGATTGCTGATCGGGCTGCTTTTGGTCTGCAGCTTTACCGTCGTCCGCATGAGCCTTGGCGAGCGCAATGCCGAATGGAGCACATGGTCACTGCATGCCTATGCGCAACTCGCGACGGCGCGCAACATCGGCATCATTCTAGACACGATCTGGATGGCCCTGCTCAGCGCCGCCATTACAACGATCGTCGCTTTTCCGATTGCACTGTTCATGACCAGAACCGCCTCGGCCCTGGCGCGCCGTGTCGTCCTGATATGCATCCTTCTACCGATGATCGTCAGCCTGCTGGTGCAGAGCTTCGGCTGGATGGCCATCCTCGGTCCCAACGGCCTGCTGAACCAGGCGGTCACCGCTATCACCGGTATCGAACAGCCTCTGTCGCTGTTGTTTAACCGCACCGGGGTGTTGCTCGGCCTCGTCCAGACCACGGTGCCGCTGGCCGTGCTGCCGATTGCCGCGGCGCTACGGGGGATCCCGTTGTCGCTGGAGGAAGCGGCGAACGTGCTCGGTGCAAATCGCCTGAGGACCTACCGACACGTGATCCTGCCGCTGGTCTGGCCAGGCATTGCGGCGGGTGCGATCCTCGTCTTCGGGTTCAACACTGGTGCATTCGTGGTGCCGCTGCTGCTGGGCGGCCTCAAGGTGACCACCATCGCCGTGGTGATCCGCGACCAGATGGGCTCGCTGTTCAACTGGCCGCTTGGTGCTGCCCTGTCGGTCGTTCTCGTGCTGTTGGCGCTTGGCGTCCAGTCGCTCAACCGCCTGGTGATTCGCACCGGGGTGGAGGCGGAGCGATGAGCGACCATTTTGCCGCCGGCCGCTCCGGCTTCGAGTGGCGGCTGATCAAGGGGCTCTCCATCGTGCTCATCGCGCTGTTCCTTGCGCCGATCTGCATGGTCCTGTTCGTCTCGTTCACCGCCGGAACGACTCTGCAGTTTCCGCCGCCCGGCCTGTCGCTTCGTTGGTACCAGGATGTCTGGGCGATGCTCGCAGGTCCCGATGCCAGCATCGTCAGGCTGCGTGAATCGCTGCTGGTCAGCCTGGAGATCGCGGCGTTGACCGCGTTGGTCTGCGTGGCGGTCGGTGTGCCGGCTTCCTATGCGCTGGTGCGCTTCCGCTTCTGGGGCAGGGGTCTGGTCGAGGAACTGCTTGGATTGCCGGTGGTGTTTCCGGCGGTGGTGCTTGGCATCGCTTTGCTCGTACTGGTCAGCGCCAGCGGGATCGATTTCGGTATTTTCCAGATCGTCGCGGCGCATTCGATCATCGGCCTGCCGTTTCTGATGCGCAATTGCCTGGCCGCCATGCGCGGCATCGATTCAATGCTGGAGGAAGCGGCAAAGACACTCGGCGCCTCGGCGCCGCGGGCCTTCTTCGAGATCGTGTTGCCGCTGGCCAGCGGCGGCATCGCGTCGGGCGCGATCCTGGTCTTCATCCTGTCGTTCAACGAATTCACGCTGAGCTACTTCCTCTACACGGTGGACGTCTTTCCCTTGTCCATCTGGCTGTTCCAGCAGGCCAACACGTCGTTCAGCCCGGCCGTCTTCGCGGTGTCGTCGCTGATCGTCGTCATCAATGTCGCTGCCGTCCTGATCGTAGACGCAGTGATCGGAAACCGGGGATCGGCGGTTTAACGCTGGCAAAGACCATGGGCGAAAGTGCTTAATGACGTTTGATCCATTTTGGTCGATCGAAGAGTTCTCGTCGCGCCTTGCGCGCCGAGAAATTTCCTCTGTCGAAGCGACTGCCCAACTGTTGCGCCGTATCACCGACCTGAACGCGGATCTGCACGCGTTCTGTGAAATTGACGGCGACTACGCTCTGGCTCAGGCGCGTAAAGCCGACGCCTTGCGAAACGCAGCCTCGCCGTGCTCCCCGCTGCTCGGCATACCACTCGCGATCAAGGACATATTCGATCATGCGGGCCACGCGACCCACGCCGGATCGAATGCTCTTGATGATCGGTTGCCGGGTCAATCCGCAACGGTAGTGGAAAAGCTTGAGATGGCGGGCATGGTCATCTTGGGCCGCACCAACATGGTCGAATTCGCCTATGGGGGATGGGGCACCAATCCCGTCCAAGGCGCGCCGCGTAATCCGCGGGGACAGCATGGTCATCTGGTCGCCGGCGGATCAAGCAGCGGCTCGGCCGTCGCAGTCGCTGCGGGACTGGTTCCGGCAGCGCTCGGAACCGACACCGGCGGCTCCATCAGGACGCCGGCCGCCTGGTGCGGTATCGTCGGCTTGAAAACTTCGATCGGCCTTGTCGGCCGCGGTGGCGTCGTTCCGCTGTGTCCCACTCACGACAGTGTTGGTCCAATGACCCGTACCGTTCGCGATGCGGCGATCTTGCTGGAAGCCATGGCAGGCGCTGACCGTCGTGATGTTTCCACCCACAATGCCCCGTCCATTCGGCCGCTCGATAACATCGAGAAAGACATCAAGCATTTGCGGATCGGGATCTTGCCGGAGCGTGATCTCGAAGCGGTCGAACCCGAAGTAAGAGCCCTCCATGATCGCTCTATTGTCGAGCTTCGAGCACTCGGCGCCAGTTTCGACGAAATCAGGCTTCCGCTGTCGATCAGCCAGTATCTCAGCAGCGGTGGAGACATTATGAGCGTGGAAAGCTACGCGCTCCTCGGCTCCTACGTCGACCGGCCTGACAGCCCCGTGGACGCGGTCATCGCCGGCCGCATCAAACGCGGCAAGACGCTGACCGGGCCGGAATATTATCAGCTTCTGGAAACCCGGCGTCTGGCGCAAATTGCCTTTATCGATGCGGCGCACGGTTTTGATGCCTTCGTCGCTCCTGGATCGCACCGGACGCCAGTGCTCCTGGGGGACGTGAACGAGAGCCAGCCGCCCAACCATTTCGGCCGGTTGGTGAACTATCTCGACTTGGCCAGCCTTTCGATTCCGATAGGCCTTACAACGCAGGGGCTGCCGGCAGGTCTGCAGATCATCGTAAGAAAATTCGATGATGCACGCGCACTGCGTATTGGCCGCGCGCTCGAGCGCGAACGCGGCGGCCTATTTGTGCCACCGCCGGGATTCTGAATTTACCGATCGCAGCAACGCGACAATGAATTGCACGGAAAACAACGGGGGACCACAATGAAGAAGCTGATCAACGATCCGCGGCATCTGGTACGCGAACTGCTTGAAGGCACCGTCGATCTTTCCCCGCGACTGGCGTTGCTAGACAGCGAAGACGTGGTGGTGCGCAGCGACCTGCCGCCTGCTGCACAGCGCAAGGTAGCCGTCATCTCCGGCGGCGGCAGCGGCCACGAACCCGCGCATGCCGGTTATGTCGGGCGTGGCATGTTGACCGCTGCGGTCGCTGGTGACGTCTTCACGTCGCCAAGTACTGATGCGGTGCTTGCCGCCATCCTTGCCGCCAGCGGGCCGGCGGGTGCTCTGCTCGTGGTCAAGAACTACACGGGCGACCGGCTCAATTTCGGCCTGGCGGCCGAACTGGCGCGTCAGCAAGGCATCCCGGTCGAAGTAGTGACCGTCGCCGACGACGTGGCGCTCAGAAACCTTGTCGCTCGTGAACGTCGTCGCGGCATCGCTGGCACTGTGCTCATCCACAAGCTCGCCGGCGCCGCTGCGGAACGTGGTCTACCGTTAGGCGAAGTTGCCGCCATCGCGCGTGGGGCGGCCGAAAAACTTGGCTCGATGGGCGTGGCGCTTGGTGCCTGCACCGTGCCGTCGGTCGGCAAGCCCGGCTTCGAGCTCGGCGAAAACGAGATCGAATTCGGGCTCGGCATTCACGGCGAAAAGGGAGTCGAGCGGACAGCCATGCAAAGCGCCGACGCAACCGTCGCCTCGCTGCTCGATCCCATCGTCTCCGATCTCGATCTGCAGCCGGGCATGCGGCTGGCGATGTTGGTCAATGGCCTGGGCGGCACGCCCCCAATGGAACTTGCGGTCGTCACAAGGGCCGCTCTCGCGAACCTTCGCGGCCGGGGGTTGGCGGTCGAGCGCTCTTGGTCGGGCAATTTCATGACGGCGATCGAAATGTCTGGATGCTCGCTCACTGTGCTTATACTCGACGCGGAGCGCGATGCGCTTTTCGACGACAAAGCCGAAGTGCCGGTCTGGCCGGGCGACGGCCGCATCGCCGAGCGAAAGCTGATCGCGATCCCAGCCTCGTCGACACCGCCGCCTGCGCTGTCGGGTCCGCTTTCGCCCAGGCTCAAGCAGGTCGCGATGTCGGTGGCTTCGGCACTGGAGGCGGCCGAAGAGAAATTGGGCGATCTCGACGCCAGGGCCGGCGATGGCGATCTCGGCGCATCGATGGTAAGGGGTGCGGAGGCGATCCGTGCCCTGGGGGACGAAAGCTTTTCGACGCCAGAACGCCTGCTCGCCGATCTTGCCAATGCGCTGCGCCGAGCCATTGCCGGCAGTTCCGGTCCGTTCTATGCCACTGCGCTGCTGCGCGCCGCCGCGCGGCTACGCGGCGTCGTCGAGCCGGACTCGATGGATTGGCTGGGAGCGTTCAAGGATGCTACCGCTGCCATCATGGAACTCGGCGGCGCCAAGCCGGGTGACCGCACCATGGTCGATGCGTTGATTCCCGCCGCGGAAGCCTGGCAGAGAACCGGCCGTTTCGCCGACGCGGCGCGCGCCGCCGAGAACGGCGCTAAGGCAACCAGCGCCATGTTTCCGGCGCTCGGTCGTGCGGCCTATCTCGGCAATCGCGCCCTCGGTTCACCTGACGCCGGCGCAACCTCCGTGGCAATCTGGCTGGGCGCGATCGCGCTGTCTTAGACTCGAATTATCAGTGAATGCCTTCCGATTGGCGTATCGGTTCTGTAGGCAGCATCTGGAGCCGACTGATCGCAGCGGTTGCAACTGCGGTCGACGCGAATGACATTGCCGATAGCGGCCACTTCGGAGCACCTGCAGTTTGGGGTGCTCGTCTGGCCGAAGCCCATCGTCTTGGCGAGCACCGAGCGAGCGGCGGCATAGTTCGGCGCGATCATCGGATAGTCCGATAGTCCGATGGCAGGCCCCATTTTGCGCGGTATTCCTCGGGCGTGAGTCTCAGCGATTTGAACTTTTTTCCATCCTCGAGACTGGTGATGGAATAGGCGTCACCGACCTCTTGATGGGAACCGCCGGTTTCTACGCCTAAGCCTTTTCTTCTGTCGTGACGCTGGAGGTCCCCTTCAGTGCGGCATGGACCTGGCCAATAGGGGCAGGAAGGTCCCCGGCCGGAACAGGGTTGTTGGACACCACGTTGGCCTAATCGGGGTCGTGGCCCATCAGGTGTAGCTCGGCGGTTACGAAGCCGCTCGCGAGCGCGCCGTTAGTAGGCCTAATCGGCCCGAAGCTGCGATTTTGGCCAAGTTGCGGAACAAGTGTAGAACGTTATGACTTGCTCTGAGCTTTCAGCAGCATGGCGACGTTTTCGGCGGTAAATTTGAAGCCTCGACGGTCGGGAATCCGTTCGGCGGAGATAGGATATTTCAGTCGCTTGGGATCGATGCCGGTGATTCGGAACCGTTCGCTTCCGGTGCGGAACTCGCGCCCGAAGTCTGAGGGAGCCAGTCCGTACCGCGCGGCCAGAAACCCGAACAGGTCCTTCTCGAGATTGAATGCTGTGCCGTCGGAGGCGGGAACGCTGACACGGAACACGGGCTCGAAGCAGAACCCAGAGTCCAGGCCGTGCCACCCTGCGCCCTCGATGACCAGCCCATGATCCGCGGCGATCTTCCGACAGGCCTCGAGCATGCGGGCCTGGATTTCTTCGCAGGCTGCGGGCGTCAGACGGGTTATGTGCTTGCCTTTGCTCATTCTGGTTCGCCTTTCCGCACCTGATAGACGGTTCCGCGCGAGATGCCGAGATCGCGGGCGATCTGGGTTGGACCGTGGCCCTGTTCCGGTCGACGCATGATTTCGGCGCGGTCGATCTGCGGCGGCCGACCTTTGTAGACGCCGCGCTTTTTCGCGGCGGCAATCCCCTCGGCCTGGCGGAACACGACCATCGGTTCCGGGCGGTCAGTTACGTCGTCTTCGTGGTTTCAGCTTTCTGGTAACCTCCGCCAGCCACGCGATTGCGCCGGGAGTGGCCTGCCAGGCCTTGCCGTTTTCCTCGACGTAGTCAGCTGCCTCATCCTCGCCCCCCAAGGTGATATAGCCGTCCGGAGAGGCAACCAAAGGCTGCTTGCCGGACAGGACGCCGGGCACATGGCTGTTCGCGAGCCAGGCCTCCTCGGCAAGCTTCCCGGCGCCTGGATCGTTTTCACGAAAGGCAAGAAGGGCGCGCGTGTAGAGCCATGCAGCAGCGCAATCGTCTTCGTGCTGTTTGAGAAGCTTCCTCAGGGCCTTGATATCGTCGCGCGCCAGCAAATGCCCGGCCAGCACGTAGCGGATGCCCTGATTGTCATTCGGATTGAGCTCGAGCATCGCCTGATAATGGTCGATGGCCTCCTGATGCTGACCAAGCCGCCAGAGTACCGCGGCAAGACCTGCCCGCGCCCGCATGTAGGGGCGCGTCTCGAGAAAACCCCAGAAGTGACCGGCATATTCCTCAAACCCGTCCGGTCCGAGCGCCTCTTCACCCGCCGCGACGCCCTTCTGGTAGTAGTCCAGCACTTCCTCGACAGAGCCGGCCTCCTCTTCGGCCAACAGCCCATAGGCGTCGGCGCACAACGGCGAGACTTTGAGCGCTTTCCTGGCCAGCGCGATACGCTTGCTGCGACCGGTCGCTTCCCAAGCCTCATACATGATGTCTTGCGCGGCGTCCGTCGGGTCGTTCCCACGCCGTCCGCCGAAAAGACCTGCCATCAACCCCTCCATGCCGCGCCGGTCCGGCATCGGAGGCAGAGCATTGTCATTTTCTGGCTTCTTGGATTTCGCCACTGGCTTCTTTCGGGGCTTCTTCGATACAGGCATTTCTACATTCCCTTCGATGGTCACGCCGCTTGTTTCTGCTCAAAATCGATCCGGCGATCCAGATCGAGGTCGAAGCGGCCATAAGGATTGACGCGTCCGTAGATCAGCGGCGTCAGGCCCCGATAATCCTCCGGCGTCAGCCGCGCCGACCATTTCGGCTCGCTCAGCACCGACTGCATCATGCGCGTGTTCACATAGACCAGCGACGACTGCAGCAGATGCAGTGCCAGAACGGATATCTCCTGGTCGTCAAGGCGGTTGCTGGCGATTTCGCCGCCCTTACCGAAAAATACGAAGCTGGTGGCGCTGTTCCAGTTCTCGACCACGTTCAGGCCTTCGTGGATTTCGCGGCGGAATTCTTCATGGCGCAAATACCGGCACAGGAAGATCGTCTTGATCGCCCGGCCGAACTCGGCGAGAGCCTTGTAGGTCGGATGCATCACCTCGGCGCGGGCGAAGCGGCGCAGGATCGCTTCCGGGTCGGCTACTCCGCGATGCATGGCGGCGGCATATTTGACCATTTCGTCATATTGCTGCTCGATCTCTTCCCAGTTGATGCCGGTAGAAAGAATCGGCAGCAGGTTGGGCAATTCCGCCCGCAGGCCCGGATATGGCAGCGCCAGCTTCTGTCGGGCCATCGCCTTCAGGCGCGGGGCGAGCTCAAATCCAAGCAAGCGGCAGAAGGCAAAGCCGACGGCGCTTTGGCCATGGCTGTCGACATATTGCCGCTGGATCTCCATGTCGGTGCAGTGACGCAGCACGCCCTTGATCATCGACGCGACCTCCGAGGACGAGCAGCGCTTGAGCTGCGAGAAGATGCAGGTCGAGCCCTTTTCGACATGCCAGTAGATCATTACGCCGCGGCCGCCATAGCGGACATGCCATTCGGTCATCAGGTTGCCGTCCCAGGCGCCGAACTTCTTCGAATCCGACGCGCAAGCCGTGCCGGCCTCGCCCCAGATGGCGGTGTTGCGGATCGCCAGCGTCGCACTGGCGACGCGCCCACAAGCCGCCTCCAGCGCGTCCCGATGGATGAAGCGCCGTCCGACATGAAGCAGTTCTTCGTAGCTGACATCCGCGCATCCGGCCGCGACGCGCTTCAGACCGGCATTCGTGCCCAATCCGTAGAGGCACAAGATCAGGCCCCGATCGAGCGCACCGCGGGAAAGCGCCACGCGGGAGGCCGATGTTTCAAAGGCGTCCAGAAAGCCGGTGTCGAGCGCAGTCTCCTTCAAGACATCCAGGAGTTCCGTCATCGGCCAGCGCCTCCCGATCTCGGTCTTGACCGATTGAAGGCCCTGCGGTTCCGGCAGCGGCTGGAACGGCGTGATCGAGATACGGTTTTCGCCACGCCAGAGGATACGTACCTTATCGTTGCGTGGGATTTCGGCGTTCAGCAGCCGCAGATCCCGCTCGAGCTCGGCCCGGATCTCGTGCGTGAAGGCCCGCGCGTCCGGCGTCAGGTTCAGGGCACCATAGTAGGCCGCACGCTTGGCCTCGAAATCCTTGGGCAGATCATCATCCGGATTGCGATAGCGGTCCGCGCCGACCACCCAGATTTCCTTCGCCCGGATGCGGTCACGCAACTGGCTGAGCACACAGAGTTCATAGCTGATCTGGTTGATGCGCCCGTCCTTGCCGATGATCGCGCTGCGCCATTTCGGCGGAATGACGCCTTCGATCGGTACGCCATTCCGCGGCACCACCCGACAGCCGGTGTCGAAGGCCTGCCGGATCCAGTCCAATGCCTCAACCACGGGCCGATGCACGGCATTGTTCGAACGAAACTCCAGAACCGAAAGCAGCTTCGGCAGTATGCGTCGATAGTGACCGGCATAGGAGCCACGCATCACTTGGTAGATGCGCCGTTCGAGCGTGCCCTTCGCCCGATGCTCCTTGACGATCGCCGCAAGCTTATCCTTGCCCGCTACCGGAAAAATCACATCGCAGACCCGGCCACCCGGCGCCTCGATCGCGGCACCCGCGATATCGACCAGGAGCCGCTCCTTGCCGTAAACCTTCTCGATGTCACGCGCGATGCCGGCCACCACCTTGCGCTTCGAACGCACCCCGATCTTGTGGATGGTTTCCACCAGAAGGTCGATCATGCCGTCGATGATCTGTGCTTCCCTCACCAGCAGGAAAACGGCATAGAGGCCTAGTTGCCGCCTCGGGGCGTGGCGGCGCATCTCCGACGCTTTTTCGGCGCCGATCCGCCGAACGATCTGATCGATCCGGGGTTTTGCCGGCAGCGGATAGAAGATCTCGCGGCAAATCCAGCTTCTTGATGAAGGCCAGCCGGTCAGCCAGCGCAAGCATGTTGTCCAGCGTTGCTGCACCCGCGTCCCCCTTGATCGTATGGAACCCTGTCGGACCATCCGGGTCGACCAGCGACGCCTCCATCAGCGCGACCGTTTCCGGAACAGGCCGATCCGCAACAGCGCAAAGAAAGGATTCCACGAAGCGCTGCCGCTCGGAGCGCACCAGCCGCTCCATCTCCTTGCGCGATGGACCGAAAATCCTGTGATCTCGGCACCAGAGAAAGACGTCCTCGAGCGTCGCCCCGACCGACATGCCGCCGGGGCAAAGCTCCGTCACTATCCAGTTCGCAAGGGCGGCTCGATCCGCTCGCCGCATCCGGCGAAAACCGAGATAGCGCAGAATCTCCGCGCAATGGCGCCGCCCCGAACGCCCCGAAAAATCGTAACCGAAAAGCTGGCCCCGACCGACGCCGAGTTGCTCTGCCAGATAGGCTACGGCCTCTCCAGGAAGGTCGGCCGCCGCGACAGCGAAAAATCCGTACGCGGCAAAGAATTTCAGCTGCGCCGCCAGTCCGAGCCGCGTTGCCGCCGGCTTGGCGTTCACAAACTCGATGTCGGCAAACGAGAGGCTCCACTCCTTGGCCAGTTCCTCTGGCAAAACATGCACACCCATACATCCACTCCCTGTTCCAGGAGCGAAGTCTCAGGTGATCACGGCGGGGCGGTCAATCCGTTCTCTCAACGTTCCACAACTTGGCCAAAATCGCAGCTTCGTGCCGATTAGGCCAATGACCCCAGAGGGTGGTTCTCTGCCGGTCGCGTCATCGTTCTGTACGAGCAGGACGCGCCATCTCCAGACGTTCGCGAAAACCTCCACGTAGGTCGCGACCAGACCATGGACGGGAAGTACAGGTGAAGTACTGTTGTCGCTCGAGATGGCTGGTTCAATCTCCAGCATCCTCCTGCCATACAGCCCGGAGCGAGTGTCGCTTGGCACTTAATTGGGCTCTGCCTCACTTTGTGTGGCGAAGTGGCAGCATTCTTGCCCGAAGCAATTCGGTGCCAGCCCGGCCGTACATCGCTCGCTTTAGCGTCTTGAGGCGATTGATCTGTCCTTCTGTCTGGCCATTGCTCCATGGAAGCTCAATTGCATTGTAGACGGCATCGATATCTCGCCGCAGCACGCGAGCGAAGCGCATGATGGGAACAGATCGGAATCGATGGCGTCGTCTATCCACGCCTTAAGGGTTCGGGCTGGCGCCCGCGCAAGATACCGTTGGAGCGCATTGCCAGACTACGCATTCTTGCGAATGCCAGTGATCCCTTCAACGCGTCGACCTTACGTGCCTGCTGATCGGTCAGTTGCCCTCGGGGCTTGATGCAGAGTGCAGCCGCCACGACCGGCGAAATAGCATGACCAGTATCCGGATCTTTTATGGGAGCCAGGCTGAAGGCCTCTGTTGCTGGAACACTGGCTGTCCGATTGTCGGCCCGGCGCCAAGCTCCAAGCAGCCGCTCCAGATGGGAGCGGCTGCCGGTGTACCCTCGCAACCTGACATCATGGAACAGGTGCCGGCCGCAGCGATTTCCGTCTTTCCAGCATTGAGCCAAGAACTTCTCGAAATACCACGGCGATGTTGGGTTCAAGGGCCCACGACGCCGGTCCGGCGGCGTCTCGAATTTCAGCCATTTTGCGACGGTCCGCCGCTTGAAGCCGGTTTGACGCTCGATCTCACAGAAGGATAGCCCTTCGTTGCGCAGGGCGTGGATCCTTGCGAACACTTCGTCTCGGGATTGTCGATGCGCCAAGCGCGCATGACGCCGATGCGCTGCGGCAAAGAGGTTTTCTTTTTCGGACAGAATGGACCTGCCGTTTTGGCGCCCCGACAGGTTCATCTGCTCCTCGATCGCCAGCCGCAGATTCTGTACGAGATGGAACCGGTCGGCGACCTGGATCGCATGTGGAGCACCCTCTCGGACCGCCTGCGCGTAGAGGCCACAACGGTCACGGCTTACGATTTCGATTGAAGGGTTCTTTCGCAGCCAGCTTGCCGCGTGTTCGACACTCCGGTCTTCCAGAATATCGACGACAGATCGACGCTCGAGATCCACAACTATAGAGCCGTAGCGCCGTCGGTGCGCGCAACGCGCAAAACCTTCACTCCGCTGCCCGGAGCCCAGTGCTTTTTCGAATGCATGATCATCCTTCATGAGTTTTGATCTCACAGGATAATCCCGACACACAAAGTGAGGCAGAACCCGTTTAAGTGCAGTGCGACATCGGTTTTGTCCATGGCTACGATCGCAAGCCGCAACGGCGCATTTTCGACCATCTCAAGAAGCAGGGCGTCCAGAAGCAGGGCGTCCAGGCCAATCAGGATATCACCTTCATCACCGACGGTGGGGAAGAAGTCCGCGCGCTCGCTGAAATGATCGCGCGCGGCAGGCGAACATGTCCTCGACTGGTTCCACATCACCATGCGCATCACGGTCCTGCGCCAGTTCGCGCAAGGGCTGGAAAACCATAACGAGGCAGGCCGGACAGGATATCATTGAAACCCTGCGCAGGATCAAATGGCATCTTTGGCATGGCAATACCTACCCGTGAGGAAATCGACGATCTGCAATTCGATGCGGAAGCGCTCGAAACGGACTACCCGAACATGCGCAAATTCCTGACGGCCGTCGGCGAGTTCCGATCGTACATCGCTTCCAACAGCGCAAGCCTGATCAACTATGGCGAGCGCTACCGGTCCGGAGAACGCATTTCCTCGGCCTTCGTGGAGGCCACCGTCAACGCCGTCATCAGCAAGCGGTTCGCCAGAAACAGCAGATGCAGTGGAGCAGGATCGGCGCACATCTTCTGCTGCAAACCCGCAAGCAGACCCTCGACGGCTCCCTAAGCTCGACCTTCCAGCAATGGCATCCGGGTCTGGCGAACGACAATCACGAGGCTGGTGAAATGGCCCGCGCCGCTTGACCGCCCCACATATCCTCATGCTCCCCTTCAAGGAGATCAGGTCCGTTTTCCGCCATTCCTTATTCGAAGACGCGAAATTTTTTATATTGCGCCACCTTGTGAGAATGATATAGTGCAATGACTAAATGACATAACACAATCAGGGAACCATAACTATGTTGCGCCCCGCAGTCCCGATCAAACCTCATCCAGCTTTTTCGGAAGAGGGACATCGAGAGCGACTGGCCCCCGAGCACAGTTGGATCGAATGCTCCGACGTTACCCGTGAATCGGGCGAACGGTTCGAGACCGATACAAACTTCCTAATCCACACGCGCATGCGGTCTGCAGCTGGTTAAAGCGTCCTGATCGGCGGCGCTTATCTGCCGACAGACAATGGCCTGGATGCATACCGGGATCTGGAGCTAACCGAGACATAAGTTCGAAACAGCAGTGGAGGGAAGAAGCAAAGGCCGATGTGTCGCGCGCAACGCTCCCGTCGTCGCGACACAATGAACGCAATCGGGAGTGAACCCATTAAAATCAGGGGAATAACCAATGAAAATCACTACCATGAAGTTTGCAGTCCGTGCGGCGCTTCTGTTGGCATCGTTGCCAGCTGCCGCGCTATCAGATGAAATTCCCGACAACCTCAAGGGAACGGGCGAACTCGTAACCACAACTGGCGGCGGAGGGGCATTTGACGATGCCCGCACTAAGGCATGGTTCGAACCATTTACCCGCGATACCGGCATCAAAGTAGTGGTGGTTCCTACAACAAATGCAAAGCTTATGGCCTCGTTAAAGGTCGGACAGCCTGAAGCCGACCTGACGTTTGTCAGTGGAGGTGAAGTTTCGAACTGGATCGACAAAGGATTTGTCGACAAGATCGATTACAGCTACTTTTCGAAGGAAACGCTGGCGGGCATCCCCAAAGAGGCGAGAGGTGAATATTCATTTCGCTCTCACACTTACTCTGTCGTTCCTACGTATAGCACCAAAAAATACCCCCAAGGCACTAAACATCCCGAAAACTGGGTCGACATATATGACGTAGCGAAGTTCCCGGGGAAGCGGGCCCTTCCGAACTGTGGTAATACCCTCTACGGCGGTCTGCTCGAAGGAGCGCTCATGGGTGACGGCGTTCCGCCGGAAAAGCTCTATCCGCTCGACTTTGATCGCGCCTTTGCCAAGCTAAATCAGATCGCCCCCGACGTTGGACGCTGGTGGGGATGGGACGAGGGTGGCTTGGCTCCGCAGAGTCTCATTGACGGCGAGGCCGACATGGGATCCGCGTGGAATGGTCGAATTGTCAGCTTGCAGAAGCAAGGCGCACCGGTGGCTTTGTCTTGGGATCAATCCCTTTTGCAGTACGACGATTGGGTGATCGTGAAGGGTTCTTCCAACCAAGTGAACGCGGCTAAGTTCCTTGCGTATATTGCCCGTCCAGAAGCGCAAGCGGCCTTTGCGGAAGCAATTCCTTACGGTGTTGTGAACAAAGACGCATACAAACTCCTTCCAAAAGAACTGGCCGAGAACTTGCCGGGAGCGCCTGGGATCGCAGAGAAGCAGATTACCCAAGACTACGCGTGGTGGTCCAAGCCTAGACCCGATGGCAAAACCAACCTCGACTACGCAATCGAACGTTGCCAGGCGGTCTTGGCAAAGTGATCGCCTGCCGCTGCGGCAAGGCTTGCCGCAGCGGCATTCTGAGACGAGGTTGTTAACTGGCGAGTCGACAGGATTCGTTGAGAGCTGGCCATCCCCGTCCGTAACGTGAGAAATTTCAAGTGGCGCTTCGATGGAAGCATCGGCCAGCCACTTGAGAAAATCCATGTGGCGCCATTGGCACCTATCTGAGCGCCCGAGACGGGCCCGGTCGTGGCGCATAACGCAAGCATCGATTCCGGAACATGCTTCCGTACCGTCGGTTACCGTTAGAGGAATTAAAGTCGGACATGAGGGACTTAGGGACGGAGCAAAAACACATGACTCTCCTGGCAAAAGAAAAGGCCGCGGAGGCGGCAGGCGCAAATGTGCCTAGGAGCCAAAATCACCTGAACGGGCTGCTGGAACACCGACGGATCCGCGGTGCTATCATCGCCGCGCCGATCGTCGTGCTCCTGCTTGGATTCCTCGTCATACCGCTATCGATTATTCTTTGGGGTAGCGTCGAAGGTGACAAACTGACCTTCTCGCACTATGCACGCATATTCTCTGACGAGACAAACTTCAGCGTCATGCTTCAGACCCTGAAGGTTGGGTTGATCGTCACGCTTCTGTCACTGGCAGCCTCGTACCCCGTCGCTTACCTGCTAACACAGATTAAATCGCGCGCCTTGTCAATTGTGACCTTGTTTATTCTTGTTCCGCTGTTCACGGCCTTCCTCATCCGGACGTACGCCTGGATGATCATTCTCGGTCGCCAAGGGCCAATAAATAACACTTTGATCTGGCTCGGTCTCATCAGGGAGCCGTTGCCACTCCTCAACACGACCTTTGGCGTTGTCATCGGGATGGTACACGTGTTTATGCCGATCGCGATCTTTACGATGTACTCCTCGATGGTACGGATCGACCACAATTTTGCGCGCGCCGCACAAATACTAGGCGCTAAACCGGTCCAGGCTTTCCTGCGCGTGTATTTCCCTATGTCGCTACCCGGCGTCTTTTCTGCTGGGATTCTGATTTTCATCATTGCGATCGGTTTCTACATTACGCCTGCTCTTCTTGGAGGGCCACGCGATGCAATGATAACGCAGTTGATCGTCACGCAAATGACGACGCTGTTGAACTTCGAACTCAGTTTTGCGTCGTCAATTGTGCTCCTGTTAGTCACGATCGGGGTTCTCTTCTTCGCAAGCCTGTTCATTCCGCTTGAAATGATCTGGGCTTCTCCTAGTGTCGAAATCACAAGCCAAAAGCCCCGCTCGAAATCTCGTTTTTTCGGGGATGTGAAACAGGCAGTGCAGCCAATTCTCACCACAGTAGAAGCCCTGATCCATTTGGTGACTAAGCCACTTCTGACACGTAAAGCCTGCTGGCTTTGGGCGTACACGATCCTCGCGCTTCTGTTTCTAACAGCGCCCCTGATCGTGGTGTTCCTGCTTTCGTTCAGTTCTTCCCTTTTCGTGGTTTTTCCTCCTCCAGGCTTTTCGCTGCAATGGTGGGTAAAACTGGGACACGCCTCGGATTGGCACGAATCGTTTCTGTTCTCCGTCAAGCTCGGGTTCGTCTCTGCATTTTTTGCCACGATCATTGGCACAATGGGCGCCTTTTGGCTGGTGCGAACAACGTTGCCGTTTAAGAGAGCATTATTCCTATTCTGCCTGTCACCTCTCATGGTGCCTGTCATCATTATCGCGACGGCTCTTTACATGTTTGAGGCACGCATTCACTTGCTCGGCAGCTTCGCTGGACTGGTAATCGGTCATGTCCTCCTGTCAGTGCCGTACGTTGTTGTCGTCATGGCCGCGGCATTGCGTGGTTTTGACCAGTCTCTCGAAAAAGCCGCCGCCATCCATGGCGCCCGTCCGATGCAGGTCCTCCGCCTTGTGACATTGCCGCTCCTCAAGCCGGCGCTGCTGACGGCGGGTCTGCTCGCATTCCTAACTTCGTTCGACGAACTGCTTATCACAATGTTCATGATCGGAAGGCAAACGCTGACGCTACCTTTCAAGTTTTGGAACGATATCAAGTACGAACTCAACCCGCTGCTCAGTGCGGCCTCGACGTTCATCGTCATCCTCGTCGCGGCAGCAATCTTGACAGCACACTGGATCAAGGTGCGGCACGACAGGCGTATCTCTGCTGGCACAGGTAAATGAAAGGGAGGGCAACAATGTCCACCAGTCTTGAAATGAAGAAAATCCAGAAATGGTATGGCGGGCTGCACGTCGTGCGCGACTTCGATCTCTACGTTGAGCCCGGCGAATTCGTGACGTTTCTTGGGCCGTCCGGCTCCGGCAAAACTACCGCGCTGAAGATGATCGCTGGCTTTGAGCCGCCTAGTGGCGGCGACATGTTGCTCGGTAGTCGCTCGATTGTGGACGTGCCACCTTATGAGCGTGGTATTGGCATGGTGTTCCAAAATTATGCGCTGTTTCCGCACATGACTGTGGCTGAAAACGTCGCCTTCCCTCTCAAAGTTCGCAGGGTGGCAAGAGGCGAGATCGAGCAGAAAGTACTGCGCGCTTTGGAACTCGTTAAGATGGCCGAATATCGCGACCGCTATCCCAACCAGCTCTCAGGTGGACAGCAGCAGCGTATTGCGCTTGCCCGTGCCATCGTCTTCGACCCAAGCCTCCTGCTCATGGACGAACCGCTCGGTGCTCTCGACCGCAATTTGCGCGAACACATGAAAATCGAGATCATGCGTATCCAAAAAGAGCTGAATATCACGGTCATTTTCGTCACGCACGACCAAGACGAAGCGCTGGTCATGTCCGATCGGATTGCCGTAATTAACGAAGGCAAGCTCGTTCAGGTTGCGGACGCCAAGAGCCTCTACTATCGTCCACAGGACCGTTTTGTAGCGTCTTTCGTTGGCGAATCTAACCTACTGCCCTGTCGCGTCGACCAAGTCGAGAACGGAGCGGGCAGGGTGACTATTGGCAACCAAGAATCTGGCGTGGTTCGTTTAAACGGACAGTCACGTGGCGAATCCGGTTGGCTCTTTGTACGGCCGGAGCATGTTGATATAAGCGCGCGCGGCGCGATCACGGATGTCGGGAATGTCCTTGATGGTGTTGTAGAGAACGCGCTGTTTCTGGGCGAGTTGACCCGCTATGTGGTTCGCTGTGGAAAAGAAAGCATCACAGTCAAGCAACAGAATCGGGGGCAGCCTCAGTTCACCAGCGGAACTCCGGTCTCCGTTTCATGGAATGCGGGCAACTCTATCGTGTTAAATTGACGGCCACCCAAAATCAAGGAGCCGGTGGAATTCCGCCTTCGAGAATTCGACACGACGGAACGTGAAAAAGCCGTCCTGTTTGATCGAATCTGCAATTGAACGCCTCGTCACAGCGAGCTGAACTGTATTTTCGGCAACGCTGCTTCCAGTCTCAGAAGGCGGCATAAGGCAGTAGAAGATGGGTACAATCATTGATGTCGCAAGCGACTGTGGGACGAGGCGAAAGCTCCTGTCAATCGCCTTCGACTTTGAGCAGGCTGCCATGCACCGCTTAGTCCTAGTAGTCGTCGGCGGCGATGTCGCCGACCCTCATCGGAGCAAAAATTGCTCGCGATCAAGGTTGCCGTAAAAACGCGTTACATTCGTTAATCAAGGCAAATCGAATATGGCGCACAGCCACGACTGCGGCGGTGACAGATCCGGGATTTGAAGAACCTCAGGGAGATATTGATGGTCAAGCCAGTGTTCCAAGCTTTCTCAGAAACAGAGCATAGATCCCGACTCAAACGAGCTCGTGAAGAGCTTGCCGCGGCCGGTTATGATGGGTGTGTTATTGTCGCGCCAGAAAACCTCTTTTACCTCACCGGGTACGATTCAGTTTGCGCCAACATTTGTCCGCAAGCTCTCATACTCAGCGTCGATGAAAGCCGGGATCCAACATTGTTAGTCCGCAACTTGGACCTTCCGTTAGTGAAGGAGACTTCTTGGTTGACAGATGTCCGGACGTATCAACTCTTCGTGGACGATGTGGCTAAATTGGTCAGCGAAATCGCTCACGATCACCGAATAGCAAATGGTCGCTTAGGTTTAGATATGCAGTCACCGGCGGTCACCGGGAGTTATATGCGGGCCCTCGAAGCTGCCATGAAGTCACAATTTGGGGACATCAGTCACTTACTCAACAAGCTCCAGCTCATAAAGTCACAAGCTGAAGTTAACTACATGCGAGAAGCCGCCCGCTATGCAAATCTGGGCGTAGAAGCGGCGCGGAAAAGCCTGCAGCCTGGGATCAGCGAGATCGCTCTTTGCGCAGCCGTGGAACAGGCAGCCCGGGAAGCTGGTAGTGACTATCCAGCGCTTCCGATCGAATGTGGGAGTGGGACGCGCTCAGCAAGCGGCCACGCAACCCCTATGCCGAAAATTATTGGCAGAAACGAACTTGTTCACCTAGAGTTCGCCGGCGTGGCCCGGCGATATCATAGTGTGGCGATGACAACTTTGGCTACGGGCGATCCGGGCGAAGGCGCGCGCAAGCTGTATAATGTCGCCCGGGAGTCGCTATTGGCTGGCCTGGAAGAATGCCGTCCTGGCGCGCAAGTCGCTGACATCGACAACGGTTCGCGTAAACCGATCGAGCGCGCTGGTTTGGGCGAGGCCGCGCAGATGCGATTTGGTGTCGGCATTGGTATTGCCTATCCTCCTATTTGGTTGAGTTCACTTCAACTCGATAGATTTTCTACCGGTACGTTGGTGCCCGGTATAACCTTTTATGTCCATTCTTGGTTATCGCTCCCCCGCGACGGCCTTGGTGTAATGTTGGGCGGCACTTACTTAGTCACGTCAACCGGTATCGAAGAGCTCTCGGGGGCGGGGCCCGTTGACCTGTTCACCGTCTGAGAAGGCGAATACCGAACAGCCGCTGTTGCTGCTGAGATATGAGTGTGCAGGGCAGCAAATGGGTGTAATAGGTCAATGTCAAAATCGCGCCGCATCGAGCTAGATCAATGCGGCGGCAACAGCGAGCCGTCAGCGCCGCCTGGCTCCTGTTCTAAGCGTTCGCAACGATGTTAACGACCCGCAAGAAGAGGGCCCCTGAAATGTCTGAGCGTCGCACCGTGGCTATCATTGGTGGAGGTGTCGTCGGCGCAAGTTGTGCGCTAATGCTAGCCCGTGAGGGGCACCAGGTTACGGTGTTCGAAAAGGACCGTGTTGGCCACGGGTGCTCCTGGGGCAACGGGGCACAGTATAATGCAGGCTCGTCCCTCCCAATGGCGTATCCGGGCGTTATGCGCCAAGCCATGCGGTGGCTCATCGACACGAATGGTCCGGTACGTCTGGCGCCGCGAGAACTTCCTCGCACCTTTCCTTGGTTGCTTCGGTTCCTCAGCACCGGACGCCTAAAGAATTGGAGGCCTACTTACGATGCGCTTCACGCTCTGAACGCTCAATGCTCCAGCCTCTATAAAGACATGCTTGGAGAGGTTGATTGGAACCGGCATTTCCGACCGAATGGCGCACTGCATGTTTTCAGAGGCGATTCACTGGGGCCTCTGGATCAAATGATTGACGCAATGCGAAGTGGGAAGGGCGTTCGATTTCAAAGAATCTCATCCGACGAAGTTTTCGAATTAGAGCCTCAATTGTCTCGCTCCTATCGCCGCGGCATCTTCTTTCCAGACAGCGGCCACGTTACGTCCCCACCAGGTCTTGTGCAGGGATTAATGGACAGGGCGGCTTCGCTAGCGGCAACGGTCCAGACAGCGTCTGTCGTGGCTATAGAGCCAGAGGCAGACCGAGTGAAGCTCCGGACGAATTCGGGCGTCCAAGGCTTTGATTCTGTCGTAATTGCCGCTGGGATCGCCAGCCGAGATTTGGGGCGTTCCCTTGGCGTCACTTTGTCTTTAGCCAGCGAGCGCGGCTATCACATTACCATGCCGGGCGCTGACAGCGCTATAAGCCGCCCGGTTACAGACGCCGCTTCAGCATTCGTGGCGACGCCCCTAAGTGAAGGTCTCCGTATCGTCGGCATCGCCGAGTTCGAGGCACCTGATGCTGCGCCGGCCAAGGGTCAGAGCAAGAAGTTGCAGGCATCCGCTCAAGCGATGCTGCCGGATCTCTCAGTCGGTCAAGTGAGCGAATGGATGGGTGTGCGACCGTCAACACCAGACAGTCTGCCCATCATAGATCGCCATCCCCGCCATCCCTCCGTGGTCTTTGCGACTGGGCACGGCCACATGGGCATCAGCGGCGCGCCGATGACAGCAGCACTTATCTCTGATCTGATCGCGGCACGTACACCTCGGCTTTCCTGCACTCCCTATCGCCTTAGATAGATTGATAGGGGTCCGCAAACTCGGCAAGCCTGAAATAGAGGTAAGAATTAAGCGTGCGGTTGAGATGGTCCGGCTCGGTGCTCACGCAAAACGCCGGCCTGATCAACTCTCCGGCGGACAGCAGCAGCGCGTCGCCCTTGCCCGTGCGCTCGTGTTCGAATCCAAACTCGTCCTGATAGACGAGCCATTGGGGCGCTTGACAAACAGTTGCGAGAAGAAATGCAGCTTGAGATCAAGCACCTCCGAAGATCTTGGGATCACTGTGGTTTACGTTATGCATGATCAGGACGAAGCACTGACGATGTCGAACCGAATTGCGGTCTTTAACGACGGGGTGATCCAGCAATTAGCGGCGCCGGCCGAGCTGTATGAAAGTCCGCTAACCCCTTTTGTCGCGCAGTTCATCGGCGAGGGGACGGAGAGAAACCTGGTCATTAGCTACGTGCTGATCAACCAGCAATCATTAAGACGAGAAAAGTGGAGCGAGTTGATGACACTTGGGTTGGTCACAGTTACCGCAAACGCGAAAGAGGAGAGATTGTGATGGGGACCCTCGAATTCAACGGACATCACTATCTCGACGGTCGCGCGTCTGATCCACGAGAGCTCGGTTGGATGCGAGGTGCGCCTGCGCCGAGCGACAGGCGAATCACGTTTGGGGGCGGGACATTTCGTGACTTCCCACATATACGCTGGTCATTCTCGCATATGCGCGAACTCATGCCAACGGTCAACGTGTGGCGCGGACGGGGCAAACCTTCCCAGTTCGACCGCGGCGAAATGTTCGACGAGATTGACGCGCTCTCTTTCGCAGACGTAAATGGTGTCATTAGACGCTTCGATGACGCGCTGATCGACACCTACGTTGATGGCGTCGTGGTATTGCATCGCGGAAAAATTGTTTACGAGCGCTACTTCGGTGCACTCGAGCCCCACCTGCCGCATGAGTGCCAGTCGTGCACGAAGTCGTACACCGGCACTCTCGCCGCGGCACTCGTACATGAAGGCGTGCTGGACGAGTCTGAGATCATCTCGCACTATTTGCCAGAGTTGCGAACCACGGCATGGGAAGATGCCACTCTCCGTCAGGTAATGGACATGCAAACTGGCCTGACCTTCAGGGAGGGTTACGACGAGCACTCTGACATCTGGCAGTATAGATGGGCCTTTGGACGACTACCGCGGCCGGCTGGCTACGACGGGCCCCGGACCTCGTGCGATTACCTGAGGACCGTGCGCAAGCAAGGGGTGCACGGAGAGTTCGCCTACCAGAGCCTGAACACCCAAGTATTGGGTTGGGTCATGATGCGCGTTACCGGCCGCTCGTTCGCTCAATTGTTGCAGGAGCGCCTATGGGCGCCGCTCGGCTGCGAGGAGGACGGTTATCTAGAGGTCGACCCGGGTGGCATGCCGCTGGCTGAGGGTGGCCTGAGCGCTACCCTGCGAGACTTTGCGCGTTTTGGCGAACTGATGCGGTGCGAAGGCCAATGGAATGGAAAGCAGCTCATTCCCGCATCTGTCGTGCATGACGTGCGAAGAGGTGGAAAGCGAGCAAAAGTCAACTCTTCCTACTCGTATCGCAGCCAGTGGTGGGTTTCGAACGACGAATTGGGGTCGTTCGAGGCACGGGGCATACACGGCCAGCGCCTCTATGTAGCACCCGAGGCGGAGATGGTTGTCGCAGTTTTTGCGTCGCACCCGGTCGCCGACTCCGCCAGCGAGTCGATCACGTCTCCGCAGTTGTTGATGCTCGGGAGAATGCTGCGTTCTAAATGAGCAGTGTCCTACATTGCAAAGCTAACTCGAGCCGAGCCGGAGCTTGCTTACGGCCCCAGCTTCGCCCAACTTCCGCCCCTTGATTTCAGCGGCATACATTCATTTGAAGAGCTTGCAGAAGATTGGGCGTCTCGAATGAGCTGGTAAAAGCGTTCCTTTGCACCCGCTGGCGCGGGCGCCGCACGAAGTATCCGGTCTGAAATCAAGCGCCACATACTCCTCCGGGACCATACTGTCAGTTGCCATTTCGCCGAAAAAAGTTGGGTGGTTCGTCTGCCTCTATACGTCTGATATTCGGTCGCAGGGCTTAGATCAGAACCGGTGGATCGAGCGACATTCGCTACCCGCACTGGTATTGGCGGCGGTTGCAGAGCGAGTCCCTCTGTTTCTTCCCGGAATTCTCAATCACATGCTTCCGCTAGTTGCTGGCGGTCCCACAGCACGCCGGGGGTAGCTTAACCACATCCGCGACCGGTTCCCAACGCGCCTGAAATGCAATCGTGCCTGCCAAGATCCGAGCGCTGACATAGTCGACCGTTAAGAAAGAGCAAAAGATTAACCTTGCACCATTCTGCCTAAATGATATAGTGCAATGAGTGAATGATATATTCCAATACAGCGAGGGGACCCATTGAACCGTCTTATCAGCGCTATGGTCGAAGTTGCAATTGGGGCGGCTACATTGAACGCCAGCAGCAGCGAGTAGCGATTGCCCGTGTGCCATGCAGCCGACTATCATACTGTTCGACAAGCCTATATCGGCCCTGGATCCGGAACTCGTTGGCGAGGTGCTCGCTGCAATCCGGCAACTTGCCGCTGAAGGCACGACCATGGTTATCGTCACGCATGAGATCGGATTGGCCTACGAACTGGCCGATTGGGGTGATTTTCATGGGCCGTCGCCGCTAGCGGCGACCCGCGTGAACTCTTGCTGTCAGACAGTAATTGGAGGCTTGCCGCGTTCGTCGGACACTTTACGGAACAGCTCGCCTTCTCGGCCCGCTGGCCGCGCCAGCATCTGAACCCTCAACGATATCTTCTAACAAAGGATAATGGATTATGACCAACGTAAATTGGAGCGGTATCTTTCCCGTTCTCGTGACTCCCTTTGGAGCAGATGGCTCCATCAATGAAACGCGTTACAAAGAACTCGTTGACGATGCCATCGCCAACGGCGCGCAGGGCGTGGTGGCGGCTGGTAGCACCGGCGAGTTCTATGCTCTCACCAAAGCGGAGCGCGCGCATCTCTACAAGGTTACGGTCGACCTTGTGGCTGGCCGCGTGCCTGTTCTGGCGGGCGTCGCCGATCTGCGCGTCGAAGATGTACTGGAAGCGTGCCAGTCTGCTGTCGCAGCGGGCTGCGCCGGTGGAATGATTCTGCCGCCTATCTATGCCATGCCGAGCCCGCGTGAAATCGTAGCCTTCTTCGAGTACATTTCTCGCAACACGTCGCTCCCGCTGATGCTCTACAATAGCCCGCGCCGGGCTGGCATCGACATCACGCCGGCTCTCGTTGAGCAGCTTTCCGCTCTGCCCACCGTGGTGGCAATCAAGGACAGTTCGGGTGTGATTACCCAAGTCAGCGAGCTCGTACAACGCGTGGGTAACAAACTTCGGGTATTCGTTGGCTATGAAACCATGATCGTTCCGGCTCGTGCCGTTGGCGCTCATGGCGTGGTCGCCATGGCACACCAGATCGCTGGCCCCCTGATCCGCGACTATTGGGACAAGGCGCTCACCGGTGATAAGGTGGTAGATGAGCTCGGGCGCGATGTCTTTGCTTTCTACCGTTGCTTCCAGTCCGGCGCGTATTACGCGGCCATCAAAGAGACCATGGGTCAGCTTGGCCGAGGCGCCGGCGGTCCACGACTTCCGCTGCTGCCCTTGGCAGATGAACAGAAAGCAACCATTGCAAAGATCATCTCCGACGCTGGTCTTGCGCGCTGGGCCAAACCTTAAAGAGGTTTGTGTACGCAGTACCAAAAGCCGATCAAGAACGCTCTCGCTTACTAGCATTTGAGCGTCTCCTACCTTGTCTAAGGAATAGATATGTATACGAAACTTGCACTCCTCATCGACGGCGAATGGATCGAGGAAACCAAAGCTGGAAGCGAAACCGTTCTCAATCCTGCTACGGAACAGCCGCTCGGTACATTGCCGCACGCAGGCAAGCCCGAGCTTGATCGCGCTCTTGCGGCTGCAAGCCGCGCCTTTGAGAGCTGGAAGCGAACCTCGCCCTTCGAACGGGCGCAAATTTTGCGCCGCGCCGCTGACCTGATGCGCGAGCGTCTTGACCACATTGCGACTGTGCTAACGCTGGAAGAAGGGAAGACGCTGGCTGAGGCCAACGGCGAGATAACAGCTGCGGCGGAATACTTTGACTGGTTCGCAGAAGAGGGTAGACGCAGCTATGGCCGTGTCATTCCTGCGCGACTAGCCGATATGCGTCAAACTGTGACACAGGAGCCTGTTGGTCCAGTTGCCTGCTTTACCCCTTGGAACTTTCCAGCAGTGACGCCAGCGCGCAAGATCGCGCCTGCTCTCGCCGCTGGTTGCACCTGCATTATCAAGCCGGCCGAAGAAACGCCGGGCACCACCCTTGAAATAGCACGGGCTCTTACCGATGCTGGCTTGCCCAAAGGCGTGCTTAACGTTGTGTTTGGGGTACCGGCTGAAGTATCTGAGTATCTCATTCGGTCGCCGATCATCCGCAAAATCTCCTTTACTGGATCCACACCGGTTGGGCGCCACCTCGCCCGGCTTGCCGGAGAGACCTTGACCCTTGCTACCATGGAACTTGGCGGTCATGCACCCGTGATTGTCGCAAAGGATGCTGATGTTCAGCGTGCAGCAGAACTTTCGATGGCTATCAAACTTCGAAACACCGGTCAGGTCTGCACGTCGCCGACCCGATTTTTTGTAGAGCGTCCAATTTACGAAGAGTATCTGGAACATGCGCGGGCCTTCGTACAGAAACAGGTCGTGGGCGACGGCTTGCAATCGGGCACAACCGTGGGACCAGTGGCCAACACCCGCCGTGTCGCAGCCATGGACGATCTCATCGGGGACGCCTTGTCCCATCAGGCGCGACTAATTACGGGGGGCGAGCGCATCAACGCTTCGGGCCTAATGTACATGCCGACGATCCTGGCGGACATTCCTGATCATGCGAGGGCAATGACCGAGGAGCCGTTTGGGCCACTTGCGTTGGTTCAATCTGTTGATGATATAGAACAGGGGCTCGCGCGAGCGAATGCATTGCCTTATGGTCTGGCTGGATACGCCTTCACCCGCTCCGCGGCGACTGCTAATCGTATCTCGGAGGCTATGGAGGTCGGCGTAATCGGCATCAACCAGATGGTGGTAACGATCCCAGAGACTCCGTTCGGCGGCATCGGCGATAGTGGCTGGGGTCGAGAGGGCGGTGTCGAAGGTTTGGAATCTTACACCGTAAAAAAATATGTTGGTCATCTTCATGTATCGTAGGGGATGAGAAAATAGGAAAAGGCGCGTGACATGACCTTGGACGAAACGTTATCAGGCTGGCGGCCGCGGCTGCTCTCCGCTGAGGGCCCGCGCTATCTTGCACTAGTTAATGCGTTAGAGGAGGACATCGCAGACGGTTTGCTGTCGGAAGGCGACCGTTTGCCAGCTCATCGTGACCTGGCACGAGAGCTTGGTCTTTCTGTTGGTACGGTCAGCAAGGCTTACCAGGAGGCCGAACAGCGCGGTGTCGTTAGCGGTCACGTCGGGCAGGGCACCTTCGTGCGCAAGCGGGCAGGTATCCGATCGGAAACTGTGCCAAGACACGAGCCCACGAATTTAGCATTGAATGTGCCCGCGGAGGGTAAGGAAACAAAGGTCCTGTCGGCGCTACTAGGCGACGTGATCCGCGAGGATGATTTCGCTCCTTTACTTCGTTACCACCCGCACGCGGGCATATGGAAGCACCGTGAGATCATCGCCGCCTCACTATCTGACGACTCTTTCAATACCGAACCATCGCGATTGTTTTTGTGTAATGGAGCCCAGCATGCCATTGATATGGCTTTGCGCTTGGTCGCTAGGCCGGGCGATAGCATTTTGGTCGACGAACTTACCTATTCTGGCTTCAAAGCAGTTGCGGCGGCTAGCCACCTGACCTTGGTGCCAGTGGAGATGGACGACCAGGGTATGATTCCAGACGCCCTGAGACAGGCCTGCCAAGAGACTAAGGCACGAGTACTTTACTGCATGCCGACGTTGCACAGTCCCACTGCCCGCACAATGACGCCTGCCCGGCGACGCCAGATCGCCGAGTTAGCAGACGAGTTCGATCTGGCTGTGATTGAAGATGACGTCTATGGGTTTTTCTTCCCTGAACGTCCGCTTCCGCTTGCATCCCTGGTGCCAAACCGCACCTTCTACATCACGTCATATTCTAAATGCATCGCTCCCGGTTTCCGGCTCGGAACTTTAACGGTCCCCGCATCCTATATGGCGCAAATCGAGCTTCTTCTGCATGCCTCGGCCTGGTTTGTCGCTCCAATGCTTGGCGAGGCCGTCGTGCGCCTGATTGGTAGCGGGAAGCTGGATGAACTTCTGCAGGAGCGCCGGCGTGATGCCCTGGAACGTTACCGCCTTTTGCTGGAAGTCTTCCCTAACGTTGCGAGGATTCCGAGCCCAGCGTTTTATGGCTGGTTGCCTCTGCCCCGCGAGTGGTCCTCAGATCAATTTGTGTCCGCTGCGCGGGCTCGTGGGATTCTTGTAACTCCCCCGATCGCTTCGGCGGTGAGAGAGGCTGAGCCTGGTGCAGTTCGCATATGTCTGGGCGCTCCGAAAAATCCCACCGAACTACACAGCGTTCTTCGAGTTCTGCGCGACATTTTGAAGCGTCATCCAGTGAACGTAGCCTCGGTCGCGTAAACGACGCTTAGTCCACTTTCGATCTCGGCCTGTCCCGCAACAGGTCGTATGCGACTTGAACACATGCAACAGTGCTCGCCGGCCGCTCAAAAGCGAGGAGACCGCGCACTTGGCTATTAATCTTTGAAAGGGAAATGATGAAGTCTAATTCTGATGGCTTCCTTGAAAGCGTGGACCAGAACTTCCGCCATGCAATGTCCTTTCTGGGGGAGCATGAGGAATTGTGGGGCGGGCTGGAACGACGTATGTCGTCAATCGTTGAATTTCGACGGGGCCGGCGGATTTGAAAAGGGCAAAACGGGCAGCGACGAAAACTGCCGGAGAGGCGGTAGCCTCGGAGGATGAGATTTCCATCCTGCAATTCCACATCTGGCTGAAACACGGTATCCCCACGGCCACGGCCGCCTTGCTGAGGTAGGCTGAAGGCTGCGAGTCCCAGTGCAAGCACTAGGAGTAGCCCTGTGACGAAGCATCAGATTGAAGTGATCACGTCGGTCGAGCGGCGTCGGCGCTGGTCTCGGGAAGAGAAGGAGCGGCTGGTCGCGGCGACGTTTGAGCCTGGGGCCAGTGTTTCCGAGATTGCACGATCGGCCGGCATTCATGCCGGTCAGTTGTTCCTTTGGCGCAAAGAGCTCTGCCAGATCTCCGCGCCGTCGTGCCGCAGTTCATGCCGGTGAAGGTTGTCGGGGCACTGCCGGGGCCTGAGGCCGCGGAAACCAAATCGCCGCCGCTACCTCGCAAGAAGACGAGCACGGTGACGATTGAGCTTGGCCGCGGCAGGCGCATTCGTGTGGAGAGCGACATCGACACGGAGGCCTTGGGCCGCATCCTGGATGTGCTGGAGCGGCGATGATCCCGGTCCCGAGCGGTGTGAAGGTGTGGCTCTCCACTGGCTTTACGGATAGGGGTCAGAACAAGAGCTGCTCAAACACGTCTCGCCGCTCAGTTGGGAACACATCAACCTCACAGGCATCTACACTTGGGATTCTGAGCACCAGATGCCCGAAGGCTTCAGATCGCTTCGCTTGCCAGCACCAATCCGACGGGCGGCATGATGTTCATACTCCGTTCGACCTTAGCGTACGATTTTGAGCAGCTCTTGTTCTGACCCCAACTGGCCGAGAGGGAATTGTAAAGTGCGGCGGCCTACCCCGCGCGGCGAATTTCCCGCCGCTTCGGAAGCTTCCAGTTCGGTCTCGGGAAATGACAGGTGTAGCCGTTGGGATAGCGCTCGAGATAATCCTGGTGCTCGGGCTCGGCTTCCCAGAAATCGCTGACCGGCGTCACTTCGGTCACGACTTTGCCCGGCCAGAGGCCCGAGGCGTCCACGTCGGCTATGGTGTCTTCCGCGATACGCTTCTGCTCATCATTTGCGTAGAAGATCGCCGAGCGATAGCTCGCGCCGACATCGTTGCCTTGGCGGTTGCGCGTCGTCGGATCATGGATCTGGAAGAAGAATTCCAGCAGATCGCGATAGCTGATGGTGTCTGGATCGAACTCGATCTCGATCGCCTCGGCGTGGCTGCCATGATTGCGATAAGTGGCGTTGGGCACCTCGCCGCCGGAATAGCCGACGCGGGTGGAAATCACGCCGGGATAGCGGCGGATCAGATCCTGCATACCCAGAAGCAGCCGCCGGCAAGCACTGCGCGTTCGGTCGTCATGGTCTCTGACCTCCTGAATTTGGGTTCATCGCTGATATAGGCATTGTTGGCGTCTTTTTTCAGTCGCAGGCCATTTGACACAAACGCGTCGCCCGATGGAGATTATCCTGAACAGCTAGCGCAGTGCGCGCGCCATGTCAGTCGAGACGATCATGGGCAAGTATAGAGACCAACGCGAGCCACGTAGGCGTCGGTATGACGATGACCCGGTTTCCTTTTCGGAACGGACTTCCGAACCGAGCTACTTTCAGCGGCCCGCGACCGTGACCGCAGACCCTGTCGACGCCGAGATATTGTGGTTCAACGCCAGCAAGGGTTTTGGCTTCGTCAAACTGTCGGACGGCACGGAGGCCTATCTGCACATCCGAGTGTTGGAAGCGGCCGGAAGCCGCAGGGTTTCCGAGGGGACGCTTCTCAAGATCACGGTGGAAGAAAGTCCAAGGGGTCATCAGGTCGCACAAGTGCTGGAGATCGGCGATCAGATCACGAAAACTCCGGCACATATGCGCCTCGCTGGAGCGTCCACCGACGAGACGGGTGCGCAGCTGAAGAGCGAGGGCACGGTCAAGTGGTACAATCCCGAAAAAGGCTTCGGCTTCATTGCACCCGATAATGGTGAGAAGGACGTCTTCGTTCATGCCACCGCGCTGACCCGCTCAGGGCTCAGCGTGCTGGTGGAGGGACAGAAGGTGTTTATGGAATGCGGGCCAGGCAAGAAAGGCCTTGAAGTCCGGAGCATTCGCCTCGCCTAGACGGCAATGCGTCGGCCATGGACGCCGAAATTGCCCCTCATACAAGGAAAAAGCCCGCTGCCGGGAGGAGGTGGCAGCGGGCTTGATTTGAAATGCAGCGCGGGAGGAGGTGCACCGCATTCAGCGCCGGCATCGCATCTGGGAGGAGTAGATGGCCGACAACAGGATCATATCGATCGCCGCAGATATTGCAATGCACAAATTGCATATCGCATGTGCGAAAGCGTTACCTGTGCCGCACGTCCGATAGCGGCTCCGCTCAGTCCAGAGATCGCAGCATGGACCGCCTCGTCGTCACATATCCGGCCTTCCTGTGTAGGCCTCCGCCGCAACATTCCCCTCGATGAAGCCAAGGTGGATGCCGGTCGCACCCCATGCACGGCATTTGGCCTCGGTCGACGCGAGAAGCAGGGAGGCAATGCCTTGGCGACGATACGTCGGCAAGACATAGGCCGTATTGATCATTGCCATCTGTCGGGGCCGAACCAATGATCTGTCCGGTGCCGGGTATGGGAGATAGATCGACAGGAAACCGCGCGGCTCCTCGCCCGCAGCCGCGATGAGAAAACTGTCGCGCTGAAGGTACCCCTCGATGTTGAGGCCCGGAAATCCTTCCGCGCGAAAGCCGGCGGCGCCGGAACGTGTCTCCATTTCATCATTGAGCTTGGCGAGTGCGTCACGCAGGAACGGAACGTCTGCAGGAAGCGCATCCCGGACTGTTATCTCCACCATGCTCAGTCGCTTCCTTGTCGAACCGTCTCTTCGTTCAGCGAGCCGGCCGGAAGAGGCTTGAGCAGCTCGGACTCCGGCTTGGTGAGATTGATCCATGCCGACCAATCCACTGGTCGCAGCACGACAACCTGGCGATCGTGGTAGGGCGCGATGTCAGGCCCAGGCGAGGTTGTCAGCATTGTGAATGACGCGGGGTGGTTGCCCTGACCCTCACGCCAGATTCCCGCGATGGCGAGGAAGGGCTGTCCGTTCAGCGTGAAGCGATGCTTGGTCTTCGGATATTTCTTGCCAGTGAACTCGAAAAATCCCGATGCCGGAATGAGACACCGGTTGCTGTTGGCAAAACTTCTTCCTTCCGACCGAAAATTGAAGACCGGGCCGCCCTTGGGTCCCGAAGGCGGAAAGCTGAAATTCATCGAGACCAGTTCGATATTATTGCCGGCAGCACGCATGACCGGCGCCATGTCGTTGATCCGGACATCGTCGCTTTCGGGAAGGTCAAGCTCGCTCTGCTGCGTGGGGATGCCAAGCTCCAAAGCCTGCATCATCTTGTAGTATTCCACCCACTTCACGTGCTGTTCGTACGCGTTGCACATGCCTAAAGTTACGCCAGATCGAAAGATCTTTCGTGAGGGGGCGTCTCCCTGTCGGGACCGGGGCTGTCGGCGAAGCTGAAGCCCCGCGAGGCGGGTCTCACCCTTCGGGCATCCATCCCGTGACGCGGCGGATCGGCGGCGCAGAATGGAAGGGCATGATGTTGCTGGGGCATTGAAGCGATGGGCAGCAAAGCGGCGCATGATCCGGGGGCGATGGCAGCAGGATGCGCGCACTCGTCGCTCGCGATGAACGGGCGGCATATTATGAAGCGCAACGGCTCATTGCCAGGTCTCGAGCCCGCGGCGACGCCGGCGAGGCATTTCATTGGGCGAAGGTTGCCGCTGAGATCGCGCGCATCGCACCGGGAGCGGAAATGGATATCGATGTCGTGCGTGCAGTCGTTGACGACGAGCTCGATCGTCTTCGACCTGGGTCAACGCGCCGGATCTGACTGCGGTCCTGACCTCGCAGCAGATTATCAGACGCGCACCAGTTTCTCATATCAGATCCTGATAGTTCACGCGGACGCGGGGATGTCGTTCGATGTTCTCCGTGAGGCCAGGCATCGAGACACTGCCCTCCGTGTGCCGGATCATTTCAACGGACGCCCAAAGGATTGCAGGATTAACGTAGGTCCGGAGCCCCGCTGCCAGCGACAACCCGATCGACCAGCCGCTTCAGGATGCCGATATGTGGGGCAGCGATCCCGATGCCCTGTGCAGCCGAGACCAACAGTGGCACGTATCAGCGTTCACTATTTGCTACATTCGTGTTGCATAAGATGCATTATGTGTGATGTGACGTCCGGGAATATTTGACATTTCACGGGGGTTTACCAATCCTGTCGCTTTGAGTCGCTGGTGGGTGGCCTATGCGATTGAAAACAGGAGAGTAGTAGCGGTTTCCGATCCTAAGACCGAGTTTACCAATGGCCTCAGTGACAGTTTATTCTGGATTGCTGGATTGGCATTAAGTGATTGGATTTGGGTCCCTCGTAGGGTCCTTTGTTGGTCAACCCGCTTAGGTCGGCAACGGATTGGTCGACCCAAAGCGACAGGATTGGTAAACCGGAGGCAGCCTTTGTCGACCGGTCCCCGAGCTTGCCATGCCCCAATAGAGCATGGGCCGCACAGCGCTCAGTCCACTCCGTCATTTAGGGTTGCAATAGGTACAGAACCTACGACCGTCGGTTTTAGTGCCATCGGCGAACTTAACCATTTTCCCTTTAAAGGCCGAAGTTAAGGAATGTCTTCTGCCAGCCGCTTACCCTTTCTTCGATGCAGGGGCCATGCTCGAAACTCGAATGGTATGCGTCCCTCAACGCGATCTGCACTTGGTTGGATACCAAATCTCGCTCGATAGGCTCGGCTGAAATGCACTTGACTTCTAAAGCCGCAGGCAATTGCTATTTCGTAAAGCAACATGTCAGTTTGCGTTACAAAGCCCCGCGCGCGATCAAGTCGGACGTCCCGATAGTAAAGCGCAGGAGATTTGCCGACGTCACGTTCAAACAGCCTGTGGAGTTGACGAGGAGATATCCCCACTTGGGAGGAAATTTCAGGTATTGAAATGCAATCCTCTACATGGTTCTCCATAATTGAAATGGCCCGTCGGACCGCTTCTGGCGCCTTTCTCACCACGGCCTCTATATTGCCGGGATTTTGAGATACTCCCGCCTGCCTCAGTCCCGGATGGAATATGTAATAGGCAGCAGTTTTCGCCAACGGACTTCCATAGGCTGCATCAATTATGTGGAGCGCCATGTCGCAACTGGCTATGCCACCACTGCACGTGAAGCGGTTGCCGTCTCGTACGACGATGTCCTCACTGACTTCGACATCAGCATTCAGTTCCTGAAATGCGCTTAGGTGTTCGTAGTGAACGGTGGCGCGCTTGCCCACAAGCAGACCTGCTTCAGCAAGTATGAATGCTCCAGTATCGAGACCAGCCATTAGACTACCGGCCCTCGCCCATCTTCTGAGGGCCGCCAACAAGTCCGGCGTTGCCACGGTTTCCGGGGTCCAGCTTGATGACACCACGACGATGTCAAAAAACTCTTGCAGCACATTCTTGAGCGGAAGCGTTTCAAAGGAAACCCCGTTGCTCGCCAGGCAAGCGCCGCCCTTCGACGAAGCCATCTTCCATTGGAACAGAGTTTCGCCCTCCAAATAGTTTGCAGCACGAAAAGGGTCTATAAAAGCCATGGTGGCTGCTAGATTGCAACTCTGCGTAACGATAATCAGTATTGTTAGCGCGTCTCGGGATGACGGCATTGATCAACATACCTCTTCAGAGATCGACTTACATAGAGTTCTGCCACATTCATTGGGTTTCACGCCATACTAAGTGGACTAACGAAGAGCTTCGGATAGCACAGGATGAGAAAGGCGAGCCAACCCACCCATCGTTACAGCATGATAAGACATGGCGGCGGCTGATGGCAAATGACTGATATGACAGTCCAGATTCTCTTTCGCCGGTGTGGCCTGCTGCCGGTTTCGTGGACAGTGATGATAGGCGAGTGGACTGCCCCCTAGATTTGTAGACGCCTTCTTCCCTAATTTTTAGACAAGGAGGCCATGATGGGGGCAGGCAATTTCAGTGACGATCTCAAGCGCGATGCGGGTCGTGCAGATTACAGAGCGGGGTTATTCTTCTGCGGAGGGGTCGAAGCGGCTCGGGATAAGCCAGCACCCGTCCTACGCGTGGAAGAAGGAGTTCTCTAAGCCATCTGGTTCGACCGATGGCGCGCCCAGGCTGCGAGATACGTCGTCTATGGTAGGAACTGGCACGCGTCACCAAAGAGCGCGACATCCTAAAAAGCACCACATATTTCTCCAAAGATGCAAAGTGAGATACGCGTTCGTTGCTGAGCATCGTCATCAGTTCACTGTTCGGACGATGTGCCGTTGGTTGGCTGCGCCTCAAACCAAGCAGTTTCTACGTCTGGCTACGCAGCAGATCGAGCTCATACTCCTCGAGACTGCCCTTCAATCCCAGCAGCAGCGGGTCATTGCCCTGGTGCGGTACGTAGACCGTCTCCTGGTCGATCGGCACGTATCGACGACGCGGCAAATCTCGATGAGCTGCTGGCAGTAGCGGCTGTTGCGAGCGAAGCGCGATACCCCTCCCGTGTCGCAACCGCCCAACTTTGCCGAGACACACTGCGGCGACCATCCGATCAAAGCCCGCTAGCGCGACACCGCTACCATCCATGGACGGCTCTTCCTCATGTGATTGCGGCGGCCACACTATGGCACTTCGATGCCGGAGCGGAGATCAGGTCAACAGCGTATGCATGCGATTGCCACGATAATCATTTCCTGCGAACCCCACGCCAGGCGCTTCCGAAAACATACGTTACATGGCAAAATAAGTGCAATGCTCTGCGAGGTTTAAGACCAATCTTTTTGACTGTTGGAACTCCAATCGGGTTCCAACGAGTTTAACGGCTGGAGTCGTCTTAGATAGAATTACATCTATCCACTCATAAGCGTAGGGCAAATGGCACACGCTGCCTTAAGGAGAGAAGGGCAGATTTTACTCAGGACAAATCTGCCCGTCAGGCTCTTGCACGTCGAATAATCGCGATGCTTAGCAGCGACGGTTCTGCTTGGCCGATGGCCGTGTATTTTTTTAAGCTCGCGCTGGTCGCTACACCGCGAGGACCAGCATCCGAGTGAAGGGCGCAAACCCAGTCTATTGAGGATATCGCATGACTGACAGACTTGCAGGCAAAATCGCAATAGTCACCGGCGGCGGGCGTGGCATCGGAGAAGGTATAACGCAGCGCTTTGCGGAAGAGGGGGCGAGAATTGCTATTGTGCAGCGGAACTCGCCGCCCGAGACGATCCTCAACGACCAGGTGATCTACGTCAAAGCGGATCTTTCCAACTCTCAAGACATCGCTGCGGCCATCCAGACCGTTATAGAGAGGTTTGGCGGACTGGACATCCTCGTCAACAATGCCGGCATTATGTTCGAGAAGACTGTCGAAGAGATGACCGAGGCCGAGTGGGACGAGATGATGGATATTAACCTAAAGGCACCGTTCCTGCTCACGAAGTCAGCAATCCCTCATCTTCGGAAACGGGGTGGTGGAAGCATTGTCAATATTGGCTCGGTTGAAGGGCTAGCATCAAATCCAAAGCACCCAGCCTATTCCGCTTCGAAGGCGGGCATTCACGGTTTCACCGCGGCAGTCGCCGTGGACCACGGGCACGAGGGTATCCGGTGCAATGCTATTGCGCCGGGCTGGATCAACTCTGATCTTACCAACATTTACCTAGACAGCATGGCTGACAGCGCACGCGTCCGCAGGGAACTGCTTACCATGCATCCGGTAGGACGTTTAGGCGACCCGCGGGATGTCGGCAATCTTGCCGTATGGCTTGGTTCTGACGAGAGCGCCTTCGTCACCGGGCAGGTACATGTCATTGACGGTGGCCGTACAAAGAAGCTTCCGAACCCCAACTTCGGGACCGTGACTGCAGCAGGTTAGAATTGATAGTATATAGTCAGGCGTCGGAACCAAGAAGATAAAATTGAGCTGAGTGGTTTCCGGCGCATTTCGTTTGGACTTGATGTTCTTTGTTATCGACCACATCGGCGACCAGCTGCTGCGCAAGACCTCGTGGTTACTTGAGGCAACCTCGCACTAGAGACGGTCTCATGCTGCTGGCACGTTTCGATCGGCTGGTGCTCGACCTCACATCGTGATCCGTTGAGCTTGAGCGTGATGTCTTGGTGGAAAGCGTTGAATGCGAAGCCGGAGCCACGGGCCGACAGCACGCTATGTGCGATCAAAGGCGTCGAGCCGCAGGTAGCTGCAGCTTATGGAACGAACGCTTGCGTCGGCAATTCAATAATCGCCAACAGGTCGAGGGGGTAGCTGCGTACGCCAGCCTGGTGCAGGCGCCTCGGCAGGATCGAACCGTCTCGAATGGATGATTTGCACAATACGTCAGCTTGAGTGGCAGTCGGCACAAGAAAAGCAAGAATGGTTGCGCTGGGCCAGAAAGCTGCTGGTACCGACCAGAAAAATGGGCAAGGCAAACTGAGGTGATGGCAAACAAACGGACAAGAACCAGGACACCCCGATCAACCGAAGCGCCTCGAAAGCGCTCGATTAAGTGGGATCTGTTCTCCAAGCGGACATTCATCAGGGCACGCAGCGATCTCACTGCAAATCAGACGCCGTATACATCGCCGCGACCGACCGTTAGCTAAACCCGATCTGACCACTTGACCCGCAGGAGCCATCCATACACGGGTTGAGGTCTGGCGAAATAGGGCGGCAGAAACAACAGCCGCGCGCCAACCTTCTTGATCGCCTCGCGCACGCCGCTGATTCTGTGGGCTGGCAGGTTTCCCTGACTACGGTCGCCGGGGCGAAGCTCGGGTGCGTAGGACCTGCTCGGCAGAGGCCAGGAACGCGAAACCGTTCATGGGACCGTCCAGCAGCATCGGTGCGGCCATGCCGTAAGCCGCAGGCGGCGTGATGTGGTCGTCTTCCTGTGCCCGTGAGGAACTGTGGAGCGGCAGCGCTCGCCGTGTGCCGCCCGGCCTCGCAAGCGCGCCACCTTCGTGGATGCCCGGTCTGATCGATGAAGATCAACCTCCCGGGGACGACCGAACTGACCATCGAACTAGGCTCGGCGACGCGCAGTCAAAGGCAAACCGGTGGCGGAGCCCCTCGGCAGAAACTGTGCGGCGCTCTAGGAGGTAGCCTCACGGGAGGGCTTATCCCCTTAAAACCAGAACACACCATTCGGCGCTGAATGCCGGGCGCACCCGCGTTGTGCTCCGACGCGGTCGTTGCACGGCATTCCCTAACAACACAGTGCCTATGAAAGGAACTCTGCCCGGAGCGGTGAGAGCGCTTCTGTACCGGCACCGAACGGGACATGGCGTCACTTTTTATCTAAAAAGTGGCCGAATCGGTCAAGTTCGGCTCCGCGGACATGTTAGCCTCTCTTTGCTCAGACAGATGACATAGACGTGACAAGCGTGTGCTCTGACGCCAAGCGGACAGTCGAAAAGAACATCGCCGTTTGAGCGGCTTCCGGGCTCACTTCGTCGCTCCTGCTATGCGTTTGCGCAGTTCGAAGAATGCATTTGGGTGGTTCGTCGCACATACGCACGAGTTTTGTAGTTGGGATTGAAAGTTTGGAAAGGCGATCGCGCGGACCGGACATTTCTAGCGACCCCACAGACGGCTTGTAACGGAACGCATATCGCCGTTTCGACTGAGCAAATGAATTCGTTGAAACAAAAATGTAAATGGGAGAAAGCAATGACCGTCTTCAAAAGTAACGGCGACCGGGTTCCCGAACATATTCTTAGGATGGGAAAACAGGCCAAGGCCGGCAAAGTTGACCGGCGTGAATTCCTGGCCATGGCAAGCGTTTTCGGTGCCTCCACCGCCATGGCGTATGGGCTAGTGGGACTGGCAGATCCGGCCAAGGCCTTCGCGGAAGAAACACCGAAGGCCGGTGGGGTCCTGAAGGTAGCCATGTTCGTCAAGGACGCCCAAGATCCGCGGGCCGCCAGTTCGTCCGAGACCGGAAATGCCGAACGTCAGATGCTGGAGCCGTTAATTAAGTATACTCGCGATTACACCTTCCAGCCTTACCTACTTGAGAGTTGGGAGGTTAACGATAACGCGACCGAATACACGCTCCATATCCGACCTAACGTTGTATGGCATAACGGTGATACTCTAAATGCCGACGACGTTATTTTCAATTTTACGCGCTGGGCTGACAAGTCCGTTGAGGGCAACTCCATGCCAGGCCGTATCGGCGTGCTTATCGACGACAAGACAGGCAAGCTACGAGAAGGCTCGATCGAGAAGATCGACGACATGACCGTTAAGCTCAAGCTTCCGAGATCGGACATCGCTTTGATACCTGGCATTGCGGATTATCCGGCCCTTATCGTTCACCGCTCATTTGAGGAAACGGGAAAGGACTTGATCAGGAATCCGATTGGGACTGGACCTTTTCAACTGGTTTCGTGGGATATCGGTCAGAAGGTAGTTTATAAGAAGCGCGAGGATGGAAAGTGGTGGAACGGCGACATCTACCTCGACGGTGTCGAATTAATCGACTACGGAGCGGATCCTTCGGCAATGATTTCCGCGTTCGAGGCTGGAGAAGTCCACACCAATTATCAGACCTTTGCTGACTACGTCAAAGTACTCGAAGGGATGGGTTTGGTTACTTCTCAAGTCGCGACTGCTGCGACGGTCGTAGCACGCACCAATGTGATGCATAAACCTTACGATGACCAGAGGGTGCGTAACGCATTGCAGTTGGCGGTTGATAACGCCGTGGTCCTGCAGCTTGGATATGGAAATGCGGGTACCCCAGCAGAAAACCACCATGTCAGCCCAATCCACCCTGAATACGTTGAAATCCCGAAGATTGCTCGTGACCCGGTTAAAGCCAAGGCTATGATGGCGGAAGCCGGACAAGCAGATTTCGAGCACGAACTCATTACTGTCGACGAGGACTGGATCAAGAATACTGGTGATGCGATCGCGGCACAGTTGCGCGAGGCCGGCATCAAGATCAAACGCACGGTTCTGCCGGGTTCAACCTTCTGGAATGAATGGACGAAGTATCCCTTTTCCACGTCTGATTGGAATATGCGTCCGCTCGGTATCCAGGTGATCGCTCTAGCTTACCGCACCGGCGAGGCGTGGAATGAAACCGCATACTCCAACCCCGATCTCGACGCCAAGGTCGCCGAAGCGCTCTCGATTGCCGATGCCGACAAACGTAAGGTCGTAATGAAGGACATCGAAACGATCCTGCGGGACTCGGGCATTATCATTCAGCCGTACTGGCGCACCCTTTATAACAGTTCGGTTCCCGCCGTGAAAAATCACGGGATGCATCCGACGTATGAAGCCGACTACGGAAAAGTCTGGCTCAGTGAAGGCTAGAAGCCCACTCTCTACACGGGCGGGTGTAAGCTCGCCCGTCGTCTGAAAAGATGACTAAAGCATCGCGAAGGCACACGTCGAAGGAGTACTTTGTGCAACAGATCTATAATTTGGGCGGGTCCCCGGACCATGGGGCAATCGAATACTTTGACGTCATCATTGTCGGCGCTGGGTTTGCGGGTATGTATATGCTGCATTTGACGCGCGGACTTGGGCTTACTGCCGTCGTCCTCGAAACAGCTTCAGGCGTCGGCGGAACATGGTTCTGGAACCGGTATCCTGGCGCGTGTTGCGATGTTGAGAGTATGCAGTACTCGTATTCATTTTCTGAGGAACTTCAACAGGAGTGGCATTGGACAGAGCGATACGCGTCGCAAAGCGAGATACTAAGATATGCGAACCACGTAGCAGACAAATTCGAGCTGCGCCGCGATATTGTCTTTAACACGAAAGTTTTGAGTGCGGTCTTCCAAGATACCGAATCCGAATGGATAGTCTCCACGGACCAGGGAAAGCGCTACCGTGCCAAATGGTGCGTGATGGCGACAGGTTGTTTGTCCGCGGCCCAAACGCCTGCCATAGCTGGTCTTGATACGTTCTCAGGGACTATTCATCACACAGGCAATTGGCCGCACGAGCGGGTCGATCTGTCTGGACGAAAAGTTGGCGTTATCGGAACCGGCTCTTCCGGCATACAGGTGGTACCGGAGCTCGCAAAGCAGGCCGAGCACTTATACGTATTCCAGCGCACGCCGAACTTCAGCATTCCGGCACGCAACCAACCGATGGACAGCCAGTACGAAGATCTTTGGAAAGAAAATTATGCCGAACGCCGCGCAAGGGCGCGCACTACATCTTCTGGCATCTTATATGATCCCGCTTCCCCGTCAGCTTTGGCCGTTTCTCCAGAGGAGCGCCTAAAAGAGTACGAAAGGCGATGGGCTGCTGGCGGAACCGGCTTTGCGTCAACCTACTCTGATCTTCTGATGAACGAAGAGGCCAATAGCACTGCTGCCGAATTTGTG
Source organism: Mesorhizobium sp. M1312 (assembly GCF_040318115.1). Taxonomy (NCBI): domain Bacteria; kingdom Pseudomonadati; phylum Pseudomonadota; class Alphaproteobacteria; order Hyphomicrobiales; family Phyllobacteriaceae; genus Mesorhizobium; species Mesorhizobium sp. M1312. Next base: position 25,880 of record NZ_JAMYLQ010000025.1, on the reverse strand, counting down.
CGGGGCAAGATACGCGAAGTGGTGGCAGATCCGAAAGTCGCAGACATATTAGCACCTATCGATCATCCGATCGGGAGCAAGCGTATCTGCGCTGACACAATGTACTTTGAGACATTCAATCGATCTAACGTCACCCTAGTGGATCTACGAACGAATCCGATCGAAACAATTTCACCTGAAGGGGTTGTTACTGGTACCGACGTCTACGAGATCGACACTTTAGTCTTGGCAACAGGATTCGACGCGATGACCGGCGCCCTAAGCAAGATCGATATCGTTGGGCGACAGGGACTTACGCTGAGGGAAAAGTGGAAAGATGGACCTAATACGTTTTTGGGTTTGATGACATCGGGCTTTCCAAACCTGTTCATTGTCACAGGCCCCGGAAGTCCATCTGTGATGACCAACGTCATTGTTGCGATCGAAGACAATGTCAAATGGATTGCGGATTGCCTGGCGGATATGATCGGCTTGGGCGCAAAGTACATTGAAGCCACTTCGGCAGCCGAAGAGAATTGGATGAATCGGGTGCGCGAGGCAGCAGAGGGTACGTTATATCCTAAAGCAAGGTCGTGGTACCTCGGCGTCAATATCCCTGGGAAACCGGCTGTGTTCATGCCGTACGTTGGCGGTATTCCCGCTTACCAAAGCTTTTGTGATGAGGTGGCTGCCAATGGATACGAAGGGTTTCAGATCGGCTTAGAGTCTGATAGCGCGTCCATCCGTCAGCTTCGCGCATAATAGGCGAAGCAGAAGAAACAATCGGTCTTAGCCATGATAGCAGATTGGGGGTCGACATTGCTACTGTCGTGCGTCCGCGATGGTGACTCGGCGTTCGATTGCTACGGTAGTGATCAGAACGCCGGTATTGGGTGCCCAATTTCAAAACCGGTAAGATCAACAGATTGTGTATCGATTGTTTCTAACAGTGCAATTGAGCTGCTGCAGGAGAATCTTTGTGACTGACAATGACCTTCAGAATCGGGTGATCATATTGACTGGCGCGGCCGGCGGGATTGGAAGTGCGATTGCTCGAAAAATGCATAAGTCGGGTGCGAGGTTAGTGCTCGCTGATTTCAATGTAGAGAGTGTATCAAAACTAGCGTCATCGCTCGACCCACAAGGCGATAGGGTACTGGCCGTAGGCTATGAGGCAAGTAGTTCATCCGACGCAGATGCTGTAGTATCTGGCTGTATCTCCCGCTTTGGACAGATTGATCACGTCATACCTGCAGCCGCGATTTATGAAGATCAACCACTCGCAACTATGACGGACGAACAATGGCGTCGTACGATGGCCATTAATCTCGATGGTGTCTTTTTCATCTGCAGACGGTCTATTCCACATATCCGATCAGGGGGATCGATCGTAACAATCGCGTCTTCCGCAGCGCACGAGGGATCGTCATCCGGGCATGTCCATTACGGAACGTCCAAAGGTGGGATCTTGGGATTCACGAAGTCGCTTGCAAGGGAGCTGGCTCCAAACATTCGCGTCAATGCCGTATCGCCTGGGACCATTGACACCCCAATGGTTCAAGAACTCCTTCGACAGGAAGGGGAGAAGTGGCTTTCCGGAACGCCATTAGGGCGTTTCGGGACTGGCGAAGAAGTGGCAAACGTCGTCGCCTTCCTGTGCAGTGATGCATCGAGTTACGTTACGGGTTCAGCCCTCCATGTTAATGGGGGATTGTATATGGGTGGCTAGGTGGCCTTAGGTCAAGCGATTGGCTTGATAGCAAAAGGGCTCCTCGCAGTGTGAGCCGCGCGATACAACTTTCCGAGCCGATCCTGGCCTTCACTTATCGCAGAAAAACTTCACGGCTGCGTCCGGCTTGTGGGGTCGGTACGTAAACGTTGGCATGTCAACATCGAGGAAATGCCGCTTCAATCTGGGTGATCCATGCTCAATAAGTTTAACCTGACCGGCAACACTGCTCTTGTAACCGGCGGAGCTCGTGGGATCGGTCTCCAGATCGCTCTTACCTTACAACAGGCCGGCGCAACGATTATTTTGACTGATGCCGACGTAAATCGACTAGCCGAAGCCTCAGAGCACTTCTCCACGAAGCCTGCATTTTATCAGCTAGATGTCACGGACTCTCAGGCAATTCGCGATCTCGCCGGCAAGATTAAATGCCCAGATATTCTCGTCAACAATGCCGGCGTGTCTCGTGCCGCTCCGACCAGCCAAACCTCTGATGAAGATTGGCGGGTAGTGATGTCTGTTAATTTGGATGGTGTGTTCTACTGCTGCCGAGCGTTTGGTTCGCTGATGGCCGAACGTGGTTCGGGTTCGATCGTAAATATCAGTTCCATGTGCGGCGAGGTTACTACCCGACAGCAATCCGTCGTCACCGCCTACAACGCGAGCAAGGCGGGCGTAAATATGGTTACTAAGACACTTGCGTGCGAATGGGCGAGATCCGGCGTTCGCGTAAACGCAGTTGCCCCGGGGTTCGTATGGTCGGAGATGACCGACAAATACCCAGAGGATGTGATCAAGGCATGGTGTGACCAGACACCTATCGGCCGGCTCGCCCAGCCTCAGGAAATTGCCTCGGCGGTCCATTTCTTGGCGAGCGACGCAGCGAGCTACATGACGGGAACGATATTGCTGGTGGATGGCGGTTACACGTCTTGCTAGCAAAGCTGGCTGCCGGCGCAACCCCCCTTGGGCATTAGGGTTCAGTAGCGGAACTCGCACGCGTCTTATGCATGCCAACGCTGGTGGATTCTTTAGGCAAGACCTCGCACGTTTCCCGTTTGATCGGGCCTCGCGATAACCTTGCCTGCGCCACACGGTCGTACGTTCCGACAGCGCGGGCTGATGATCTCACATTGTTTCCTCCGACATGAGGGTGCCATCAACTCGATTGGCGGCAACCAGGGCGGAAATTGTTAAATTGAAGGCGACCTTTGTACAATTTGTAATCGAGATAGACGCGAAGCTGAGGTTGGCGAGAATCCAGCAATTTTTCTATGCCCGACTTTCGAGCGTATGACGAAACTTAAGGCCCAGCCTGATCGAGGCGATTTAGCTCAAGCACTGCAAGAGGCTCCAATAAATGTCTAAATCTGTCATTATCACATGTGCGCCAACGGGCGGCATTCATACGCCAACAATGTCAGAGTATCTGCCGATCACTCCCTCTGAAATAGCTCAAGCGAGTATTGAGGCTGCGGAGGCCGGCGCAGCAATCATCCACCTCCACGCCAGAAACCCCGAAAACGGAAAGCCTGATCCCAACCCAGATCTCTTCATGGAGTTCCTGCCGCGCATCAAGCAGTCCTGCGATGCGGTCCTGAACGTTTCAACGGGGGGCGGCCTCGGAATGACCCGAGACGAGCGTCTCCGGGCGGCCACGAGGACCAGTCCGGAAATGGCCTCTCTCAATGTTGGCTCGATGAACTTTGGCATCTTCCCCATGATGCAGAAGTACAAAGACTGGAAACACTCTTGGGAACCCGGGTTCCTTGAATCCACCCGGGACTTCATATTTCGGAACACCTTTGCCGACATTGAATATACGATCAGGGAACTCGGGGAGGGTCACGGCACGAAATTCGAGTTTGAGTGCTACGACCTGGGTCACCTCTACAATCTGGCGTGGATCATCGACCAAGGTTGGATCAAACCTCCATTCTTTGTGCAGATGGTCTTTGGCATTCTGGGTGGCGTCGGTCCCGATCTGGACAACCTCGTGCACATGCACACCATCGCCGAGAAGCTTTTCGGGAAAGACTACGAGTGGTCAGTGTTGGCCGCCGGAAGACATCAGATTCCGTTTACAACGCAAGCAGCGCTGCTTGGCGGAAACCTACGGGTCGGCATGGAGGACAGCCTCTACATCGGACCCGGTCAAAAGGCTAAGTCCAGCGCCGAACAGGTACGCAAGATCAGGTCCATTGTCGAAAATCTCGGGAGAACAATCGCAACCCCTGAGGAAGCACGTCAGCGTCTCGGTCTCAAGGGCGGTGACCATGTAGCGTTTTGACACCAAAACCATTCTTCCCCATGATTGGTCCAACGGACCGGACAGTCTTCGTTAGCCCATTAGTTGTTCGCACGACTGCCTTCTCTTCCGCCCCAAGCTAGGATCTTCTGATGATTGAATTTAAGAACACTGCCGTCCTTGGGGCTGGAGTCATCGGTGCCAGCTGGACAGCCTTATTCTTGGCGTCCGGCCGAGACGTGGCGATCCATGATATCTCCCCAGACACGGAGAAAAGCGTCCGGGGCTACATCGAGCGGGCGTGGCCAACGCTCGAGGATATCGGGCTGGTCAAAGGCGGTAGTCCCGACCATGTCCGCTTCTGCAAATCCGCAGCGGAAGCGGTCGAAGGGGTATCATTCGTGCAAGAGAATGTTCCCGAAAGGCTTGCGATTAAGCACGCTCTATATGGTGAAATCGAGAGACATCTCGCACCCGGCGCCGTGGTCGCTACCTCTGCATCGGGGCTGATGCTTTCGGAGATGCAGAAAGGCTGGCGCAATCCGTCAAACTTCGTACTCGGTCATCCCTTCAACCCGCCGCATCTCATTCCGCTCGTAGAGGTCATGGGTAATAACCAGACCGCCGAGGGCGTAGTCGAGGACGCGGAGCGGTTCTACGCTGCTGTCGGCAAAGTTACCATTCGCGTCAATCGCGAGGTCCCCGGCCATGTCGCTAATCGTCTGCAGGCCGCCGTCTGGCGCGAGGCGATACATCTCGTCAAAACGGGCGTTGCCTCTGTCGAGGACGTTGATAAGGCTATGTGGGCCGGTCCCGGACTCCGCTGGGCGGCCATGGGTCCAACGATGCTTTTCCACCTCGGTGCGGGTGAGGGCGGCCTCGCAGCATTCTGCGAACGCTACACCGAGAGCTTTAACCGCTGGTGGGATGATCTGGGAGTGCTGCACCTGGACCCGGCGCTGGCGGAGACACTCGTTTCCGGCGTTAGACAGGAGGCAAACGGGCAATCTCCGGCTGACCTGTCCGCGCAGCGCGACGTTCTTATCGCCAGCATTCAGAAAGCGATCGCTCCGCTCCGGCCAACTGAAACCGAAAGGCCGCCAAGCAATGGATGACGGTCGTGTCAATCAAGCTTCTGCACACGCGACGCGGTCACGTTTCGCGCGTTCGGGAGCCCGACGGTGATAAGGTAACCGATCCCGAGACCCATCAACAAACGCCGATTTATTAGAAGGGAGCGCGCAGCGCCTCGGCTTCTGCGGCGGTCATGGACGTGATCCAGTCGACGAAACATTCGATCTGCGGATCGTGCCGGTTGCGGATGACAACATATAGCCCCTCGCGGAGGATCACGGGGAGATCAATGACCTTGACCAGTTGGCCTTGGCGGATGAACTCGTAAGCTGTCCCGATCCACCCAAGCGCCACGCCGCGCCCGTTAAGCGCGGCCTGCATCATTAGTAGGTGATTGTCGAAGCTGGGGCCGGGCAGACCGGCACTCGGCAAAAGGCCAAACTGCTCGAACCACTGGTTCCAGTCATACCAGGATCGCTCCAGCGACATGGCATGCAATAGGGTGTGGTCAAGGAGGTCGGCGGCTTGGTGCACCGGCGGATTGCGTTCCAGATAATCGGGCGAGGCAACCGGCACAATCCTTTCCCGGAAGAGCAGACGTGACGAGCAATTCGGCCAGTTACCATCGCCAAAGCGCACGGCGATGTCGATGCCATCATCGAGGGATGCCAAGCCCTGATAGGTCGTCACCAGATGCACCTGCAGCTTCGGATACTCGCGGTGAAACAGCTTCAGCCGGGGCAGCAGCCAGTAGTTTGCATTAGCCAGATTGCAGGAGATCGTCAGCGTGTTGCGCGTTTTTGACCGGCGCAGCGCGTCGCCCTCGGTGGCCAGTTGGTTCAGGCAATTGCTCAGCGTGGCCATGTAGATCTTGCCCTCGGTTGTCAGGCTGATCGGGCGGGTCGTGCGGTCTATGAGCTGCACGCCGAGGAAGGCCTCAGCCGCGGTAACGGCATGGCTGATAGCAGACTGACTGACATTCAGCTCCTCAGCCGCAGCCGAGAAGCTTGCATGGCGCGAGGTGGCCTCTACCGCTAGCAACGATCTCATTGGCGGAATATGCTTCCAGTACCGCACTATGAATCCTATTCAACTTTCGATGAATTGAAACGCGGTTGTGTTCGGCCCATTCAGTGCCAAAATCAAGCGGTTTTGAAGCCTGAGGCCGGTTTAGTCGCCGAACTAATGGGGATCAGATGAACGATACATTGGCGCAGCTTGATGTCAAAATAGATGGGCCGGTCCTCGAATTGGCGATGAAGCGACCGCCGGTCAATGCGATCAATCTGTCGCTAAGCCGCGAGATGTATGCGGTCTTCTCCCGGCTCAATGACGATCCCGACCTGCGCGTGGCCATTCTGTCCAGTGCCGGCAACGCGAAGAATATTTTCTCCGCGGGCTGGGACCTGAAAGCCTTCGTGGCAGGCGAAAGCACCCACGCGGAGCAGGGCTTCGATCTTGGGCCTGGCGGGCTGGGCGGGTTGCCCGAATTCTTCGGCCTTTACAAGCCGGTGGTGGTCGCCGTGGCCGGGGGGGCGATCGGAGGCGGCTTCGAGCTTGCGCTTGGCGGTGATGTGATCGTCTGTGCCCAGGACGCTTATTTCTGGTTGCCTGAAATGCAGCGCGGCTTCCTACCGGATGGGGGTGCAATCCAAAAATTGCATCATCGTATTCCATTCAACGTGTCGATGGATCTGATTCTGACAGGTCGCAAGATGTACGCCGATGAAGCCAAGCATTGGGGTCTCGTGCGTGATGTCGTACCCGCCGATAAGTTGATGGATCACGCTCGCGAGATTGCCGCCACCATCGCGCAGGGCGCGCCGTTGGTTGCCGCCGCACTCAAGGAATACATGCGCCATTACGCTCATGCCTCGGTCGAGGCGTCTCATGCAGCGGTGCGCCGCGCCTGGGTCGGGAAAAGCGACATGCCCCATTATGAAGAGATGCTGCGTTCTGATGATTTTCGTGAAGGCTCGCTAGCCTTTGCCGAAAAACGCGATCCGGCATTCAAGGGCTAAGACATGACACATCGACTTTCCCCGATGTTCGAGGCCCGCTCGATGGTTGTGGTCGGTGCCTCAGCCAAAGCCGGATCCTTTGGCGCACGTCTGGCAACTTCCACGCTTTCGCGGGAATTCGCTGGCCCGATCAGCTTCGTAAATCCGCGCGGCGGTGAAATCATGGGTCGTGAGGCGCTGACCTCGATCCGGGATCTCGATCATGCGCCCGATGTAGCTGTGCTTGGTGTCGGCCGAGCCAATCTTGAGCGCGCGCTTATCGAGGCGATCGAAAAGGATGCGCGCTCGGCGGTCATTTTCGATACGTGTCATGGCGAAGCGGCCGACGGCAGCCCGATACTGACGCGGTTGCGCGCTATTGCCGCCGAGGCGGGCATCCCGGTCTGCGGCGGTTCGGGCATGGGATTCATCAATACCCGCAGCGGTGCGGTCGCCAGCTTCTATCCCGCCGGTCATTTGAAGCCGGGGGGGATTTCGCTCATCGCGCATTCCGGCAGCGTTTTCACCGTTCTGGGCATGAACGATCCTCGTTACCGCTTTGATCTAATGGTTTCACCTGGTCAGGAGATTGGCGCGACGATCGACGAATACATAGCTTATGCGGCCACCCGCGAAACTACCCGCACTATCGCGGTCTTCATGGAAGCGGCGCGCAATCCTCAGGGGCTAGTCGACAGCCTGAACCTTGCGCGATCGCGCGACATTCCGGTTGTCGTTTGCAAGGTCGGGCGGACGGAAGAAAGTGCCCGACTTGCCAGATCGCATACAGGGGCGCTGGCCGGTTCGAACGCAGCTTATGAGGCGGTGTTCGAAGAATGTGGAGCGATCATGGTCGATACGATCGATGATCTGATGAATACGGCGCTCCTCTGTTCGACGGGCCGAAAGCCTGGGCCGGGCGGTGTCGGTCTGGTGACTGACAGCGGCGGTCTGCGCGAATTGCAGGTCGATTTGGCCAGCGAGATGCAAACGCCGCTTGCCGTCTTGAGCGAGGCGACCCGCGAGGCGCTGCGCGCTGCGCTGCCGCCAGAACTCGAACCCTCCAATCCACTTGACTGTGCTACGGATTTGACGGACGACTTCCCAAAGGTTTTCGAGCGCGGCCTCGGCATTCTCGCTGCGGCCCCAGAAGTCTCAATGCTGGGTCTCGAAGCGGATTTCCGTGACGATTACATTTATCAGGAAGGCGTCTTCGCACTAGCGAAGACACTACCGGACCTAACCGCTAAGCCCTGCTTCGTTTATACCAGCTTTGGTCAGGCCAATAACCGTCGTCTTGGGGACGAACTGGCCGATCTTGGGGTTCCCTGCCTGAACGGCGCCGAAGCGACAATGGCAGCGGTGCGCAGGGTTCAAGCGTGGGCGAACCAGCCGAAAAAAGGCGAAGGCGTCGAGTCCCCTCCGACTGCGCCTGATGAGGTGATGCTTGCCCGCTGGAGCGCAAAGCTTTCCGCACCGATGGATGAATTTGCGAGTCTGGACTTGCTGCATGCCTTTGGCGTTACGACGGCGCAAAGCGTCATTTGCGAAGACGTTGCAGAACTTCAGGAAGCAGCGATTAAGCTAGGCTTTCCCTTGGTGCTAAAAACTGCCGCGGGGATCGACCATAAGAGTGACGCTGGGGGCGTCGTATTAAACCTACGCGATCTAAAAGCACTCGAGGCGGCCTACGCGGACTTGTCGCGACGGCTTGGCTCGCGTGTAATAATGCAAAAAATGGCCGAAAAAGGCATCGAACTGGCCTTTGGCTGCGTCATGGACCCGGACTTCGGACCGCTAATCATGGTCTCGCCAGGGGGAACTTTGGTCGAGCTTTTCGACGAACGCCGCTTTGCCCGGGCGCCGTTCGGGCCGCAAAAAGCCGAGGCGATGATCCGTCGCCTCAAAGTGGCGCGGCTGATCGATGGGGTGCGTGGTGAAGCGCCACGTGACATGAGGGCGGCCGCGCATGCTCTCAGCGCCTTTTCGAAGCTTTGCGCCGGCCTCCGCTCGCGGATCGCGGAGATTGATGTCAATCCAGTGATGGTCACCGAGTCCGGTGCAATCGCTGTTGATGCACTGATTGTGCCGGCCGCGGTCCTGTCGAAGAAGGTGGCCTGACATGAAGGTCGCGATCATCGGCTGCGGGGTAATAGGTGCGGGCTGGGCGGCGCGGTTCCTGCTGAACGGTTTCGATGTCTGCGTCTTCGACCCGTCACCCGAGACCCCCCGCCGGATGCAGGACGTGCTGGCCAATGCCCGGGCTAGTCTTCCCGCGCTTTACGATCGTGTGCTGCCACTGCCGGGGAAGCTTAGCTACGCGAATACTGTCTTCGACGCGGTAACAGGGGCCGACTGGGTGCAGGAAAGCGCTCCAGAACGGCTGGAACTCAAGCGAGGGCTTTACGCAGCAATCGAGCCGCATTTGAAGGCCGGGGCTGTTTTTGCCTCCTCGACATCAGGCTTCCGCCCAAGTGAGTTGCAAAAACTATGCTCGATACCCGGGCGGCTGATCGTCGCGCACCCATTCAACCCGGTTTATCTGCTGCCATTGGTCGAAATCGTCGGATCCGATACTGCACCCGCCGCTACGAAAACGCGCGCGGCGGAAATCCTGACCTCGGTCGGTATGCATCCGCTGGTGCTTGATCGGGAAATCGACGGCTTTATCGGCAACCGCTTGCAGGAGGCTGTTTGGCGCGAAACGCTGTGGATGGTCAAAGACGGAATCGCGACCACCGCCCAGATTGATGAGGCGATCCTGTATAGCTTTGGCCTTCGCTGGGCGCAGATGGGGCAATTCGACTCCTTCCGTCTGGGTGGGGGCGAGGCCGGGATACGCCATTTCCTCGCGCAATTCGGGCCGTCACTGGCGGAGCCCTTGACGCATTTGATGGATGTGCCCGAGCTGGACGAGGCGCTGATCGAGCGCATCGCGGGGCAATCCGATGCACAGGTGAACGGGCGTAGCATCAGACAGATGGAGCAGGCGCGCGATGCCAGCCTGGTCGCGCTAATTAGGGCGCTGAAGGCGGAGCGGGTCGGGGCGGGCGGCACCGTGCGAGCGCATGAGGCAGGGCTGGCCTTTCGCCAAGATGATGAGTTGCTTCTCCTCACCGCACGGCGTGTTATTCCGCCGACCTGGACAGATGCGAATGGCCATATGAACGAGGCGCATTACCTAGAGGTCGCCTCGAATGCTACGGATGCGCTGACCGAAAGCTGTGGTGTCACGGCGGAATATATCGCTGCTGGCCGGAGCCATTTCACGGCAGAAAGCCATATCCGGTATCTCGCCGAACTGCATCAGGGCGACGAGATCTCCGTGAGGACGCAGGTGCTTTTTTCCAGCGGCAAGAAAACGCACATTTTCCATCGGTTCCTCGCGCCTGATGGCAGGCTTGCCGCGACGGTGGAGGTCATGATCCTACATGTCGATCTGGCCACCCGCGCGGTGTGTCCGCCTTTGCCGCATGTGGCGGCGGCGCTGGAGCGGCTGGCTGCGGCCCATGCGGTCCTGCCCCGGCCAGAAGGCGCCGGGAATGCCATTCGCGATCTGCGCCCTAAGGAAGTGGCATAACCGCGGCCCTGCGCCCAATCGCTTGGAATGCGGCTTCGTGAGTATAGGAATACTAGCTGCACGCGTGACGCGGAGCAGCCAGCCACAGGAACAATACTGAAATGCCTTTGGAAATGAAGCGCGATGTCTTTATCACCTGTGCCGTCACCGGCTCGGGCAATACGCAGGACAAATCCCCACACGTTCCGCGCAGCCCGAAACAGATCGCCGATGATGCCATAGCGGCCGCGCGGATGGGCGCAGCGGTAGTGCATTGCCATGTCCGCGATCCAGAAACCGGCGCGCCTTCTCGCAATCTTGCTCTTTATCGCGAAGTGACCGACCGGATTCGCAGCGCGGATGTCGATGTCGTACTGAATCTGACCTGCGGTATGGGCGGGGATCTGGTGCTGGGTCCAGAGGAACAGCCGCTGCCATTTGATGCTGCAAGCACCGATCTGATCGGCGCGAGCGAGCGTCTGGCTCATATCGTCGAATGCCGCCCGGAAATCTGTACCATCGATTGCGGATCGATGAATTTCGGCGATTCCGGGTTGATCATGGTCAATACCCCGGGGATCCTGCGCGCCATGGGGCGGGTCATCGCGGATTTGGGCGTGCGGCCTGAACTGGAAATATTCGATACCGGCCATTTGTGGTTCGCGAAGCGGATGCTGGCCGACGGGGTGATCCCGTTTCCGGCGCTGATGCAGCTTTGCATGGGGGTGCCGTGGGGTGCTCCCAATGACTTGAACACCCTAATGGCGATGGTGAACGCCTTGCCGCCGGATTGCACCTGGTCGGCCTTTTCGCTGGGGCGGGACCAGATGCCCTTTGTCGCCGCGGCAATCCTTGCCGGTGGCAATGTCCGCGTCGGTCTCGAAGATAACCTCTTTCTTGGTAAGGGACAGCTGGCGACCAATGCTGAACTGGTTGCGCGCGCCGCCGATCTGATCGGGGCATTGGGGGTCCGCCTTCTTGGCCCGGCCGAGGTTCGAAGCATGCTCGGTCTAAGCCGGCAGAAGCCACCCCCGCCGGACTGAACTCGGACCGGCGTAGCCACTGCAACCACCAGAGAGCAGATAAAAAGGAATACGATACGGCAACCCTGAACTCCGGCCTTACTCGCCGCTCGGTGCTGATCGGAGCAGCGGCAGGTTTTGCGGCTACCGCAGGTGGTCTGGCTGAAAAAGCGCGGGTATCGCAAAGTGGAGGACAAGATGAATAAGGTCTTTTCCGGTGCAGCAGATGCGCTGGAGGGTGTTCTGCATGATGGCATGACGATTGCTGCCGGCGGGTTTGGCCTTTGCGGCATCCCGGAACTTTTGATCAGTGCGATCCGCGAGGCGGGGACCAGAGACCTGACGATCGCCTCGAACAACTGCGGCGTCGACGATTTCGGGCTTGGCGTGCTGCTGAGGACGAAGCAGATCAAAAAGATGATCTCCTCCTATGTCGGTGAGAATGCCGAGTTCATGCGGCAATATCTCAGCGGCGAGCTCGAGCTCGAATTCAATCCGCAGGGTACGCTTGCAGAACGTATGCGTGCTGGCGGTGCCGGAATCGCGGGGTTCTATACTAAGACCGGCGTCGGCACGGTCGTGGCCGAAGGTAAGGAGCATAAGGCGTTCAACGGCGAGACCTATGTCCTTGAGACTGGCATCGTTGCTGACCTCGCAATTGTTAAAGCCTGGAAAGCGGACACGACAGGCAACCTTGTCTTTCGCAAGACGGCTCGCAACTTCAATCCGCCGGCAGCAACCTGCGGCAAGATTTGCGTTGCCGAGGTCGAACAGATTGTGCCGGTCGGCAGCCTCGATCCCGATCAGATTCACCTGCCCGGGATTTACGTGCATCGCCTCATCCAGGGGGAACACGAGAAGCGCATCGAACAACGCACGACACGCGTAGCAGCGTAAGGGAAGGAAACACATGGTTTGGGATCGAAACCAGATGGCTGCGCGAGCGGCTCGCGAACTTGAAGACGGGACCTATGTCAATCTCGGCATCGGCATTCCAACTCTGGTTGCCAACCACATTCCTGAAGGGGTCAACGTGACGCTGCAGTCGGAGAACGGCCTTCTCGGTATAGGCCCGTTCCCGACGGAAGACGCCATTGACGCGGATCTCATCAATGCCGGCAAGCAGACAGTGACTGCGCTTCCGCATTCGGCCTTCTTCGACTCCGCGCAAAGCTTCGCGATGATCCGCGGGGGTAAGATTGCTATGGCTATCCTCGGCGCGATGGAGGTGTCGGAGGAGGGTGATCTTGCCAACTGGATGATCCCTGGCAAGCTGGTCAAGGGCATGGGCGGTGCAATGGATCTGGTCGCCGGCGTGAAACGCGTGGTTGTGGTCATGGATCATACCAACAAGGCTGGCGAATCCAAGATTCTGAAGGGATGTACCCTACCTCTGACCGGTCAGCGGGTGGTCGACAGGATCATCACCAATCTGGGCGTGTTCGATGTCGTCGAAGGCGGATTGCAAATCGTTGAGCTTGCTGAAGGCGTGAGCGAGAGCGACTTCCGCAACGCCACCGAAGCGACAATCGTCAACTGATACCCTGCCATAGCGGCCGTGTCAGTCATTTAGCTGGAAGGAACAATCATGACTGCATCTATTGTCATCGCCAGCGCAGCACGGACCGCGGTTGGTTCGTTCAACGGTTCCTTTGCCAACACGCCGGCCCATGAGCTTGGTGCGGCTGTCATCAAGGGTGTGCTCGAGCGCGCCGGCATTGAGACGGCCGAAGTCGATGAGGTGATCCTCGGCCAAGTCCTGTCCGCTGGCGAAGGCCAGAACCCTGCCCGCCAGGCTGCCATCAAGGCCGGCATTCCGCAGGCAGCCACGGCCTGGGGCATGAACCAGCTCTGCGGCTCGGGCCTGCGCGCGGTGGCGCTCGGCATGCAGCAGATTGCCACGGGTGACGCCAAGATCATCGTCGCCGGAGGCACGGAATCCATGTCGATGGCGCCGCATTGTGCGCACCTGCGCGGCGGCGTGAAGATGGGCGACTTCAAGATGGTCGATACCATGATCAAAGACGGCCTGACCGACGCATTTTACGGCTATCACATGGGCACAACGGCCGAAAACATCGCCAAGAAGTGGCAGCTCTCCCGCGACGATCAGGATCAGTTCGCACTCGCGTCGCAGAACAAGGCGGAAGCCGCGCAGAAGGCCGGCCGCTTCGCCGACGAAATCATTCCTTTCGTTGTCAGGGGCCGCAAGGGCGACGTCTCCGTCGATCAGGACGAATATATCCGCCACGGCGCGACGCTGGAATCGATGACCAAGCTTCGCCCCGCGTTCGATAAGGAAGGAACGGTCACCGCCGGCAATGCCTCCGGCATCAACGACGGTGCTGCCGGAGCACTGCTGATGACCGAGGAAGAAGCCGGTCGTCGTGGCATCCAGCCGCTGGCCCGCATCGTCTCGTGGGCTACTGCTGGCGTCGATCCGCAGGTTATGGGTACCGGCCCGATCCCGGCATCCCGCAAGGCGCTGGAAAAGGCCGGTTGGACAATCGGCGATTTGGAGGTGGTCGAGGCAAACGAGGCTTTCGCGGCTCAGGCATGCGCCGTCAACAGAGACCTAGGCTGGGATCCGGCGATCGTCAATGTCAAAGGCGGCGCCATCGCCATTGGTCATCCGATCGGCGCGTCCGGCGCGCGCGTGCTCAATACCCTATTGTTCGAGATGAAGCGGCGCGGCGTTTCAAAGGGTCTAGCGACCCTATGCATCGGCGGCGGCATGGGGGTTGCCATGTGCGTGGAAGGGTTATGAGAGATAGCAAATTCCGTAGCGATGTCGTCTTAGGGAAAGTTGATCAGATCCAGCTTTATGTTAGGCCGTCAAAATAATTGCCCTTCTTGCTAACGCTTAGACGGCACCCACCATGCAAGACTTAAGCAGATGATCGGGCGTCTTCTCAAAATTGGATGTGCTTCTCCAACACTGTAGGAAAGGAAAGGAAGGGAGGTATTCGGCCTGCGGCAAAGTGCCTAAGGCGGCCGCGGTCGCCGGTGCCCACCTCCGCCGGTGCTCAGAAAGGCCGCTCCGCCTCGGCCTGCATTTCGTTGGTGGCGGTGCGGCCGAACCAGGGCGGCGTCGCAAAGCTACTGCCATGCCGACGCAATCGTCCTTTCCTCGATTTCAGCCATCACTCAAATTAGGCGCGGTGCTAATTATACCGCGTCGCTAAGAGAACACTGCGGAGAGTCTAAAATGGTCCATCACTGGTCCCAGCGCGCCTGGGCATCCGCTCCTGCCATAGAGCCGGTTACTGTCGCCCTCTATTTGGCACCCGGGTTCGAACTTCTCGCTGTCTCATCGGCCTTGGACGTCTTGCGCCTCACCAACAAAGCCGCCGGGCGTGAAGCCTTTCGCTGGCGTATTGTTTCCAACCTGGGCGGAGCCGTAAGGGCAAGCTGCGGCATCGTTGTCACGGCCGACGCCGACTTGGCCCAGGAGCGCAGATGCCTGATGCAGCCTGAACGCCCGGCCCTGGCTCTGGTCTTCGGTGATGAGCATGATAAAGGGCGCGAAACGAAGGTGCTGAGCGCATGGTTGCGGGAATGTCGCCAGCGTCGCATTGGGACAGGCGCATTTGGAAACGGTGTCGCTGCTTTGGCCAAAGCCGGCCTGCTGAACGACCGCAAATGCGCCGTCCATTGGGAGGCCCTGCCGGGATTCAAGGAGCGGTTCATGCGTATCGAGGCGGTAGCCACCGTCTACGAGGTTGATAACAACATCTGGAGCTGCGCCGGGGGCACGGCAGCCTTCGATATGATGATCGAGCTTGTGAAACATCATTGCGGTGAACCTGTTGCGGTGAGCGTTGCGGAGTTGGCCGTCGCCGGCCGTGTCCGCACCGGCGATGAGCGCCAGCGGCTGCCGCTGTTGCGTCAGCATGGCAGGCTCAGCCCGACGGTGGTGAAACTCATCGATTTGATGCAGAGAAATCTGGCCACGCCGCCTACAATGGCGGACCTCGCGGCCGCTGCGGGTGTGTCGAGGCGGCAGGTGGAACGCCTGTTCCGCAATGACATTGGTCGCTCTCCCTGCCGCTACTTCCGGGAATTGCGATTGGAACACGCGAAACTCCTGCTTGCCCAGTCGGCGATGCCTGTTTTGGAGATTGCGGTATCCTGCGGCTTTGTGTCCGCCTCCCACTTTTCGAAGTGTTTCCGCGAGGCGAATAAAATAGCGCCTCACGCAGCCCGAAAAATTCCGGCCGGACGATTTCTCGGCGTGTCAGGGTCACGACCTTGCTTCGGCGACACGACACCGTTCGCGGTTGATAACGTTGGGAAGGAGCCCTCTTGAGCGCGGTTGCCAACACCAGGGCAATCACACCGCCGGATATTCGGTCCCGGAAGGGTGGAACGCCGCTCGTTTGCCTGACGGCCTATACCACGCCGATCGCAAAATTCGTTGATCGGTATTGTGACATTGTTCTCATAGGTGACAGCGTCGGCATGGTGCTCCACGGCTTGCCGTCGACGCTGGGCGTGACGCTGGATGATGGTCATGCACGGCCAGGCCGTGCGACGCGGCCTCGAGCAGGCGCTGATGGTCGTCGACATGCCGTTTGGCTCCTACGAGAAAAGCCCCGAGCAGGCCTTCCGCAATGCCGCACGTGTCATGGCGGAAACCGGCTGCGCGGCGGTCAAGCTCGAAGGTGGCGAGGCAATGGCCGAGACGATCCGCTTCCTCGCTGCACGCGGCGTGCCGGTCATGGGCCATGTCGGTTTGACGCCACAGGCGGTCAATACCTTCGGCGGCTACCGCGTGCAGGGCAGAGGCGGTGATGCGGAGCGCGTCGGGGCGGACGCGCATGCCGTGAGCGAAGCGGGGGCATTCGCGGTGGTGCTTGAGAAGGTCCCCGAGACGCTCGCCCGCCGGATCACCGCAGAGGTAGCGATCCCGACGATCGGTATCGGCGCCTCGGCGGCCTGTGACGGGCAGATACTCGTCGTCGACGACATGCTGGGCATCTTCGGCGACTTCCGGCGCAAATTCGTCAAGCGCTATGCCGAACTCGGTGAGATCGCCGAGGCGGCGATTGCTGCCTATGCGCAGGAAGTCCGCGACCGCCGCTTTCCAGCGGCCGAGCATCAGTTCGGCGACGATGCGCCAAGGACGGTCAATGGTGGAAAAGGCGCATGAGCATTCCGATCGCACGAACCGTCACCGAGTTGCGCATGGCTTTGGCCGGATGGCGTCAGAATGGCCTGAAGGTCGCTGTCGTGCCGACTATGGGTGCCTTGCATGAAGGCCATCTGAGCTTGGTGCGTACCGCGCTCGCCAAGGCCGACCGGGTTATCGTGACGCTGTTCGTCAACCCGAAACAGTTTAACAGCGCGGCCGATCTCGCGGCCTACCCGCGCACTGAGCATGACGATGCCGCCAAGCTTGTGACCTGCCACGGGTAATTTCCTCCATCTGAGATTAGAGTCCGGCCTCGATTGAAGGACGGACTGATGAAGAGAAAGCGGTTTACGGAAGAGCAGATCATCGCGGTTCTGCGTGAGCATGAGGCGGGAGCAAAGGCGGGCGACCTGGCGCGCAAGCATGGGATCTCCGAGGCGACGCTGTATAACTGGAAGGCGAAATATGGCGGGATGGACGTCTCCGATGCCAAACGGCTGAAAGCCTTGGAAGACGAGAACGCGAAGCTGAAGAAGCTGCTCGCCGACCAGATGCTCGAAGCGTCGGCACTGCGCGAGCTTCTTTCAAAAAAATGGTAGGGCCCGCCGCCAAGCGCGAAGCCGTCGCGCATCTGCAGGCCGTCATGGGCGTGTCGGAGCGTCGGGCCTGTTCCTTCGTCGGTGCCGATCGCAAGATGGTCCGCTATCGGTCCCGGCGTCCGCCGGAGACGGAGCTGCGCACAAGGTTACGCGACCTCGCCAACGAGCGCCGCCGCTTCGGCTATCGACGCCTGTTCATTCTGCTCCAGCGAGAGGGCGAGCCATCAGGGGTCAATCGCATCTACCGGCTCTACCGCGAGGAGGGCCTGACGGTGCGCAAGCGCCGGGCACGGCGACGAGCGGTCGGCACGCGGGCGCCGATTCTGGTTGAGGCGAAGCCGAACGCGCGCTGGTCGCTGGACTTCGTCCATGACCAGTTCGCCTGCGGGCGGCGGTTCCGGGTGCTGAACATCGTCGACGACGTGACGCGCGAATGCCTTGCCGCGATCCCGGACACGTCGATCTCCGGTCGGCGCGTTGCTCGGGAACTGACTGACCTGATCGCCTGGCGCGGCAAGCCGGACATGATCGTTTCCGACCACGGCACAGAGTTCACCTCGAACGCCATCCTCGCCTGGTCGAAGGATCATCGGATCATCGCGTCGAATGGCACTACATCGCGCCGGGCAAGCCGATGCAAAATGGCTACGTCGAATCCTTCAACGGCCGAATGCGCGACGAGCTGTTGAACGAGAGCCTGTTCTTCGGCCTCGACCACGCCCGCAGTGCCATTGCCGAATGGAGGCAGGACTTCAACACCGCGAGGCCCCATTCCTCGCTCGGCTACCAGACCCCGGCGGCCTTCGCCGGAACCCTCGCCGCAACCGGCTCCGACGCTGCGCTCAATGAAGGCTTCGCGTCTCCGCTGGTTGCTCAAACCGCGCCATACGGCATAACAGAAACGGCCGAGGCTCTAATCGCCACTGGATGAAAGTTCAGTGGCAGGTCACTTGCGCCGCTCGGCGCTCATCTGCTCTACGCGCCAAATGCAGCGGACGGTCGCCAAGCTCTTTTTCCAGACGCGTGCTGATCTCGCCTTCTTCGGCGAGAAGGATTTCCAGCGTTTGCCGGCTCGTGCGCGATCTCGACATTCCGATCGAGATTGTAGCATGTCCAACGGTACGTGAAGCCGACGGCCTGGCGATGTCGTCGCGCAATGTCAGGCTCTCGGCCGAACAGCGCTTGGCAGCGCCAAAGCTCCCCAAAATCCTCTCCACCTCGGCCGAGCGGCTGTCGGCGGGAGCGCCGGCAGAGCTTGTGCTTGCCGAGGCCAGGCAAGCGATCCTCGCTGCCGGTTACGACGGAGTCGAGTATCTCGAGCTACGAGCAGACCATGACCTGTCGCCGCTTGGCGCCGCGGATCGACCGGCCCGCCTGATCGTCGCCGCCTGGCTGGGCGGGACGCGGCTTATCGACAACGTCGGAGTTCTGCCCGGGGCAGCGCAAAGGCGAGGTGCTCGCGGCAGCCAATGCCGCATGATTGAGCAGCCGCAAGGCTTGGACAAACGTGCGTCGTCAAAATGACCCAGACAAATGGCCGTAGCAGGGTGAGTGAATATGGTCATTCGATTGAAGGAGCAATCGGAAGCCGGAGGCTGAGAGCGGTCACGTTTCGCGCGGCCCACCTAGGCATGAACGCGCTCTTCGCAGGATCGAACGGCGTCGCGGAGCACGGGCCATCGTCGCCTTGAGATCCGCAAACTCAACGACGTCCAACCGCTCGGCGATCGCGCCGATTTCCTCACCAGGATCGTCAACGATCCCAGCGGGCAGATCAACGACCTCCTGCCGGCCGCCTACCTCCAGGCCGCCGAGATCTGGGGCATACCTGGGCTTACGCATCTTGCGAGCCAACCGCGTCAGTAATTCTGTCACGCTGGCTTCATGGGATCTAGATGATTGCCGAAACAAATGCCGGCGCCCCAATGTCTTTGGCCGGCATCCCTCCTGAAGCACCAAAAGCCTCAACTAGGCTCCCTTTGGGAGGACCTAACATGCAGGTTTAGACGCCTGTTAATGCTGGCGCGGCCCAAACACCCATCACGAGATCGCGCATTAGCAGCGCTTCAGCCCAACGATCTGTCGAGTCATTTCCAGCACTGGTTGTGATTGCATAAGGGCGTGGTCCAAGCTCACAAGTAAAGCTTAGTTGGGCGTCAAAATCTGCGCGGCGGCGCCAACTTTCGAATCCGTAGCGCCACCAGCCAGCGAACAGGTCCACCCACATCTTATGATGCGGGAATGAGATCTCGATCTGTACCTGTTCGCGCGATGCCACACGGCCATGAAATGCCCAGGATGAATCCAAAATTCTTTCGATGAGCCGATGATTTTCGTCGCTTACAGGCCAAGCAAACTCGCGACCTACAAGGAAATGCGACACATCCGCGAGAAGCGGCATGCTCGGCACGGCATCCAACAGATCAAGTGTGTAGAAGAGATCGGTCGTGAGCCGATTGCGATGCGTCTCAAAATAAACCTGAAAGCCAGCACCTTCGCTGATCTTCATCCACCGCTCAATGAGGTCGATGCCATCGGCTAGTCGACGCAGTCTTACATCCGGTTGCACATTGAAGTGCAGTGCGCCAAGCCCACCGACAAAGTCGATTTGCCGCTTCAAATCATCATCGCTCGCAGGAAGCCCGCATGCTTCGACAAGCAGGCCGGCTCCGCCGAGCGCCCGTTTAAGCGACTGAGACTGCTCCTTACTGCCGAGGAAGACGCTTACTCCATCAAAGCGCGCGTCTGCAATCATGCGAAGGTTTTCGTCAAGAGTTCGTTCGAACCCATCGGGCTCGCGTCGCTCCATTGCCCAGAGTGATTGAAGAACCTTGAGTTGCTGCATCACGCCTCCCCGTATCGTTAAAGGTGCCCTGTTGTGACAGTATCGAAATGACTAGAATTCGTCAGGCGAGCGCTCATGGCGAAGGGAGCATTTGAATAGAGAGCGGGATCGCCGACACCCTTGCGTTGCGAGCGCGCAAGCTGCGCAAATCGTAGATATCCGCACCATCGCCTTGAGATTATCCTCCTGAGGCTAATAAACGACCACCCCGCGGATGCTCTTACCGGAATGCATCAGATCGAAGCCTTTGTTGATGTCTTCCAGCGGCATTGTATGCGTGATCATCGGGTCGATCTGGATCTTGCCTTGCATGTACCAATCAACGATCTTCGGAACATCTGTGCGGCCACGTGCGCCGCCGAAGGCGGTGCCCATCCAGTTGCGGCCGGTGACGAGTTGGAATGGGCGCGTCGAGATTTCTTGGCCGGCGCCAGCGACGCCGATGATGATCGACTTGCCCCAGCCGCGATGCGATGATTCGAGCGCCTGGCGCATCACCTTCGTGCTGCCTGTGCAGTCGAATGTATAGTCGGCGCCGCCGATCAGGTCGCCGTTACGCTTCGTCATGTTGACGAGGTAGGGCACGATGTCGTCGCCGACTTCCTTTGGGTTGACGAAGTGCGTCATGCCGAATTTCTCGCCCCACTCCTTGCGGCCGTGATTAACGTCGACGCCGATGATCATGTCGGCGCCTGCAAGCTTCAGGCCCTGCAGCACGTTGAGTCCGATGCCGCCCAGGCCGAAGACGATCGCCGTCGAGCCGATCTCCACCTTGGCCGTGTTGATGACGGCGCCGATGCCCGTCGTGACGCCGCAGCCGATGTAGCAGATCTTGTCGAAGGGGGCGGCGGGATTGACCTTGGCGACGGCGATTTCCGGCAGCACGGTGAAATTGGCGAAGGTTGAGCAGCCCATATAGTGGAAGATCTTGTCCTTGCCGATCGAGAAGCGCGACGAACCGTCGGGCATCAGACCCTGACCCTGCGTCGAACGGATGGCCGTGCAAAGGTTCGTCTTGCGCGAAAGGCACGAAAAGCATTCGCGGCATTCCGGCGTGTAGAGCGGAATGACGTGGTCGCCCTTCTTAACCGAAGTCACACCCGGGCCGACATCGACGACGATGCCCGCGCCCTCGTGGCCGAGAATGGCGGGGAAGAGACCTTCCGGGTCGGCGCCTGAGAGGGTGAAGTCGTCGGTGTGGCAAATGCCCGTCGCCTTCACCTCGACCAGTACCTCGCCGGCGCGCGGACCTTCGAGCTGAACGGTCATATTTTCAAGCGGTTTTCCGGCCTGAACGGCAACAGCGGCGCGTACGTCCATAGATCAATTCCCATGTAGGCGTGGTTATTACGAAAGTGCAGGGTTGGTCGCCGAGGATCAGCCTGCAAGGCTTGAATGACAGGTCGGCTCAAGAGAAAGCGAAACGGGCAGACCGCGTAGCATCAACGAACTTGCAGGGCCGTGCTATTGTTGCTGCTTGGAAGAGATACGCTTCCACGAAAATTTGATGTAGTTGCGTTTGATATAACCGACTGCCTCGATATCGTTCTCTCGCACTGCTGTGAGCAGATCAGTTATTTCTAGTTGTAGCAATCTAACGGCATCCGGCCATATGTCGCGGGACATGTCATACCATGCTCTGGCAGCCCTAAAATAAAGGTTGTGCCACATCTCACGGAACACCTTGTTTAGCAAAAGATCGCTAATCGCGAAGTGTAAGATATGGTTGATTTGCCAATGCTCACCGACATCAAACTTCTCTGCCAAACCGTGTGACCGGCTAAGCAGGGTTTCCAAGACAGCCACATCTGCTGTCGTCGCATCACGGGCTTCAATTCGGCCAAAAAGCTGCGCCATTTCAATTCTAAGATCGAAAACCTCACGCATTTGCACGGGGTCAAGGGTTGTCACGAAAGTACCGATGCCGTTTCTCACCTCTACCAGTCCTTCGATCGACAGCCGTTGGAATGCTTCACGAACTGGTGTCCGGCTCACGTGGAATTCAACAGCGATGTCGCTTTCCCGAAGCATTGTCCCCGGCGCATAATCAAGAAGACAAATGCGATCTCTCATCAGGTCGTGAATTTCGATCGCGCCCACCTTCCTTAATTCCGCTTCTCCGCTCATACCGCAACTCCAATGGTCATATCTCGCCCTCGTTCTATGTAAGGCAAAGCCGCCTCTTTTCTGAACATATTGTCAGGATCGAACTCCCCAAACGTTGTTGGTTTGGCTGTCATTGCCGGAAGGCGATCACCTTGAACATTCGATGCACGATCCTGGGCAGGTGACCGCCGAGTTGCAGCAGATGACTGCTCACGGCAAAAACGCGGCGCATTATCAGACCCCCACCTGGTTATCGAACAGAAGGCCTGCTCTGCGGTTCAGCTGGTCATCGGCAGAATGAGCGGGTGAGCGCGGAATGCATTTGCCTCATGTCGTTCAATTGTCAATCTTCAATATCAGTGATCCTTAAATTTGGTGCGTCTTGGAATGCCGCTTAATGCTACATCAACGATTTAAGGGCGACTGCGGGATTTGCCAGTGCGTCAGCTTGAGCGCAAATTCGCCTTTCGATCATCGCCTCGGCGATGCGTATATCCTTTCCGATAGCGGCAGCACTGCCAAACCCGCATGCCGCCACTAAGCGCCCGTCAGGGGCCAAGTTAAAGGAGATCTGTCCCTTCTCGCCAAGGTCCCTGTTTATAGCGGCACCCGAATTACTACATATACCAGCGATCTGAAGCGTCTCGTCGTACTGGTCCGACCAGAACCATGGAACGCGCTCGTAAGCGGAGTTCGAGCCCAACATATTAGCTGCCGCAGCCGCGCCCTGTTGCCACGCGTTCCGCCACACCTCGAGCCTAATTCGCTCGCCGTAGAGGGGATGCAGGAAAGAACAACAGTCGCCGGCCGTAAAAATGTCAGGATCGGAGGTGGCTAGCGTGTCGTTCGCCGCGATCCCATTTTCGATCGCTAGCCCGGCCGCTTGTGCAAGTTCTATGTTTGGAACGGCACCGACTCCCACCAGCACTAGATCGGCGAGGTATGTGCGGCCGTCAGCCAACAATACCGCAGATCGTTCTTCAGCCGCCTCGACTCCCGTGACCGTAGAATTCAGCTCAATGCGGACGCCAGCACCCAGGTGCTTTGCTTTGATGCGCTCTGCCATGCTGGCTGGTACCGCTCTCATCAGCAGACGTGGGCCGGCCTCAAGCACTGTCACAGAGGCGCCCCTGGATATCGCACTTGCAGCAACTTCAAGCCCGATGAAGCCACCTCCGATCACCACGACATTACATCCTGGCCTGAGGGCCCGCCGAATAGCGACAGCGTCGGCATAAGTGCGAAGCGCAGTCACTCGACATTGTGGGTTGACTGGGACAGTTAGTCCTCGCGGACGGGCGCCGGTCGCTAAGAGCAAACGCTCGTAAGCCAGGCGTTCGCCCCCCGAGAGCGAAACTGTATGTGTATCGCGATCGACTGACTGGACGTTGCGCCCATCAAGGTATTC
Organism: Mesorhizobium sp. M1312; assembly: GCF_040318115.1. Taxonomy (NCBI): domain Bacteria; kingdom Pseudomonadati; phylum Pseudomonadota; class Alphaproteobacteria; order Hyphomicrobiales; family Phyllobacteriaceae; genus Mesorhizobium; species Mesorhizobium sp. M1312. The sequence goes on along the minus strand of NZ_JAMYLQ010000025.1, from coordinate 2,177 downwards.
GATTGCCAAATTTTTCAGCCGCTCATGAGTGATAAGGAACTTTGGCCCATCATCTCCACTCTCGGCCAACAGGTCTTTTGATAGCGGCGGTCGTTCATAAGGTAGTGTAGCTTCATTGCCGATCAGGATGACGCGTCCGCCGCACCCTCTCTCCCTTAACGCAACAGCAGCGGCCGTTCCCGCCTCGCCCGCACCGACAATTACCATAGGGCGTTCAGGTTTCATGCGGGCAATCTCGTGCAGCATAATGGTGCAGCTGGTATCTATGCGGCATCACTCTCCTCCCGATAGGCATTCAGAACTTGATGAACACGACATTGGAATCGATCTTGATCTCGTAGCGCCTTAGGTCGATGCAAGCGGGCAGAGCTCGAGCTTCGCCGGTTCGGTAGTCGAAGGCCCCAAAATGCTTGGGACATTCGATGATGTTGCCGTCCACAATGCCGTCTGCCAGATGGACCTTTTCATGGCTGCAGTGCCCGTCGATCGCAAAGTAGTTGCCGTCTGGCGACCGAATGACTGCGAACGAGCGCCCGCCATGGTCGAACCTCATAGCTTCTTCAGGCGCTAAAGCCTCCAAGGCGCAAACCTTCACCCACTCTCCTGGTTTGGTCATGTCTCTTTCTCTCTTTGGTTTGGTATCGAACACGGCGCTAATGATGCAAAACCGCCGTGCCCCGCTTGCTGCAGAGAGCAACTATTCGCCGAGAAAAGGGCAGCCCGAATGCAGCTTATGTCTTGGAACCGCTGCGGTTGAAGTTTTTTGCCTTCATTCGCCTGTACATCGCTTCGTCGGCCTCGGGCGAGCCATCGTGCGCTGTGCCGAACCACTCATCAAACGGGATTAACGTATCGCCATAGTTCACCTCAAAATACCTGTGGTGCAGGTAATGATAGTAGCCTTCGGTATCGAGATGCTTGTCCCCTTCGGATACAATCTTGTCGAAGCCGAGATGACCCAGCGCTGGGATCAGCGCCTGGATCATAAGGCAGAACATCACGTTCGTCGGGTGAGAGGGCACAACGAAGTAAAGAAGCACTCCAGAGAAATATAGGATGTGCTCAAACGTATGCATCGACAAACCCGACCATGGTCCCGGATTAACGTTATTATGATGCACTTTGTGGATGATGTGGTAGAGGGGCCCAATGTGGATCAAGCGGTGAACCAAGTAGAATTGCAGTTTTAACCACGCAGGCGTAATCAGCAGCAATCCGATAAAGTAAGGAAGATGCTGTTCAATGTTCAGTTGAGCCATGTGACCATTCGAATACATCCACCAAGCGAGCACCTCATAAGCCGTCCAAACAGGCACCCCGCTACACATAGTCCAGAAGACATTCTCTACCGTTTGGCTTTTGAAGAAAAATACTGAATTGTCGGTGTCGGGCCACTTTGCATTGTATTTGAAGCTAGTGTCTTGGCGGCGCTGAATGTATAGCAGCGTGTGTAGCCCTCCATATATAAGGACGGCCAGCGCGGCGTTGCGCAAGAGAATAGCCGCCACCCAGCCGATGCTGAACTCTCGCATCGTATCCATCGTCGGCGTCAGATAGACCCACGCGACAACCGATATACCGATGAGGAGCATATTCCAGGGCCAAAGATATCCAGGAAAGCCGAATATCCATACGAGAAACTTTTTCGGTTGAGCCGGCCATACAAACAAGGGCTCGCGGGCGGGCCGCTTATGAGGTGACCACTGGCCCCGTTTATCACGGCTTCCATAAAGGCTGTCATCCATACGATTCTCCTTCGTGAGCCCAGCGCTCTGAACTCTAAAGAACTATGATGTATACAGCCGTACGACTTTCTGGCTGTCATGTCAAGAGTGGCGGGCCATAGAGGGCCGCATGGGCAGGGTTTTGTTGCCCCTGCGGCCGCGAGCTGTGTATAGCTTGACCCAGAGCCCATGAGCTGCACGTTTACGAGCCCTGCCTCACCACATGGCAATCAGAACAGGCGCCGTTTCACTTCGGGGCCAGGCGCATGCATGGCGCGCCGGCGCCAGCAATATGCGCGGGAATCGATCCTTTCCGTCTGGTGTTCGTCGAGACACCTAGACCAAGACCAACATGGCGCGGCTGTGGGCTAGCTGTTTGATCCCAGGCTCACATGACGATGCTGAGGTCAAGAGGTGTGTTAGGGCGGCATCGTATTGCTCCCTATTGGTGGC